>CAYXRN010000010.1:0-47680 GCA_964467635.1 uncultured Chitinophagaceae bacterium | reverse complement strand
GCGAACAAACATTTTGGTCGGACGGGTATTTCGCTTGTTCAATAGGCGAGGCCTCCCCACAAACCATACGTCAATATATGCTTTCACAAGGTTGATTCTGCGCCTTATATCCAACCCACACCTAAGGCGATCAGTTGGTTTTACAGCGATTCTATATAAACCGTTTGGGCAGGACACCTCCCATACGCGTGAAAGCCTAAAGACAGTGTTTGTTTTCAGGTCGTCAACCATCTCCTGTTGTCAAATCCGAAAGTTCGGCGGGATCAGGCTACCGCCGGTGTATCTTCCTCCACTATCGACATCGGGGCAGGTTTTATGCCAATCGGCAATACGGTTTTGCCATATACTTCATTCAATACAAGAGCGGCGCTGCCATAGCAGGCGGAAAGGCCGCAAACAATTCCTTCATAGCCGGAGAACCGCCCTAAGGCTTTATTACCGGTAAACTCGGTAACGGCCAGCAGGAAAAACAATATCGTTAAGGTAAAGAACACCACTTGCAGCATGCGGTTCATTTTCAAGGTGCCGAAAAACATATACAAGGTAAACACTCCCCACATAAAAAGGAAAACGCCCATAGAGGTGGCATCCGGCGCAAAAGCCTCGCCAAAGGAGGTTTGAGGGATCAATAAAATAGCCACCAGGGTGATCCAGAACATGCCGTAAGCGGTGAACGCCGTCGCTCCAAAAGTATTGTCCTTCTTCCACTCCTGTATGCCGGCTATCACCTGGGCAAGCCCCCCGGTGAAGATTCCCATGCCGAGGATCATGGAATTCATCGAAATAAAACCCGCATTATGAATATTGAGCAAAACGGTAGTTATTCCAAAACAAAACAGTCCGAGTACGGCCGGATTACCGGTAGTGTCCTTAATCGTAGTAACGGTGTGTGAGGTTTGCATACAGTGTTTTTGTCTCAAATATAAAATTTTTTTTATTGTTATCTTTTTTTTGAGGAAAAACCAGTCCCGTCTATCAATCAAAAAACAGCAGACAAAACCGCTGGATCCACCTCTTCTTTTTAATTATTTATTGCTCATTTGAAGCCGTTTTTGGGTTAAAAATTCCAGGGAGCCTCCAAAAACGAGCACTTATAAAATTATTTTTAAGTGAACTTAAAAAAATAATTATCGTTATTATCCACTGAAAATAAATAATTTACACGAAAAAATTTTTTTATTATGTTATTTTTAACAAAAAAGTTTTTTTATTATAAAAACACGTCGTACCTTTGCGCCCGATTTGAAGGACGTAAACCTGTAAAAAACGACCTGAAAATTAAAACACTGCGCAGTTGTTTTTTTTGATTATTGTTCTTGGCCGAAAGGCAAGTTAACGCCCTATTTATTTTTAAAATTTGAGATCATGAATCAGGAAATGTTAAATCAACAAAAGCGCGTAACCACAGATGTTCCTTTAGATGGATTTATCGTAAAGGAAACACTGGCTACCCATTTGGTTCCCAACAACAACAAGGGAACATTTAGCCTCGCCGAACTGAAAAGCATTCAGAAAAAAAGAAGAGGCGCTACCATACGGTTATACAACCGTTATTTTTAAACCATTAGTTTATTACTAATTATTTAGTTCATCACTGTTGGGGTCGCGATTCATTTTGTTAACATAAGCGGTCGCGGCCCGGGAGACCCAGGGGATTATTGTTTCTGCTCTTTTTCTTCCAATTGCTTTTCCAAGGCGAACATTTTATCTCTTAAACGGGCGGCTTCCAGAAAATCAAGCGCTTTAGCGGCTTTGTTCATTTGTTTTTTTGTTTGCATTACCGCCTTTTGCAACTGTTCCCTTGTTTCATATACCACCTCCTCCGCCACCTTAGGCGCCCGGTCGTCTATGGCCAATTGAGATTTTTCATCATAGTTTTTAATTTCCAGTACGGCCGTTTGTTCAAAGATGTTTTCTTTTGACTTCATAACGGTTACCGGTGTAATGCCATGCTCCGCATTATAACTCAGCTGTTTTTCTCTTCTCCGGCTCGTTTCATCTATGGTACGTTGCATGCTGTCGGTCATCTTGTCGGCATAAAAGATCACCAGCCCATCTACATTTCTTGCGGCGCGACCAGCTGTTTGTGTAAGGGAGGTCTCATTCCGTAAAAACCCCTCTTTGTCTGCATCTAAAATAGCCACCAGGGACACTTCCGGCAGATCTAGCCCTTCCCTTAGCAGGTTAACCCCTACCAAGACGTCCACTTCCCCCAATCGCAATTGCCGGAGGATCTCCACCCTTTCCAGGGTGTCCACTTCGCTGTGAATATACCTGGAATTAATATTGATGCGTTTCAGGTATTTGTCTAATTCTTCGGCCATCCTTTTGGTTAACGTAGTCACCAATACCCGGTGGCCTCTGTTGACCCGTTCATCTATCTCGTCCAGCAAATCATCGATCTGGTTGGCGCTTGGCCTGACTTCTATAGGCGGATCCAGCAGTCCGGTCGGCCGAACAACCTGCTCAACCACCAGGCCTTCCGTTTTATTGAGTTCATATTTACCGGGAGTCGCACTCATGAAAATAGTTTGTCCGAGCAGGCCCTCGAATTCCGGAAAATTCAACGGCCGGTTGTCCAGCGCAGAAGGCAGCCGGAATCCATATTCCACCAAATTCAGCTTACGGGAACGGTCTCCTCCGAACATGCCGCTAACCTGCGGAACGGTTACGTGGCTCTCATCAATTACGGTCAGAAAGTCTTCCGGAAAATAATCAAACAAGCAGAATGGCCGGTCGCCCGGAAGCCGGCGGTCAAAAAAGCGCGAATAGTTTTCAATGCCATTGCAATAGCCCAGTTCACGGATCATTTCCAGGTCATAATTCACTTTTTCCGATATGCGCTTGGCCTCCTCAGGGCGGTTCATCTTCTTAAAATAGGCCACCTGGGCAGCAAGTTCATCCTGAATCTCAAAAAGAATCTGCTGCATCATATCCTTGGGAGCGAGGTAAAGGTTCGCAGGAAAAATCGCCGCGTCCTGCATGCGGCTCATGCGTCTTCCGGTTTCGGGGTCGAACTGTTCAATTTCCTCGATTTCATCCCCAAAAAAAGACACGCGATAGGCATAATCTACATAGGGCAAGTTGATGTCAATGGTATCACCTTTCACCCGGAACTGCCCCCTTTCAAATTCCAGCGTAGTCCGGCTGTAAAGCGCGCTTACCAAATCTCGTAACAGTTGATTCCGGTTCAGCGTCTGCCCTTCATGAATCCGAATGATGCTGTTGGCGTACTCCCTGGGATTCCCTATGCCGTAAATACAGCTTACGCTGGCCACCACAATCACATCACGTCGCCCGGAGAGCAGGTTGGAGGTAGCTCTCAAGCGAAGCTTATCCAGCTCGTCATTGATCGCCAGGTCCTTTTCAATATAGATATCGGACACCGGCATGTAGGCTTCGGGCTGATAATAGTCATAATAGGACACAAAATATTCGACCGAGTTCTCCGGAAAAAACCGCCTGAATTCCCCGTAAAGCTGTGCAACCAATGTCTTGTTGTGCGTCAATACCAGCGTAGGCCGCTGTACCTTTTCGATGACGTTGGCTATGGTGAAGGTCTTTCCGGAACCGGTCACCCCCAGGAGCGCCTGAAACGGATCGCCGTTTTCCAATCCTTCCGTGAGCTGGCGGATGGCTTCCGGCTGGTCTCCGGAGGGTTGGTAGGGGGCATCAAGCTGGAACATCATCCTACAAATTTACAGGGAATAATGGCAACTGACAAACACAAACCCGCCCTGCTTCGGGGCAGCCGGCGGAGCCACTGCTCAAGCGGGGTCGGGAGAGCGGCCTTTGAGGCTTTGCCGAACCGTGGCCGATTTTGAGTTTTTAAAACCACTTAATCAAACCAAAGTCTACTTGCACCTATCTGAATTTAGCTACTTAATTCTCAGTAATTTATACTTATTTTCGAACCCCCGCTCTCTCTTGCGAGAACCAGATTTTCAAGTCGGTAAACGACAAGGTCTAAAAACTATACAGGACTGCCAGGAGCATATTGGCCGAACCTTTTTTTACCCGGCCGTTTTTTGTAAACAAGGGTGCCGCTGCCCGGTCAAAACGGAATTCCGGAATAAGCGTCAGCGGTCCAAGGCGGTAACCCGCTGAAAGCGTAAAGGCCCATATGGAACCGCCCGCCGGAAATGCCGCTTTATCCGTGAACACCTTCAGGTTATCTTTATCGCTAAAATATTCGGCTCGTAAGGTAAAGCCCAAGGTTTCACTACAGTTGAGCTTTAAATAGAGCGCGCTTCCCCACCAAGCTGCATCCGTCCCCCCTGTGCTATAATAGCTGTAAGAACCATTGTAAGCTATGCTAAAGTGAGAACTAAACAAGTAGTTTAAAACCAGGTCGACCTGGTCATTTTTCACGCCGCTGGTATCTTCCCCGCCTATATAATTCAGGTAAGAAAAAAAAGAAGTGCCTTTGGGATGAAAAGCCCATTGCCCGCCGATAAATTTCCGGCTGTTGAGCGGTGCGTATTTATAATCCGTCGGGTTAAAAACCCCCAACATGAAAACATGGTCGCCAGCAGTGACTTCCGCCTTCATGCCGGTATGAAAAAACGGCCCGAAAGAAAACATATACGACATGCTGTAGTTGCCGTTTAAGTCGGCATCCACCAGTTCATAGCCCACGTAAGTAGCAAAGCTCCCCGCCGTAAATTTCATCCAGGCCACCGGACGATAGTCCATATAGAGCTGCTTAAGCATAACCGAAGACTTGTTGTCATGATAGGAAAAGGCATCGGCACGTTTTCCCCATCCCAGGTCACCGGTGAATCCGACCTTTCCGACGGCATGCTGGATTTTTACCGAAAGCATCCCCAGTTCGAAGGAACCATCCGACCTGGTAAAGCTTGTCTTATTGTCCGTGAGATTATCATTGAAATTGTGTTTATAATAGAGACCGCCGTAACCGGAGACCGTCCATTTTTTTTTCGTTGTAGTGTCCTTATCCTGAGCTAAAATCGAGGTGCCCGTACAAAGGGCCAGCAGCGCAAAGCAAAGCTTTTTCATGCATCTATTTTTAAAAGGGTTAATAACGGTTGTTAAACATATTCAAAAGTATAGATGGGAGGTACCGGGTCATTGGCGTGATACCTTTCATCATGCTGACTGATGTCCAGCCCTACTTCTTCTTCGGTTTCGCTTACCCGGACCGGATAGATCAGGTTGACTACTTTGAATATAAGCAGGCCCATGCCAAAACTATAGGCTACTACCAGCAACATGCCCAAGAGCTGATCAACAAAAAGCGACAGGTTCCCATACATCCAACCATCCACGGCGCCACTGTTGATGGCGGTTGAAGCAAATACGCCGGTCAACAACATGCCTACCATTCCCCCCACCCCGTGGCAGGGAAATACATCTAAAGTATCGTCTATAACCGATTTGCTTTTCCAATGCACTACCAGGTTTGAAATGAGCGCGGCCACAAAACCGATACACAGGCTTTGCGGAATGCCTACATAGCCTGATGCCGGAGTAATCGCTACCATACCCACCACAGCGCCCATGCAAAAACCCATAGCCGAAGGCTTCCTGCCCCGGATACTGTCGAAGAATATCCAACTCAGCCCGGCAGCCGCCGTAGCCGTATTGGTGGTGGCAAAGGCGGAAACCGCCAGGACATTTGCTCCCAGCGCGGAGCCGGCGTTAAAGCCAAACCAGCCAAACCACAACAAGCCTGTTCCCAGCAATACAAAGGGGATGTTAGCCGGCTGGGTAGCCCTTTGTTGGATATGCGCCTTCCGACGCTTGAGTACCAGTGCACCGGCAAGGGCGGCACAACCTGCAGAAATATGGACCACGGTTCCCCCGGCAAAATCCAGTACGCCCATTTGCGCCAGGATGCCTTCGGGGTTCCAGGCCCAATGGGCAACAGGGGCGTAAATAAGCACGCTAAAGAGCACCATAAATAAAAGATACGCCCTGAACTGTATGCGTTCGGCCACAGCGCCGACCACCAGGGCCGGTGCGATAATGGCAAACTTCATTTGGAATAAGGCAAACAACAGCAGGGGAATCGTAGGCGCCAGGGGCCAGGGATCGCCGTCCAGCACATTCCTGAAAAAGAAAAACTCCATGGGATTGCCAATTAATCCATGAAAAGAATCACCGAAAGCCAGGCTAAAGCCCACCACCACCCACAGAATACTTATCAGGCCGGTAGCTATAAAGCTTTGTAACATGGTGGAAATGATATTTTTGCTGTTGACCATCCCCCCGTAAAAAAAGGACAGCCCCGGCGTCATTAAAAAAACCAGGGTTCCCGCTACCACTACCCAGGCGATATCCGCCGGTACCAATCCTTCAGGGGAAATCAGTTTGTCCGGGGAAACAATCGCTCCGGCCAGAGCCAATATTGCCAACAAAAGGAAAGAAATCCAACCTAAAAGTGATAATTTTTTCATATAATATTATTTACAATTCATTAAATACATTCAAAGCAAAGGTAGTAAATTATAAATAATATTCATTATGAAGTAAAATATTTAGATTATAATTAACTTAACAGCATAATAATGAAATAATACTAATAATTCGTTCCTAAATTCTGTAAAATATATAAATTTTCTAATTTGATATATTTAGGTCAGATTGTCCAAAAAACGTATTTTTCTGGTAAAAATAATAATATTAAATTATTTTGTAATATATACATAGGGCGCCTTCCCCTGCGGGAGGGAAAAGGAAAGGGCAGGCTCTATCTGCTCAATTCCGCTTGTAAAAATAAACCATCACGAAATCGGCAAATCCCTTTTCGCTTAAGGCATAAAAACCGGAATTATCCCGGGCAAAGCATACGGCTTCCCCCTGGGGTTCCAGCAGGTAGGGCAGTTGGGCATACGCTCCGGCCAGGGCAGCAGGCAGCGATTGGCCTGGCTGTCGTTTGTAATAATGTAATCCAAGATAGGTTTTTACGATAATTTCTTTCCCATCCGGCGACTGGCATGCGGAAACAACGCCGGAGTAAGTTAAGGCTCCTGCCGGCTGGGCCACGACGACTTCATCGGTACCGTCCCGGGGGAGCAATACCTTATACATTTTGGAGGGGCGGTCGTTTTTGGTAATGATAAAAACAGCATTCGCGGCGGCGTCTACCAGAAAAGCTTCCGCATTATGCGGTCCATCTGGATACGTAAACCGGAGGCACTTCACGCCATAAACAGTATCAGCTGCGGCATCGGGTTCTTTAAAATAATAGAAGCAGTAGCTTTTCCGCTGCAAAGTGTTGTCCCCGATATCGCCAATAAAAAGCCGATCTCCCGACAGGGTCATGTCCTCCCAGTCCGTGTTAATGACTCCTTTTATATAAAGGTCTTTCTTTAGGTTCCCGTTGTGGTTGATCAGGTACAGCAGTGGCGGCTTATCGCTGTCCTGCTCGCCCCAAAGAAAACCCGGGTTTACTTTGCTGTCTGCAATCCCCGAAATTTCCCCGATCAAAGGGGTGAGCCGACGGGCCACCGGAGTGGAATCAAAGACAAGCCGCTCAGGCGGCCGGTGCGCCGGTTCTTTCTTTCGGCAGTTGGCAAACTGGATGGTAAAAAGAAGAAGTAAAAAACTTGCCCCGGCAATCCCCTTTCGGTTAAAAATCTGTTTAGAAAACATGCGCCCCCCGCTGTTTAGTATGAAACAAAAGTATCATTTATCATCAACTTTTTTTCTGCTTTCTCCGGAAGCTTTCAACGAGCGCTGCCGCCCTGTGCGCCCGGGCAGCACAGGCTTTGTCTCAGCGCAGCAAATGCCCCTGGAGGCGAAGGAGTTTTGTTTCAGCGAGTTTGGCGTTATAGCGGGCCGTGATCAGGCGCATCCGGGCATCCGCCAAGCTTTGCTGGGCTTCTTTAACCTCTATGGAACTGACCTGTCCCAGCCGGAACGCCGCCAGCGTTACCTTTACATTCTCTTCAGCCACATCCATGTTTTCCAGCTCCAGGGTCATGGCCTTTTTATAATAGCCGTAATCGGTGAAAGCATTCCGCACCGCGGTGGTAATCTCCAGGCGGTTGTCCTCAAGGTCCAGCTGCTCATAGGCGATATCCAGTTGCGCCTGCTTGGCCTGGCGGGTGATGTTGAACCCTTCAAAGATCGGAATAGAAGCTTTCAGTCCGTAATTCAACCCATTGCTCTGGTTGAAAAGAAAAAAACCGGCCTGAGAGTTTTGCTTGCTAAAAGAATAGCTGGAGGTGAAGGAAATAACCGGAAACCGGCTGCGTTTGATCTCTTTGAGGGAAAGCTGGGCGATCTGTATGTTCTTCTTGCCAGATAACAAGCTGTAGTTTTGATCAAGCGCGGTCTGCCGTATATCGGCTAAATGCAAGCCCATATTTACCGGAATGGAATCGGTTACCCGGTAGTTTTGTGCCTCGGGCAATTGGATCAGCCTGTTGAGCAGGGTCTTACTTTCTGCAATCCGCGTTTGTTGAAGAAGCGAGTCGGCTTTTTGGGCATTTAAATCCACTTTAGCCTGCAGGTAATCTATTTTAGACCCCAGGCCGCTCTGTAATTTATTAAAGGCGATCCTCACCCTTTCTTTCGAAATGGACATTTGCTCGACAATCGTTTTTAATTCCTGCTTTTGCAGGATAATGGTATAATATGCGTTGATCATTTCAGCTACGGTATTCACCACCTGCTCCTTCACCTGAAGGGTGCCCAGCTCGCGGATCGCTTGCAGCTTGTCCTTGGTGGCAAATACCCGGAGTCCGTCAAACAACGTCCAGTCCAGGTCAGCGGAAAGCGCGGTATTATTGGACCTGGAGTTTTTGCGCTCCACCTGGTTACCTGTCGAATATTTTTGATTAACATGCACGGTGGACCACGTACGGGAAGCGGACCCGGTTATGCTGGGCAAAAACGCACCAAAAGCATATTGATAGTTCAAATCAGCCGCCTCCTTCCGGTTTCTGGCCATTAATATATCGTAGTTATTTTTTAACCCGATGCGCAGTGCATCGTCAAGCGTCATCAACTCCTGGCCGTGGCAAAAAGAAAAGGCAAACAAACATAAGACAATAGACAAGAAAAGCTTCATAGGTTTAATTTTTGGCCCTCTGTTTCATGAGGCATGGTCACTAACGGTCTCTCTTTGCAGCAACATCGCTTCTTCTTCCAACGGCTTGATGGGGGCCCTTCTGGATAAGAAAGAATACATGGCCGGGATGACAAACAGCGTCAAAATCAAAGAAAAGATGATTCCACCCACGATCACGATCCCCAGGGGAATGCGGCTGGTGGAAGCGGACCCCAGGGACAGGGCGATCGGCAGGGCACCCAACGACATCGCCATGCTGGTCATCAATATAGGACGAAGACGCAAAGAAGAAGCCTCTATTACCGCGGCTATTTTGCTCATTCCGCTGTCGCGTTTTTTATTCGCAAACTCAACGATCAATATCCCGTTCTTTGTCACCAGCCCGATAAGCATGATCATTCCGATCTGGGAGAAAATATTTATCGTCTGGTCAAAAAGCCACAGGCAAAGCACAGCGCCCGCAATAGCCAAAGGAACCGTCAGCATAATCACAAAAGGATCTACCCAGCTTTCGAACTGCGCGGCCAACACCAGGTAGATCAGGACCAATGCCAGCACAAAAGCGAAATAGGTGTTGGAGGAACTCTCCGCAAAGTCTCTGGAAGAACCGGCAAGCGCAGTAGTAAAAGTAGGTCCCAGGGTCGCGTCAGCTATTTCCTGCATGCGCGCTATGCCTTCGGCCTGCGTTTTTCCCGGAGCCAGGCTGGCGGAAATAGTGGCTGATTTATAACGGTTATAATGATATATCTTCGGCGGGCTGGTGCTCATCTCCATGGTGACCAGGTTGTCCAGGGAAATGGACCGTCCTTCGTTGTTTTTCACATAAAGGTTTTTAAGATCCCCCGGCGCATTGCGGTAGTTCCAATCCATTTCACCGATCACTTCATACTGTTTGCCGTTCATATTGAAATAACCGTAACGTACATTGGAAAAAGCAAGCTGCAACGTCTGGGCGATATCTGAAATAGACACCCCCAGCTGGCTGGCTTTGTCCCGGTTAATGTTTACTTTCAGTTCGGGTTTATTGAATTTGAGATCCACATCCACCACCTGGAAGGTCGGGTCTGCAGTGACTTTGTTCATAAAGACCGGCAAGGCGGTGGCAATGGAATCAAAATTGATGTTTTGAATCACAAACTGAACAGGAAGACCGTGTCCGTGCCCCACTTGTATGGTCGGTGTTTGCATGGCGTAAGCCCGGCCCTGCGGAAAAAAGCGTTGATGGGCGTTGAAATAGTTGACAATTTCCGCCTGGCTGCGTGCTCTTTCATCAGGAGGCGTCAGGGTGATGAACCCAAACCCTGTATTGCTGCCCCCATTGCTTCCCCAGGAAGGCGCCGTCACTGTCATCACTTTAGTGGCTTCAGGAATGGAATCCTGGATAAAGCGGGTCTCGGCATCCACATAGTCATCCATAGCTTCAAAAGAAGTCCCTTCCGGCGCCGTTAGCGACACCCTGAATTTACCCCGGTCTTCCAGCGGGGCAAGCTCCGATTTCAGGTTGGAGCCGATAAAAAAGATCATCGCTACACATCCCAGGATCAACAAAAAGCCCACCCAGCGCGCCTTCATAAAGTCGGTCAAGGAATTTTTGTACCCGCCTTCCATCCAGCGAAAAAAGGGTTCGGTCTTCCGGTAGAACCAGGACTGGCTGTAATTGCTTCCGCCCATTTTATAATTCAATACCGGGGTCAATGTCAGCGATACAAAAGCAGAGATCAATACCGCGCCGGCGACTACGATACCAAATTCCCGGAAAAGCCTGCCCACAAAGCCTTGTAAAAAGACAATGGGCAAAAACACAAAGGCCAGCGTGATAGAGGTCGCTATTACCGCAAAAAAGATCTCCTCGGATCCCTCTCTGCAGGCTTTCATCTTAGGCAATCCCGCTTCGAGCTTTTTAAAGATATTCTCCGTGACCACAATACCGTCGTCCACCACCAGCCCTGTCGCCAGCACAATGGCCAGCAGGGTGAGGATGTTGATGGAAAACCCCAGCACATACATGATGAAAAAGGCTCCAATCAGGGAAACCGGAATATCAAAAAGCGGCCGCAGGGCGATCACCCAGTCTCTGAAAAAGAAATAAATAATCAGTATCACCAGTACAATCGCAATGATGAGGGTTTCTTCTACTTCATGAATAGAATTTTTAATGTACCGGCTGTCATCAAACATGATGTCAGTTTTGAAGTCTTCCGGCATGTCTTTTTTGATCCGTTCCATACGCCGGTAAAATTCGTCGGCTATCTCGACATAGTTGGACCCCGGTAAAGGGACAATCGCAAGCCCCACCATGGGCACGCTTTTAGACTTTAATACCGTTTCCTCATCTTCTGCACCCAGTTCCACATGACCGATGTCGGCAAAGCGGATGATGTGTCCGTTGATATTTTTGACGATTAACCGGCTGAACTGTTTGGGGGTATACAGGCGGCCAAAGGTTCGAATGGTCAGCTCCGTCGCTTGTCCGCTCAGTTTCCCCGACGGCAATTCCACGTTTTGGGCAGCCAGCGCCTGCTGAACATCCATAGGCGTGATGTCATAAGCCGCCATTTTCAAAGGATTCAGCCACAACCGCATCGCGTAGGTTTTTTCTCCCCATACCTGTACGGCACTTACCCCGGGAATCGTCTGCAGCCTTTCCATTAACACATTAGAGGCATAGTCCGACAACTGCAGCTGACTTCGCTTGTTACTCTGCAAGGTCATGGCTAAAATAGGGGAGGCGTTGGCATCCGCCTTACTCACCACGGGAGGAGCATCCAGATCCTGGGGTAAAGATCGCAAGGCACGCGACACCTTATCCCGCACGTCGTTTGCCGCCGTTTCCAGGTTAACGCCCAGGTTAAATTCCACATTGATGCTGCTGGAACCCTGCGAACTGGTAGAAGTGATGGTCCGAATGCCGGGCACCCCGTTAATCGCCTTCTCCAAAGGCTCGGTCACCTGCGATTCCATAATATCCGCGTTGGCTCCGGTATAGGAAGTCCGTACGCTGATAATCGGCGGATCAATAGCCGGATAGTCGCGTACGCCCAGAAAGGTAAAGCCCACAATGCCGAATATCACAATGAGGATACTCATCACGATGGCCAATACCGGGCGCTTAAGGGATACGGAAGGTAAACTCATAATAGCCAGTCTCTATAAAATCATTTTTGTTAAAGAAAAATCAGTCCGTTATACTTAAAAATTGCACTTCCATACCGGGTTGTACCTGTAATATGCCAGTGGTCAGAACGGTATCCCCCGCCTGCACGCCGGAAATAATCTGTACTTTATCTTTCGTCCGCAGACCGGTCTCCACGGCAACGAATTTCGCTTTACCGTTTTCACAAATTACGACCTGGTCTGATTTGGTAGTCGGAAGAAGGGATTGGGTAGGCACCATGATGGCATCTTTTATCTCGCGGAGGTCGATGTGTACGGAAGCAAAAGCACCCGGGGTAAGCCGGTTGCCTCTGTTAGGTACACGGGCACGCATAGCCAGGGTATGGCTTGCGGGATTGACCCCGGGATTGATGGCGTACACTGCTCCGTTGAAAGTATCGTTCCGGTAAGCGGAGGTGGTGAAGGACACCTTGTCCCCTTCCTTTACCTGGTTGGCATATTCTTCCGGGATAGAAAACTCAAGCTTAAGCGGATTATTCTGATAGATCTTCGTGATCAAAGTGGAAGGAGAAACGATAGCCCCTTCACTCACCTGCCTTAAACCGAGCATTCCGCTAAAAGGCGCCCGGATAGCCGTCTTGCTTATCTCCGCTTTATAATAATCCAATTGTGCCTGAAAAGTAGCTACCTGATTGCGGGTAGCGTCCACGGCCTGTCGACTGATACCGTCAATGGCCAACAATTGCTCCTGGCGTGCAAGAGTCGTATCGGCCAGCGCTTTTTGAATTTTCAGTTTCTCCACCTGCGCCTGTAAGTCGCCGTCAAATAACTTAACAAGCAAAGCGCCCTTCTTTACATAATTTCCTTCGTGAAAATAAATATGGGTAATGCGACCGCTGACCTCCGGCCTTATTTCTGTAAGTTCGTTGCTTAATAACGTCCCGGTGGTTACTACTTCATTGGGCATGTCGGTAGCTGTTGCCACAAATCCATCCACCATTAATGCCCCCGTTTTATGGGAGCGCATATCATTTGCCTTTGCCTGCCTGGTCTGGTCTTTCGTAATTTTATTATACGCCAGCAAGCCAATAACTCCGGCTATTACAAGCAGTACAATGACCCGGGTAACCCATTTAGTCATGGAGAAAATAATTTTCTTTGTTAAAAACAGGAGGGACAAAGTTATACTGACCAAATGTGTTTTTTCTGTTTTTTACTTAAATGGCTATACCCTTCAATGAATGGTAGTCTAGCGGCGAAAAATAATTTTAAAATTACCATAAAGTTTTTACCTTAGAAGCCTGAATTGGAATAGGTTAATCGCAACATATTTCATAAAAACATGCTTGTTTCAATAAAAAGCATATTTTTGCACCCAATTAAAATTTAAAAACTACTGTTATGTCAGACATTGCATCACGTGTAAAAAAGATCATTATCGACAAATTGGGAGTGGACGAAGCCGAAGTCACTCAGGAAGCCAGCTTCACCAACGACCTGGGAGCGGATTCCCTTGACACTGTAGAATTAATCATGGAATTTGAAAAAGAATTCAACATCTCCATCCCCGACGAGCAAGCCGAAACCATTACAACTGTGGGGCAGGCGGTAGCCTATCTGGAAGAACATGCAAAATAACCACCCCCTTTAATTTACCAAACCATTAATGAAATTTAGACGAGTAGTCATAACAGGCCTTGGAGCAATTACTCCGGTAGGAAATTCTGTAGCCGAATCTTGGGCAGGACTTACTTCCGGTGTATCCGGGGCCGATTTCATTCAATTGTTTGATGCTTCTAAATTTAAAACACAGTTCGCCTGCGAACTAAAGCGCTTTGATCCGGCTGATTACCTGGATCGCAAAGAAATACGCCGGCTGGACCGGTTTACACAAACCGCCCTGATCTCCGCCCAGGAGGCTATAGCGGATGCGGGTATCGAAAATTCCGGGGTAGACACCGAACGGGTTGGCGTAATCCATTCCTCGGGGATCGGAGGGCTCAATTCCCTTTGCGAGGAATTAAAAAACTTCTATACCGGCGACGGCACTCCCAGATTCAGTCCCTTTTTCGTTCCCAAAATGATCATTGATATTGCAGCCGGGCACATTGCCATGCGCTACAATTTCAGGGGGCCTAATTTCGCGGCGGTATCGGCCTGCGCTTCCTCCACAAATGCCATTATTGAAGGCCTCAATTATATCCGCATGGGAAAAGCCGACGTAATGGTAGCTGGTGGATCTGAAAGCGTAATCAATGAAGCAGGAGTAGGCGGATTTAATGCCATGAAGGCCCTTTCGGAACGCAATGACTCTCCGCAAACAGCCTCTCGTCCGTTTGACCTGGA
Source organism: uncultured Chitinophagaceae bacterium (assembly GCA_964467635.1). Classification (GTDB taxonomy): domain Bacteria; phylum Bacteroidota; class Bacteroidia; order Chitinophagales; family Chitinophagaceae; genus FW021-bin31. Next base: position 33,180 of record CAYXRN010000010.1, on the reverse strand, counting down.
CCGCGACGGCTTTGTCATAGGCGAAGGGTCGGGAACCATCGTACTGGAAGAACTGGAACACGCGCGTGCCCGGGGTGCGACCATTTACGCGGAACTGGCCGGAGGAGGCGCTTCTGCGGACGCACACCACATCACCGCTCCCCATCCTGAAGGTCTCGGCGCTGAACTGGCCATGAAACGCGCACTGGAAAACGCGGAAATGAAACCCTATGAAATTGACTACATCAATGTACACGGTACCTCTACCCCGCTGGGTGACGTGGCCGAGGTAAAGGCCATCCGGGAAGTTTTTGGCGATTCCATTTACAAGCTGAACATCAGCTCTACCAAATCCATGATCGGCCACCTCTTAGGGGCCGCGGGCGCTGTAGAAGGCATTGCGAGTATCCTCGCCATCAGGGACGGCATTGTGCCCCCCACCATCAATCATTCCACTGAAGACCCGCAACTGGATCCGAAAATAAACTTTACTTTCAATACGGCGCAGAAAAGAACGGTCAACGCCGCATTAAGCAATACCTTCGGATTTGGCGGGCATAACGCGACTATCATTTTCAAAAAATACGTTTCCTAAACTTTGTGAAGGGAAGTAAAGAAGACATATTAAATACAGAAAATACGCCGGATAGCTCTATACAGACCCAAAACGACAACCGTCTGCTTCGCAAAAAACTTAAGAATCTGCTGGGTTTCCGACCGGGGAAAATAGCCATTTACCAGGTGGCGCTGAGTCACCGCTCCACCACGGATCCGACGGATGAAAATAACGAACGTTTAGAATACCTGGGAGATGCCATCTTGGGGGCCATCATCGGGGATTACCTGTATAAGAAATATCCTACACAACCCGAAGGGTACCTTACCGAAATGCGCTCTAAGATCGTGAACCGCCATTCCCTGAATAGCATCGCGATCAAAATGGGACTCCGTCAGCTGACCTATTATGATAAAAACAGCAACCACCTCAAAATAAGCGGCATCTTCGGCAATACCCTAGAAGCGCTTATCGGAGCGGTTTACCTCGATAAAGGATATAAAAAAACCCGCGCTTTCATTATTCACCGCATTCTTCACCCCTTCGTAGACATCCCTTCCCTGGAACAAGAAGAGCTCAACCATAAAAACAAGCTTTATTCCTGGGCCAATAAAAACGGCCACCAGCTTGAATTCGAACTACAGGACGAACACCCCGAAGGAGGAAGGCGATTGTTTACCATCATCACGGTTATTGACGGCAAAAAGATGGGCAGCGGGCAGGCCTTTTCAAAGAAAGATGCCGGACAAATCGCCGCTCAGGCAACTTTGGAAAAACTGAATCTAAAAGAAAACGACTAAACGACAAACCGCACCTCCCCAAAACCGAGCCGCAACAAACGCGTCCCGCGTTGCAAGATCAGCCTGCCATCCCTTTCTACCCCGTGGATACACCCTTCAAAGGTTTCTCCATTCATGACGAACAAGGCGGGTTCCCTGAGCCGGAACATCCGGTGTTCATATTCTTCGATAACAGCAGCGGTACGGCCCGGATCCATCGCGTTGTAACGCGCCTCGAGCTGTTTGCATAAAGCCCGAGCCAGAGATTCCGGATCCCAGGAACGTCCGGTAACCTGTCTCAATGAGACCGGATTGGGCAACGACGCGGGAAAAGTCTCCTGGTTCACATTTATCCCTATGCCGATAACGGCGTGGGTCCATTTCGAGCCCCGTATCACATTCTCGATCAAAATCCCCCCTGCCTTTTTGTCACGCCAGTAAATGTCATTGCTCCACTTTATACTGCTTTCCACGCCACCGTATGTTTTAAAAAAATCATAGGCCGCTAACGCCACCAGCGCGTTTAATACAAATAAATCCGAAGGACTAAGCATAACAGGTTGAAGGACAACAGAAAGGTTGATGTTGGACCCGGCCTCAGCCAGCCAGCTTTTGCCTCTTTGTCCCCGGCCCTGCTGTTGGAAGTTCGCATACCATGCTGTTCCCTCTTTCACGTGTCCTTTTGCCAACTGCCCCATGGCATAATTGTTGGTGCTGTCCACCTCATCAAGGCTAATAAACGGGGTTCCCACCGATAGGTTATTCACGGAGTTTGAACTTTTTATTTTTAATAATGTTTTAACTAATTTTAATAACGCATTAAAAGCGGTAAAAGCGCTTGTTCAGTAAGAATTAGTACCTTTGTATCATGTTTTTTTAACGCAAAGCAAAAATACGATTTATTGACCTCATCAATCACAATTAACGAACGCAAAAAAGCGATTAAGAAGCTTAATAAAAGAAGCAGGATATTCAAAACCATTATCCGCGCCATACAGGAAAAAAAAGGAGAAACTATTGTTTCTATAGACCTTCGCAAAATCCCGGAAGCTGTAGCAGATTATTTTATAGTATGTGAAGCAGGATCTCCTCCACAGGTAAAGGCTATTGCAGAACATATAGAAACAGAAGTACATAAATCATTAAAGGAAAAGCCCTACGAGAAAGAGGGGCTTTCTACCCTGCAGTGGGTGATATTAGATTATGTAAATATCGTCGTCCACATTTTCCAGCCAAAAACCAGGCATTTTTATAGTCTGGAGGAAATGTGGAATGATACTTTACAGGAAAAACACGAATCTTAGGCGCAGGAAACCAATACCGCCTTTATATTGTTAAAAGGAATAAAGCAATACCGCGATAAATAAAACGCGAAAAACAACGCAATTTTTTACTTAATACGGTAAATTCTGACATGAATACTAGGAATAACGGAATGCAGCAAAAGGACAGTGGCACGCCCGGCAATAACGATAAAAATCCGCGGAAAAACCCCCGCTTTAATATTTATTGGATTTATGCGATTATCGGGATCATCCTGATATCCATGCAATTTTTTAATTTTTCCAGCTCTCCCAAGGAGATCTCTTACCAGGAATTTAAAAGCAAGATACTTGAATCCCACGATGTGGCCAAGCTGGTGGTGATCACCAACCAAAAAGACGTAGAAGTTTATATAAAGCAGGACCGGCTGAGTGAGCCCAAATATAAAGACGTCGCCCAGGGCAGTTTCAACACACCCAACCCGGGCCCGCATTACCGGTTCACCATCGGCAGCGTAGACTCTTTTAATGACAAGCTCGAAGAGGCGGAAAAGGCCGCGGGCTATACCCAAGGAGAAAGCATCAATGTCTTGTACAAGCAAAGGACAGACTGGTTCAGCGGAATCCTGCAATTCATCCTGCCCATACTGGTTTTAATCGCCATCTGGGTATTGTTGATGCGAAAAATGGGTGGCGGCGCAAAAAGCGGCGGCCCGGGAGGCATATTCAACATTGGCAAATCCCGCGCCCAGCTTTTCGAAAAAGGCACACACGTGTCGGTAACCTTTAATGATGTGGCTGGACTCGATGAGGCCAAGGAAGAGGTAATGGAAGTCGTGGATTTTTTGAAAAACCCGCAGAAGTACACGGCGCTTGGGGGGAAGATCCCGAAAGGCTGCCTGCTTATCGGCCCTCCCGGAACGGGTAAAACCTTGTTGGCCAAGGCGATGGCCGGCGAGGCGCAGGTGCCCTTTTTCTCCATTTCCGGCTCAGACTTCGTAGAGATGTTCGTGGGAGTGGGCGCAAGCCGTGTCAGGGACCTCTTTAAACAGGCCCGGGAAAAGGCACCCTGTGTGATTTTCATCGATGAGATCGATGCCATCGGCAGAGCGCGCGGCAAAAACATGATGATGAGCAATGATGAAAGGGAAAACACCCTCAATCAATTACTCGTGGAAATGGATGGCTTCGGTACCGACAGCGGCATCATTATGCTGGCCGCTACCAACCGTCCTGATGTATTGGACAAAGCGCTGCTCCGGCCCGGGCGTTTTGACCGACAGATCTCTATCGAAAAGCCAGACCTGGCCGGCCGTGAAAAAATCTTTGAAGTACACTTAAAGCCCATTAAAGTATCCCCGGATCTGGACATTAAAAAGCTGGGCGCCATGACCCCTGGCTTTGCAGGAGCTGACATCGCCAATATCTGCAACGAAGCTGCGTTGACTGCAGCCCGCAAAGGGAAGAAGATGGTAGAGATGGAAGATTTCAATGATGCCGTAGACCGTGTCATCGGGGGACTTGAAAAGAAAAACAAGCTCATTTCCCCGGAAGAAAAAGCCATTATCGCCCACCATGAATCCGGTCATGCGATCTGCGGCTGGTACCTCGAACATGCCAATCCGCTGGTAAAGGTGACCATTGTTCCGCGCGGGGTAGCTGCTTTGGGGTATGCGCAATACCTGCCCAAAGAACAATACCTCTACAATACCGAACAGCTCATGGACGACATGTGCATGACCCTCGGGGGAAGGGCCGCTGAAGAATTAATTTTTGGAAAAATTTCTACCGGCGCGCAAAACGACCTGCAGGTGATCACTAAAATGGCCTATGCCATGGTGTCTGTCTACGGGATGAATAAGAAGGTCGGCAATGTCTCCTTCTACGAGGAGCAAAGTGATTATTCCTTCAACAAACCATATTCTGATGAAACGGCACGTATGATCGACGAGGAAGTCCGCAAGCTGATTGATGAAGCCTACAAGCGCACCAAAGAATTGTTGTCTGAAAGGATAGAACAGTTGAAGCTGTTGGCCAGTGAACTGCTGAAAAAAGAAGTGCTCTACCAGGCAGACCTGCTCCGCTTGCTTGGGCCGCGGCCTTTTGAGGACCATACTACCGAGTCCCCGGTAGTCGTAGCCCCTTCCGATGACAATGTGCCCCCGGAGGAGATCATTAAGCCTCGTCCGGCATTCAACAATAAAGAGGAGGAGCAATGAATGTTTCCCCGGCTAAGGAAAACATTCTCAAGCGGGTAAGAAATGCGCTGAGCCAACCCGTTCCCCTGCCATTTCCGCGGGCCGAGGGCAATCAACCGGTTTTCGAACCGAAGAGTCCCAACTTAGAGATCGCCTTTGCGGAAGCTTTCGCTGCGCTGAAAGGACGTTTTGTGTTTTGCAGCAACCATGAAGAGCTGGCCCGCAACTTAACAGCGCTGTCTGCCCACGAACATTGGAACAACTGTTATTGCAGGGACCTGTCCTTGCTCCATCAGCTGGAAGCCTTTGACCTTCCCTTCCTTAATATAGAACCGGATATCGCCCAAGCCGATGCCGGGCTTACTACCTGTGAAGCGCTGGTTGCACGCAGTGGCAGCATAGTCGTGAGCGCGGGGCAGCCGTCAGGCAGAACAGTAAGTATATTCCCCCGGGTGCATCTTGTCGTTGCCTACATCAATCAGCTGGTTGATGACATCGGGGACGCCATGAAATTGCTGCAGAAAAAATATGGCGCGGAACTGCCTTCCATGATCTCTTTTCAAAGCGGTCCTAGCCGTACATCCGACATAGAAAAAACTTCCGTAATTGGCGTACACGGCCCGGCAGAAGTGTATGTTTTTCTGGTGGACGAGGACGCATTACTGTAAGTTCAGCCTGTTTTTATCCTTCCTGTTCTTTTTGTATCTTTGTAAGTGAATTTGAATTAAAATTTTTAAAAATATAACCGCTTTGAGCACACTCAGCCAATTATCCGTTATTGGAGGTGGGAGTTGGGCAACGGCACTGGTAAAAATATTTTCTGAAAGTGGCGTCCACGTCAATTGGTTCCTCCGGTCGCCCGACTCGGTAGCGCATATAAAAAAAGAAGGGCGCAATCCCAATTACTTAACGTTTTTACCTCTGGATACAGACCGGATAAACCCGGAAAGTGATATTGACAAAGTCATTCAGAGCTGTGATCATGTTTTATTTGCCATTCCTTCTGCGTTCCTTGAAACAACCCTGTCAGGCATACCCGCCGATAGCCTTGCCGGTAAGGACGTGATTATCTCTATTAAGGGAATGGTTCGGGGCGGAAGCATGATCCCTTCGGAATTCATTACCAGGCGGTTTGACGTGCCGCATAAACGGCAACTTGTTGTCGGAGGCCCCTGCCATGCGGAAGAAGTGGCGATGGAGCGAAAGACCTATATGACGATTGCCGGGGAAGACCCGGAAAAAGTCACCGCCCTTACCCGGTCCATCCAACTGGATTATGTAAGAGCCATTGGCAATAACGATCCCATAGGGGTAGAACTGTCAGCCATTATGAAAAATGTAATTGGCATTGCCTGTGGCATCGCCCGGGGACTGAATTACGGAGACAACTTCCAGGCCGTACTGGTATCCAACGCGTTACGGGAAGTGCGGGAATTTCTTCTGGCCATGGACGGACGGCAAAGGGACTTGAGTTATTCCGGCTATTTTGGAGACTTGTTGGTAACGGCCTATTCAGAATTCAGCCGCAACCGCACTTTCGGCCAGATGATCGGCAGGGGATATACCGTAGACCTGGCCCAAACCGAAATGAAAATGGTCGCCGAAGGGTACTACGCGGTAGAAGGAATCTATAAAATGGCCCGAACACTGAACCAGGAAATGCCTATTGTATCCATGGTTTATCGCATATTATACAACAAAATCTCTCCTTACGTGGAATTCAAGTTGCTCGAACAGGTATTGATTTAAAAAAGAACTACAAACTATGATGTTATTAGCTACGGATTTAGATGGTACTTTCCTGGGAGGGAGAAATCTGGATAAATTAAAACTTTATCGCCTTATCAGAGAACAGCAGGATATGCGGCTGGCCTTTGTTACCGGCCGGGGAATGGAATCCGTTCTGCCCTTGTTGAATGATTCGATTATTCCCAATCCTGATTACATCATCTGTGATGTGGGCGCAACAATTTTAAACGGGCGGACGCTGGAGTTGATACAGCCCCTGCAGTCACAAATCGAAAAAAAATGGCCCGGTATGCTGGCCATACGCAAAAAGCTCCAAAGGATCAAAGGGTTGAAATACCAAAAAGTACCGCAACAGCGCCGGTGTTCTTATTATTTTGATAAAAACACCGACATTGAAAAAATAAAATCGCTGGTAGCCCCCTACGATTGCGATGTCTTGCTATCAGCGGACCAGTACCTGGATATCTTGCCGGGAGGAATCAACAAAGGCTATACCTTAAAGCAACTCGTCAAAATCATGGAGATGGACGAAGAACAAGTGCTGGTGGCAGGAGATACCCTCAACGACCTTTCCCTTTACCACACCGGCTACAAAGGCGTGGTCGTGGGAGCGGCGGAAAAAGCGCTTAGTGAAGCCACCTCCGGAATGGAACATGTCTATCATGCGAAAAAAAGCGGAGCGGGAGGAATACTGGAAGCGATGGGTCATTTTCATGAATTCAAAGAAATCTATGCGCACCGCCGGACCATAGAGGTGCACCCCCATGCGGGCGCCCCTCAAATGGTTATGCTGTATCACCGGCTTCCCTATGAAGTGAGAGAAATCAACGGCCGCAAGGAACGGGTGCCGCCAAAAAGCCCCAACGGCATCATCCCTACACTGCTCGGGTTCTTCAATACCGGACGTTCCGGTGCGTGGATCGCCTGGGAAGAAGTGGCCAATAAAAAAAGCCGCCACTTAAAAGATGTGTATATTGATGAGCAACAGTATCCCAATCTCGTTGCCAGCCGCGTGGGGCTGACCAAGAAAGAAGTAGAGGTCTTCTACAAGATATTTTCCAAGGAAGCCTTCTGGCCGGTACTTTTTTCCTTTATCAACAAAGCCACTTTCAACCACAGCCATTGGGAGCAGTACTGCAAGGTGAACCGGGCCTTTGCTGAAAAAGCTGCCGATGAAGCGGACCAGGGCGCCATCGTATGGATTCACGAATACAACCTATGGATGGTACCGGCCTACCTCCGGCAAATACGCCCTGATGTCAAAATCGGTTTTTTCCATCACACCTCTTTCCCACCCGCCGATATCTTTAACGTCATTCCCTGGCGCCGGGAAATTATAGGCAGCCTGCTGCAATGCGATTACATCGGCTTTCACATCCCTCGTTATGTGGAGAACTTTGTAGATGTGGTTCGCAGCCATACGCCCGTTAGGGTATTGTCGCATGAAAACTGTGCGGGCCGCTACCTGACGTACAGTTGCGCGCTGGGCGTAGATGAAATGAGCACGGAAATCGAAACCGCTTCAGGAAACGTAAAACTGGGCGCCAATCCGGTGGGGGTCAACGTTCCCTACATCCGGGAGATCTATGAAAAGCCCGCCACCAAGGAAGCTGTTGCGGAGTTGAAAAAGCAAACCGGCGATAAAAACATCATTCTTTCCATTGAAAGGCTGGACTATGTCAAGGGTCCGCTGGAGAAGCTGCTGGCTTTTGAACAGTTTTTGAATGATTACCCGGAATTTCATGGCAAAGTGGAACTCATCAACATCTGCACGCCTCCGGCGAAAGGCATGAAAATATACGAGCGCATTCAACGGGAACTTGAGCAGGTAGTGGGCCGGATCAACGGGAAGTACTCCAACCTGGACTGGACACCCATCCGTTTCTTTTTCCGCTCGGTCCCTTTTGAGGAAGTCATTCATTATTATGCCGTAGCCGATGTCTGCTGGATCACGCCGCTGCGCGACGGCCTCAATCTGGTGGCCAAAGAATATGTAGCCGTACAGGGACTAAAAGAAAACGCCAACGGCAAGCTGATCGTATCCGAATTCGCCGGTGTCTCCGTGGAGCTGCCCTATGCTATTCTTTGCAATCCCTATGATAAAAAGGACCTGAAGGAAGGCCTGCTGCATGCCCTCACCATGGATGAAAACGAAAGCACCCTGCGGATGAAACGACTTAACGACATCGTTGCCCACTACGATGTGGAATACTGGAGTAAGCATTTCATGGACATCCTGGAAAAAATGTAAGCAACGGGACTCTTCGCATCGCCCCGTCTGCCCTTCGCCTGAAACATTCCGGCAGCTGCAATGGGCCGTCGATCATAGCCGCAAATGGCTGCCTCTAGCGGTAACCCCTTATTTTCTCCGGTCTTGCCAGATCAGCGTTTTCTTGACTTCTCCTTTGAAATCGGGACATTTACCATCCCCCCGGCCGGTAAATCCCCCATCCGGAGCACACACGACGTGACAATGGTCATCGTAGAGGTAATTGAATTGATCACAACAATCAGCAGTAACGTAATAATAGGTTTTTCCGTCGGCTTCCCATTTCCAAATCTGGGCCGGTGGATTTCTTACCGGCTCTGCTTTGATTTTTTTGATCATCCGCTGTATACAGGAGGGTACAGCACCGTCCAGCTTTGTTTGGCTACAACCCGACTGCAAAAAAACAGGGGTTGTAAACAAACTGATCAGTGTAATAAACAGTAGTTTCATCATGAAAGGACCTAAAAACGACCAAAAACAGCGCGTTTGCCTGTTGCTGCATGCTTATCCTGCTAAACGGCTATTGACTCTTCTTGAAGCGCAATTCCTGAAGCACCACTTCGCTGCCCTTCTGGCGGAAGAAAAAAGTAACCCGAAACGTACCCTTACTCGTGCTCAGGTTGCCAATGCCAAAACTGGATCCCTTGCCGGATTTTCCCTTATGGATCACTTTAAAGTCTTTGGCTTTGTGGCTGGCAAAGAAGTCTTTCAGGATCACGGAAGCCTGGGACTTGCTGTAGGAATTAGATTCCCCTTCCAGAGAAATCTCCACCATTTTATCAAAATAACGGGAGAGGGCCTCCACATTGCCTTTTTTCAAAGCGGCTACTACATTATCAAAAGGGTTGGCCACGGCAGTAAAAGACATAAGTATCCCCGCGATTAACAGCATCTTGCCCCCTTTGATGGTATGTAAAACAGACGTCATGATTTTATCGTTTACAAGATTCGCTATTAGTCCCCTAAAATTGTGCCAAAAGCACCCCTGCTCAAAATGGCTGAAAATTATGGGAAAGCAAGCCTGAGGAGGTACAAATATAAGCAAGCCGCCGCGCTCCACAAAAGCCGCACAGACAAAGAAGGCGCTTATCCGGAAATTTTCCGGCTCACGTATTTGCTGTAATCTGTCATTTTCAATTCATATTCTTGCTGGAAAAGGGGGGAGGTAATGATAAAGTCCGCCGTCGAACGATCGCAGGCTACGGGAATATTCCAAACTACACAGATACGTAGTAGGGCACGGATATCCGGATCGTGAGGCTGGGCCTCCATTGGGTCCCAAAAAAAGATCACGATGCCGATTTCGTTGTCGGCAATCAGGGAGCCGATCTGGAGGTCGCCTCCCATCGGGCCGCTCCTCAGCTTATTAACGGACAGTCCCGTCATTTCCTCTACAAGCCTTCCTGTGGTGCCGGTGCCATAGAGCACATGTTGATTTAAAATTTCCTTGTTGTGTTTTACCCAAGTAATCAATTCCGGTTTTTTGTTGTCGTGTGCGATAAGCGCGATACGCTTTTTAAGCTTCAGGGTTCTTTCTTCAATCATCCTTTGGTCCTTTATTAGAAGTAAAAATTGCTGCAAGTTACACAAGCGGAAAAACTTTTTTCAGAAAAGAAATTATTTTTATTACATTCCAGCGTACAAGGTAAAATGTTTACCTTTGCAGAACAAATATATTGGACATGATCAAGACAGGAAATCCGGTTATCAGCATTTACACCGAAATGACTCCGAACCCGGAAACGATGAAATTTGTCGTGAACAAGTTGTTGTATCCGGGGAAAAGTGCTGATTTCCCCGAGGAGGCGGAAGCGGCTGCTTCTCCACTGGCTGCTGAATTATTTACCTTCCCTTTTATCCGCGGCGTCTTTATAGCCAGCAATTTTGTTACGCTGACTAAATCCGCGGAGACCGACTGGCAGGATGTGATCCCAAGTCTGAAAGTTTTTCTGAAAGAATATCTGGAAGAAGGTCGGCAGGTGATTAATGAAGAAGCGCTCGCAGAAGTGGAAGCCGCACACCAAACGGTCCAGGCCGATGACAGTGACGTGGTGAAACGCATTAAAGAACTTTTGGAAAACTATGTAAAACCGGCGGTAGAAATGGACGGTGGCGCCATCCGATTTAAAAGATTTGCACACGGCAAACTGCTCCTGACACTGCAGGGAGCCTGTTCAGGCTGTCCGTCCTCAATGATTACGCTGAAGGCCGGTATTGAAGCCATGATGAAACGCATGATTCCCGAAGTAAAAGAAGTAGAGGCGGAGGCGGAGTAACGCCTGGCTTTTTACCTGCGCCATCTAGAGTGGTTTCCACGATACAAAAATATAACGGGCAAGCGGGGTAATTTCAAGTGGAATTACCCCGCTTTCTTTCCCCTACCTACTTATTTTAACACGCCCAGCTGTTTTCCGGTTTTTGTGAAAGCCGCAACTGCTTTATCCAAGTGCGTCTTTTCATGCGCCGCACTGATCTGCACCCGGATGCGCGCCTGTCCTTTTGGCACCACCGGGTAAAAGAACCCAATGACATAAATGCCTTCTTCCAGCAGCTGATCAGCCATCTTTTGAGACAAGACCGCATCATATAACATAACCGGTACGATCGGGTGATCTCCAGGCTTAATATCGAAACCCGCTTCTGTCATCTGCTGCCTGAAATATTTGGTGTTGTCGGCCAGCTTATCCCGCAACTGAGTTGTCTCGCTCAGCAAATCCAATACGGCAATAGAAGCGCCTACTACGCTGGGTGCCAAAGTATTGGAAAAAAGATAAGGGCGCGAACGTTGCCGCAACATATCGATTACCTCCTTTCGGCCACTGGTAAAACCTCCGGAAGCGCCACCAAGCGCTTTGCCCAGTGTGCCAGTGATAATATCAATTTTACCCATCACATTCCGGTATTCATGCGTGCCCCGGCCAGTCTTTCCGATAAACCCCGTGCTATGGGAGTCGTCCACCATCACAACGGCCTCATACCGCTCGGCCAACGCCACGATCTTATCCAGTTGTGCGATCGTGCCATCCATGCTAAAAGTGCCGTCTGTAACGATCAACCGCGTGCGGGCAGATTGGGCGTCCTGCAATTGTTTTTCAAGATCGGCCATGTCATCATGCTTGAAGCGAAACCGCTGGGCCTTGCACAGCCGTACCCCGTCAATAATGGACGCGTGGTTCAACGCATCAGAAATGAGGGCGTCTTCTTTATTCAGCAACGGCTCAAATACCCCGCCGTTCGCGTCAAAACAAGCCGCATATAAAATAGTGTCTTCTGTGCCGAGGAAGGCCGAAATTTTCTGCTCGAGCTCCCGGTGTATGTCCTGCGTGCCACAGATAAAACGTACACTGCTTAAACCATATCCCCTGTCATCTACCGTCTTTTTCGCTGCTTCCAGTACCTTAGGATGAGCGGAGAGGCCCAGGTAGTTATTCGCGCAAAAATTAATCACCGTACGGCCTCCCACTGTAATTTCCGCCCCTTGAGGGGACGCGATGATTCGCTCGGTCTTATACAAGCCGGAATCCTTTATTTCTTTTAACTCATCGGTCAACCGGCCAATAAATGATGCATTCATGGTCTTTACTTTTTTAGTTTGAAGCAACAAACTTACGGGAAAATTGTAACCTTTCGTGCGCCTGCTCCGTCTTACAGTCAGATTGTGCATAAAGGAAAACACTTTCCGGAGGCGGGATTGATACGAAAAGAGCGGGTGATTTCCGGGTGTTCGGCACCTGATCCACAGAAAACCAAAAAACAAAGCTAATTTTGAACACTGCTGCAAAGGCTATTCACAGGAAATCGTCTCCTTCATGACAGAAAAAGAATACAATAGTTGTGTGGATCTGTTCGCTGATCGATTGTACCGCTTTATTATCAAAAACATCCGGCGGGAAGACGAAGCGCAGGATATTGTACAAAACAGCTTTGAAGCACTTTGGAAGCAATACCGCGAAATACCTTTTGAAAAAGCACGCGCCTGGTTATTCACTACCGGCTACCGAAACATGATTGATCAGGTCCGCAAGCGAAAGAAGATCAGCTGGGTAGAGCAGGTGCCTGAAACCGAAGAAATGGCCTGCGACCAGCCAACAGATTTAAGAAATATTTTAGCACAAGGAATGCAGCGACTGAATGAAACACAAAAGACCCTGCTGTTGCTGAAAGATTATGAAGGCTACAGCTATGAAGAAATTGGACAAATAACCGGATTGAATACCTCCCAGGTGAAAGTGTATTTACATCGTGCCCGGCTAAAGATGAAAGCATACCTGGTAAAAATGGAAAATGTGATATGATGATCAACGCACATAATTACGAAAGTTACCTGCTCGATTACGTAGACGGCGAACTATCGGAAACAGAACAAGAACTGCTGTTGGCGTATGTTGCCGCCCATCCGGAACTGGAGGAAGAACTGCAATGGCTGCAAAAAACCAAGCCGGAAACGACAGAAAACCTTGTTTTCCCCGGGAGAGAACGGCTGTACCGCACTGAGACAGCGGAGAAAAAAGCACTTATTATCCCCTGGAAAACAATCGCTCTGGCCTTGGCCGCAGCAGCGTGCCTGTTGCTGGTTTTCCGGATTTATCAGCAGCCGGACCGCCAACAACAGTCCCTGACCTCTCAAAAGCTAGCACGGACAACGACAGCCCAACCGGCATCTCCCGAGAAAACGAAAGAAGCCGAGCCTCCAACTCAACCGGCCCCTTCGGCAAATAAAGACACGATCCGGGAGACGAAGAGCAACAACACCGCTCTACTTGCCGGGCAGGCAGGCGAAAGCCAAGAACCGGCCCCGGCAGTCCAAAAGCGGAAGCGTGCCGCTGAGAAGTCCCCAAATAGCCCCATGCCGGCCCGAAAATCAGCCGTCGGGGCACTTGCGAAAATTGAAGTGCAGCCCCTACCACCGCACGAAGCACAGGATGACAGGGCGCCAATCGTTCAATCCCGACCTGTGGCCCCTCCTGAAGCCTCCCGGCTCGCTGTGGCAAAAGACATAGAAAAAAAGCAGCGGAAGTTAACAGTCGGCACCGGGGGAGGAAGTACCGCGACCATCACCAGTACCCTTCAAAAGCTAAGTGAGCATAAAAATTCACTGGACAGCTCTTTTACCGACAAGCTTTTTGCTTTACAGCAAAAAGTAGCCCATCCCATTCGATTGCTCAATATTCAAAAAATAAAAATAGGCCGCGTTTCCTTTGTTTTTAATAAAAAATAAATTGACCCATGAAAAGTAAGATCATATTGGCCCTTCTCGCTGTAATGCTTTTTCAAACAGCCCGGTCACAGAAAAAGACGACCATTACTGTTGTAAACAGCAAGGATACGGTAACCACCCGGAAGACAACTATTATAGATACATTAAAAAACCACCGCAATGCCGATACGGTAAAAATCGGCAATATTACGATCATCCAATGTGACAACTGCACGGGGGAAGAGAAAACCACTGTTCGTTTTAATACCGATGAGCAGGAAGAAAAAGCGCTGGACAACGTAGACATTAGCTGGTTCGGATTCGACCTGGGGGTCAACAGCTATATTGATAAAAGCCATTACGGGTCCCCGGAAGTAAACAATTTTGTGCGGCTCGGGGAAGGGAGTCCCAAAGCCACCGAAGAGCTGTTTTCCCTTCGCACCATTAAGTCGGTCAATGTCAATATCTGGCCGATCCTCTTAAAGGTAAACCTGGTGCAGCATGTGCTCAACTTAAAAACAGGGATCGGTGTGGTGATGAACAACTACCGCTACACCAAAAACGTCACTTACGTCAATGCCCTTGACGAGACCTATATCAAGCTTTCAGACATTGATTTGGAAAAAAATAAGCTTTTTACCGAGTACCTCACCATCCCCGTCCTTTTGCACCTGAACACCAACCCGCATCGGGATTCACGGGCGTTTCACGTTTCGGCAGGGCCAACTTTCGGGCTCCTGATTAAGTCACGTACGAAACAAAAGAGCGAAGAGAGAAACAAGGTAAAGAATAAAGACCCTTTTAATCTGGAAAAATTCCGGGTCGGACTGCGGGGAGAAATAGGTTACGGCCCCATCAATTTTTATGGCACCTACAGCTTTACCCCTATTCATCAATACGGACTTGAGCAATATCCGTTCGCTATTGGCATCTCCTTGTTACTCTAGCCCGCCTGAAGGAGCAGTACAACCTCTCGATAGGCGAACGACTAGTTCCTGCAGGAGGGGTGCGCCTATTGAGCACCAAAGCCGATCAGCCTCCGGGGAAACAAGCGCACACGCTTTATCAATCATCCAGCTGCGGTCTTAACCACTGGCGCGCCTCTTCCTCCGTCCATCCTTTCCGTCGGGCGTAGTCCGCTACCTGATCTGCTTTGATTTTTCCTATCCCGAAATATTTACTTTCAGGATGAGAAAAATACCACCCACTCACACTGCTGGCCGGATACATCGCCAGGTGGTCGGTGAGGACGATGTCGGCATTGTCGGTAGCCCGGATGAGTTTAAACAACTTCCTTTTTTCGGTATGTTCGGGACAGGCAGGATAGCCGGGTGCCGGCCGAATGCCTTTATATTTTTCCTGGATGAGCTGTTCGTTTTGCAGGCACTCCTCCGCGGCGTAGCCCCATATTTCCTTACGCACTTTTTCGTGCATCAATTCAGCGAAGGATTCGGCAAGCCTGTCGGCTAACGCTTTGAGCATGATTCGGTTGTAATCGTCATGATCTGCTTCAAAACGCTTTAAGTGCTTTTCAATCCCCAGGCCTGTAGTCACGGCAAAAGCACCGATATAGTCTTGCTTACCCGAATGCTCCGGCGCAATAAAATCAGCCAGGCAGATGTTGGGCTTGCCTGCGGCTTTTTTAATCTGCTGGCGCAAAAATTCCAGTGGGACGTCCCGAGCATCGCCTTTGTCCTGAGACAGATAGACCGTTTCCGCTCCGTTGCTGACGGCAGGAAAAATACCGATAGCCGCTTTGGCGGTAAGCCATTTTTCTTCAATGATCTGCTGCAGCAATTCCTGCGCTTCCGCATACAACTTAGCAGCGGCTTCTCCCACCACTTCATCCTTCAGAATCGCTGGAAATTTACCGTGCAGTTCCCAGGCTATAAAAAAAGGCCCCCAGTCGATATACCGGGCAATCTCCGCCAGGTCATAATCCGAAAAAGATTTCACTCCGAGGAAATTGGGTTGAGGGGGTACGTAGGCGTCCCAATCCAGCTGCTGCTTGTTCTTTCTGGCTTCCGTTAAAGAAAGATATTTCTTGGTCGTTTTCTTATTTTGAAACCGTTCCCGTACGCCGGCATACTCCTCCTTGGTCTGCTGTAGCAAGTGCCGCCGTTTTTCTTTATTCATAAGGTTGCTCACCACGGTGACCGATCGGGACGCATCTAAAACATGGATCACCCCTTTATCATATTCCGGTTCTATCTTAACAGCCGTGTGCGTCCTGGAGGTGGTGGCACCGCCAATCAGCAGGGGCAACTCAAACTGCTGTCGTTTCATCTCCTGCGCCACGTGCACCATTTCATCCAAACTGGGCGTGATCAAGCCGCTTACCCCGACGATATCCGCTTTTTTCTCCTTAGCCGCCTGCAGCAATTTGTCTGCCGGTACCATTACGCCCAGGTCGATCACTTCGTATCCATTGCAACCCAAAACCACTCCTACGATATTTTTTCCGATGTCGTGTACGTCTCCTTTTACCGTGGCCATTACAACCCGCCCGTTGTTAAGCGCATCGGGACCTTTTTCTTTGATCAGCTGCTTTTTCTCCTCTTCCATATAGGGGTTAAGCACCGCAACGGATTTTTTCATGACCCGGGCACTCTTAACGACCTGGGGCAGAAACATCTTTCCGGCCCCAAACAGATCTCCCACCACATTCATTCCATCCATCAGGGGGCCTTCGATCACATCCAGCGGCTTATCATATTTCAACCGGGCCTCTTCCGTATCCACTTCAATAAAATCGGTGATCCCGTTGACAAGCGAATGGCTCAGCCGTTCTTCCACTGCGCCCTGCCGCCAGCTCATGTCTTTTTCAGTCTTTTTCCCCTTTGATTTTACGGTTTCAGCAAAAGCCAGCAGGTTTTCGGTAGCTTCAGCGTTGCGGTTGAGGATAACATCCTCACACAGCTGGCGGAGGCGCGGTTCAATATCGTCATACACCACTAGCTGCCCCGCGTTGACGATACCCATATCCAAACCCACTTTGATGGCATGGTACAGGAACACTGAATGCATGGCCTCCCGAACGGCATTATTTCCCCGGAAGGAAAAAGAAAGGTTGCTCACCCCTCCGCTGATTTTCACCTGCGGCAGCTTTTCTTTAACCAGCGCGGTGGCTTCTATAAACGAGACCGCATTGACGTTATGCGCTTCAATGCCGGTAGCTACCGGAAAAATATTCAGGTCGAAGATAATATCCTGCGGGGGGAAGTTTATTTTTTCCGTTAAAATGCGAAATGCCCTTTCGGCAATGGCTACCCGTCTTTCTGTATTATCGGCCTGTCCGCTCTCATCGAATGCCATAACTACTACGGATGCCCCAAAATCCAGACAGGTTCGTGCTTCCGCTAAAAACTTTTCTTCTCCTTCTTTTAGAGAAATGGAATTGACGATACACTTTCCCTGTACACATTTTAACCCTGCTTCAATGATCGAAAACTTGCTCGAATCGATCATCACCGGTATACGTGCAATATCAGGTTCGGCCTGCATCAGGTTCAGGAACGTCACCATCGCCTGCTTTCCATCCAAAAGCGCGTCATCCATATTTACATCGATTACCTGCGCACCGTTTTCTACCTGCTGCCTGGCGACGGCCAGCGCTTCCTCAAATTGTCCCTCCCGGATAAGCCCGGCGAATTTTTTAGACCCGGTCACGTTAGTCCGTTCGCCCACATTGACGAATAAGGATCCGGGACCAATGGAAACGGCTTCCAGTCCGGAAAGCCGCAGGGTAGATGATGTATTTTTATCTGAAGTATGCATAATAACCTGTTTGATTCAAGAAATCGGAAAAGAAAAATAAGCGGTTGAGGAGAAGATCACGACAACACCGTCTCCGGCAGCTTGCGGGGAGCGAGGTCCCGCACACCTGCTGCAATAGCACGTATGTGCTCCGGCGTAGTGCCACAGCATCCGCCCACAATATTGACAAAGCCGGCTTCAGCGAATTCCCTTAATATGCCTGCCGTGTCTTCGGGCAACTCATCGTACTCGGCCATCGCATTGGGCAATCCCGCATTGGGATAACAGCTCACGTAACAATCCGCCACAGCCGACAACTCTTCGATGTACGGGCGCATTTGCTTGCCGCCCAACGCGCAGTTGAGGCCGACACTTAAAGGTTGCGCATGGCTGACAGAAGTATAAAAAGCCGACAATGTTTGTCCGCTAAGGGTCCTTCCCGACGCATCGGTAATGGTCCCGGAGATCATCATGGGCAGCTCCGGTTTTTTCATGTCCCGGAAATATTTCTTTATCGCATAAATGGCCGCCTTGGCATTTAACGTATCAAAGATGGTTTCTATCAACAATACATCCACACCACCCTCGACCAGCCCGCTTACCTGTTCGTAATAGGCCGAGGCTACTTCATCAAAAGTTACCGCCCTGAAACCCGGGTTGGTCACATCCGGCGACAAGGACAACGTTTTATTGGTCGGACCGATGGCTCCCGCTACAAAACGGGGCTTTCCCTCATCTTTAGCGGTATATTCATCGGCCGCCTCCCGGGCCAGCTCCGCCCCCTTTTGGTTCAATTCATGGGCTAAGGAAGCCAGCTTATAATCCGCCTGCGCGATAGAAGTGGAGCTAAAAGTATTGGTTTCTATAATATCGCTCCCCGCTTCCAGGTATTCTTTATGAATAGCCTTGATGATCTCCGGCCGGGTGATGCTCAACAGGTCATTGTTCCCTTTCAGGTCACTGGAATGATCCTTGAAGCGTTGGTTTCTAAAGTCTTCTTCGGTGAGTTTGTAGCGCTGTATCATTGTCCCCATTGCGCCATCGAGTACCAGGATGCGATCCTGTAAACATTTAAGAATATTCATGTTTATTAGTTCCGTTTTTAATGCAATTCAGGCCGAACAATAAACAAATCCGCCATGCAGTCTGAAATGCGCTGCAAAGGTACACCAATAAAAGGGAAAAACCATTTAATGAGCAGGGGTTTTCCACCGCAGGGTTTCCAGCAGATGCCACATGTCCTTTTCAATAAATTGCACCACCGGCTGCAAAGAATCTGCATTGGGAGTGGTGTAAAAATACAGCGCTCCACGCAGAAAATGCCGGACGCTATCGGTTGCAAAAAACTGTTTGGCTGTAGCCGCATTTCCACTCACATTATAAAACAAACCACTCACATGATGGGCGGTATGAAAGGCTTCCGGCACAATGGATTCCGCTTTCAGCGCATTCTGATAGGTCATTTCATAAGCGTCGTTTACCAGCCGGTTCAGCGAATACTTGCCTCCGATCTTTTTATAGCTTAAGTAAATTTTCCCGTTGAAATCCGGGAATACTATATTTATCCACCAGGGGTTTTCCGGGTGCTGTCCAAAGAAGGAAGTGTCCTTTTCTATTTCAGCGTAAACGGGATACGCAAAGGAATAAGGATAGCCGGGTGCATCGAACGTCTTGTATTTTTTTTCGGGGAATTCGATCCGGAAGTAGCCGCGGGGTTTGGGGGTAAAGGCCGGCTGGCAGGCGGTAAAGATAAAAAAAACCATACCGGATAACAGCAGCAAAAGCCGATTTGTTGTTGGTGTCATAATGATACGGGCTACTTGACCATGAGATCAATAATCTTTACTTTGGTAATGCGCATTCTTTGAATGTCGAGCGGTACAAGCTCCAGTCCCCGAAAAGGGATCACCTGGTCCACCTCCGGAAAACTGCCGTATATCTCCAGGATCAGCCCTCCTAATGAGTCGCTCTCGCCCCTGGCGGAGTCAAAGAAGTCTGTAGGCAGCTCCAGTATTCGTCCGACCTCATTCAGCATCGTTTTGCCTTCAAAGATAAACTCATTTTCACTGACCTGGGTATAGGATTGTTCTTCGGTATCGAACTCGTCTCTGATGTCGCCAATAATCTCTTCCATGATGTCCTCCATAGTAACAATGCCACTGGTACCGCCAAACTCATCTACAACGACGGCAAATTGAATATGCTGGTCCTGAAATTCTTTTAGCAGGTCTTTTACCAGCTTCTGTTCATGCACAAATACCGGTTGCTTCATGAGCGTCTGCCAGTCGAAGTCCGCATCGTCCAGGTGCCGGATCAGGTCTTTCGCGTTGATCACGCCCACAATGTCATCCAGATCTTTGCCGTAGACAGGCAAGCGGGAATAATGCAGTTGGTGAATGAGGGTGATCAGTTCGGGGAAAGAGGTCTGCTCCGGAATACCGCTGATGTCCATCCGCGCCTTCATGATCTGGTGGACGGCAATGTCTTCAAACTGTACCAGGCTGCGCAAAATATTTTTTTCTTCCGTGCCCGCCTTGCGATTGAGGGAGACCGTAAAGGCTTCGTCGATATCCTTAATGCTGAGCAGCTCGCTTCTTTTCTTAAAAATACGCCGGCTCAGCCAGTCCGATGCATCGATCAACGCGGCAGCCAGCGGTTCAAGAATACTGATAAGGCTGCTGACAAGCGGAGCAGCAAAAAAAGCCATCCGCAGTTTCTTTTGCCTGGCATAGGCACGGGGCAGGGCCTCACAAAAAAGCGCCAGCAAAAAAAAGATGACCACGACCTTGACGAAAACAGACAGGGCGGGAAAACGGGCGGCACTCACCAAAAACTCTAACAGCGCATTTAAAATGAAAATCAGGAGTACATTGCTGATCAGTCGGGTCAAAAGCAAGGTCACCAATAACAACCTCGGGCGCTCCAGGATAATGGACACGCGCTTAGAATTATTGTTGCTTCTTGCCTTCAGCATATTGATATCCTTTTCATTAAGGTATGAAAAGGCCTGTTCCCCACCGCAGCTCACAGCGGAAATAAAGAAAAACAGGAGGCAGAAAAAGATCAAAACAACCACTTCGGAAGGACCAGCCTCAATTTTCCCAATCGTTTGCAATAAAACAAATGTGTAATTCAAAAATCAGCTTCAATTTGTATTAGAACTCAATATCACCTCTTTCAAACAAGCTCTGTGCCAAGCTGCTATAGAGGCTCCCCTTCAGCTGGCGTTTCGGGCTGATCGCTCCGCTTGTCCAACATGATCAGGTTATCCCCTACGACCTCCGTAGCATGCTTGCGGTGCATGTCCTTATCTTCCCAGCTGCGCGTATGCAACCGCCCTTCAATATACACCAGGCTTCCTTTGTGCAAATATTTACCAGCCAGTTCAGCCAGCCCGCGCCATAATACGATGGTATGCCATTCGGTTTGCGAAACCTGCTTGCCGGACTTGTCCTTGAAGTTTTCCGTGGTCGCTAAAGAAAACTTGGCGACGGCTATGCTGCCCGGCAAATACTGGATCTCCGGGTCGCGCCCCAGGTTCCCCACTAAAATTACTTTGTTCACGCCTCTCATACTGATCTTAGATTAGATTGAAATAGTCTTTTCTAATGGAAAAGTAGGCCATTTTTTTAAAACATCAAAAAATACAGCGCTCAAAAGTCTTTCAGCAGTACCATATATTTCACCAGCGGACGAGGAAAGGCAAACAAATCAATTTGATTGATATCCAATGGGAAATAGGCCTCCGGCAACTGCGGCGGGTGTTTTAAAGCAACATAGTAAAACCGAATATGGAGCCTTTGGTGGGTTAGTTGATGAATAAACACGCGAGAAAAGGATCGCTGCAATACCACATTCTCTCTCACCACCGCTTGATATACCGATCCGGCAGTCAATTTTTCCTCAGTCAGGGGGCTGCTGTGTTCGACCAGCAGAAAATCATGCAGGTTCTGCCAGATGCCCTCTGCCGGCCGTTTCCGTATAAAAAGCTTATTGCCGTTTCGCAGGACAATATAATGCAGGTACCGGTTTTTCGCCGGTTTTTTGGGGATTTTTACCGGTAGTTTGTCCGTTATTCCCTTTTTATAGGCCAAGCAATTGCGATGGAGCGGGCAAACCGAACATTTGGGTTGCCGGGGCAAACATACAGTCGCACCGAAATCCATAATCGCCTGATTGTACCGGGCAGGAAACCCGCTATCCAACAATTGGCCGGCAAGCGCATTGAAGGCCTTTTTACCGGATGTCGTATTTACCGCCACTTCCAGTCCGAAGTATCTGGCAAGCAGCCGCTCCACATTCCCGTCGACCACCGCATGCGGCAGACCAAAGGCGAAAGAAGCAATGGCCGCGGCGGTATAGGGCCCCACACCGGGTAATTGGAGAATCGCATCATATGTTTTTGGAAAAATGCCGTTGTATTCCTTACAGATCAGTCTGGCTGCGGCCAGCATATTCTTACAACGGTTATAATACCCCAGCCCCTGCCAAAGCCGGAAGACCTTTTGGTCGTCCGCGGCAGCAAGGTCCGCTACGGTTGGGAAATGAGCCAGGATGGTTTCATAATATGGCAGTCCCTGCTCTACCCTGGTTTGCTGAAGGATGACCTCCGACAACCAAACCCGGTAAGGATTTTTTATACCCACCCAGGGATAGGAACGGACGTTGCGTTCATACCACTTTAACAGCTTTTGGCGAAAGCAGGCACGCTCGCGGGCGGAAGTCAGAGATTTTTTGGATTTGACCGACGAATGCATTACTTTTATGTTTCTTAGAAGCGATAAATAATTTTTTTATAAATAATTAGTTGGTTTCTAATTTTTTAGTAGTATTTTTGATGTCCAAAATTTTCCCTTGCCATGAGAAAAGCAGACTTAATAAACAGTATTTCTGAAAGCACCGGCATTCCCAAAGTAGATGTTTTGGTCACCCTGGAAGCCTTTTTCAAAGAAGTAAAAGACAACCTTGGTCAGGGAGAACATATTTATATTCGGGGATTTGGGAGCTTCATCACAAAAAAACGGGCCGCAAAAATAGGCCGTAATATTAAGAAAAATGTGGCCGTTCACATTCCCGAACATTATATCCCTGCTTTTAAACCCTCTAAAGAATTTGTGGCCGAAGTTAAAAAATTAAAAACAGATTAGTGGTTTACAACTACAGATTAGCATTTTCCCAGGGATAAGCCTTTAGCGTTTGCATGAGCTTGTGGTTTTGTTGAAGCTGTTGCAATCCTGCGATATGGCGGGAATGATGCAAATCGGTCCCCAGGTATCTGACCAGCCCTTTCTCCAGTAACTGATAAGCCGTCTTTTTTATTCTGTTTCCATACTGTCCTGTAAAAGACAATAAGTTTAACTGCAAGGCAAACCCTTTGTCGTATAAAAACTGATACGCCTCAAACTGCTGGTGATAATAGGCATACCTTTCCACATGCGCAATGACCGGTTCATACCCTTTTACTCTCAACTGAAATAAAAGCTCATCCCTATGCAGCGGCGGCGTAACCATAGAAAATTCTACCAATACCTTATTGCCGGAAAGTGTCAAAAGCGGAACATTTTCTTCCAGCAGGTCAATCACATGCGTATCCAGATAGTATTCAGCTGCCACCCGTAGTTCCACGGCAATGTTATTGTCCTTTAATGCCTTCTTTACCTTAGCATAGCCGGCATGAAGTATCTCGGCATTATTGGGATAAAAATCCTGGAAGACATGTGGTGTGGTGATAAGTTTGTTGTACCCCAGCGCCTGTAGTTGTTGAATCAAGGATAATGAAGTTGCTATATCCGGGGAACCGTCATCTACGGCAGGGATGAGATGAGAATGCATATCTGTTCCCAGAAATGAAAAATCTGTTTTCTCAGCGGTGTTGTTAAATAACTTTCCTAATAAAGACATGAAATAACCTTGAACAGCAAAAGTAGGAATAATATAACGCGAGGGAAACTTACTGTCAGAAATTGTGACGTTTACGCAGGCGTTTCTTCCTCCGGTTCCCGGTACTCCAAAAGGAAGTTATTTCGGCCATCCCCTATCATAATCCGCATGTAATTTTGCTGAACCAGCTCCAATATGGAAAGAAACAGAAAGATCGCATGGAGCCGGTCCTTACAAGTGCTGAATACCCTTTCAAAAGAAACCGAACGCTCGCTGCGAATCATATCGATCATATACTCCCTGGACTCTTCCATGGTATAATTATACCGATAAACCACATGCTCAGGTTTTATTTTGCGGACCTCCATTTCCTTCATCACCTTTTCAAATGCATTCATCAGCTTATAGAGCGTCAGGGTTTGCATTTCGGTTCCTTCGCCTTCGGACTGCCCCACCTGAGCCAGTTCCTCCGTAATATTACCGCGTTTAAGCCGCAGGATACGGAGGGCTTCCTTTTCGGCCATTTCCGCTGCTGCCTGTTTGTACTTTTTATATTCCAGCAGTTTTTCCACCAGCTCCTGACGGGGATCTACTTCATTGCCTTCTTCATCGATTTCCTTGCGGGGCAACAACATTCTGGCTTTAATCCGCATGAGAATGGCCACAAACAAAATAAATTCGCTGGCCAGCTCAATGTTCAGGGATTCCATCCGGTGAATAAATGCGGTAAAATCCTCAATCAACTTGTTGATCGGGATGTCATAAATATCCAGCTCATCTCTTTCAATAAAGAAAAGCAACAGATCAAATGGTCCTTCAAATTGAGGGAGGGAAATCGTATATGTTTCGTTTTCAGCCACTTTTGGTTTTTAAAGCTAACAAATTTAGGCGTTCTTTATATATCAGCCAAAGCAAATGTTTCGGCAACACGAATCCCTTTTTCGGTGGCTTTCAACGTACAGCATTCCACTTTCGGGTCATGCTCAAAATATAAGATATAATTTCCAGTGAGCGCTTCTTTCAAAAAAGCTTCTTTTTCCTGAAGCGACTTAAGCGGAAACATATCATAAGCCATCACCCACGGCAGGGGTATATGATGAATTGAAGGCAGAAGATCGGCCATAAAGACAATGGTCCTTCCTCTATAAGTGAGCTGCGGCAGCATCATGGCCTTGGTATGACCCTCACAGAAACGAATAGAAAGATCGTTGCTGAAAGTGATCCCTTCTTGTGTTGCTATAAACTTTAATTGTCCGCTTTCCCTGATCGGTAATATATTCTCCTTCAGAAAGGAGGCCTTTTCTCTTGCATTGGGATAGACCGCCCACTGCCAGTGCTTTTCATTACTCCAATAAGTAGCATTTTTAAAAGCAGGGACCAGTTCCGCCCCTCGTTTTTCAATACAGCCCCCACAATGATCAAAATGCAGGTGGGTGAGGAATACATCGGTGATGTCCTCCCGGCTGAACCCTCTTTCCCGCAAGGAAGAATCCAACTCGGGCCCGTGCGGTTCATAATGACTGAAAAATTTATCACTTTGCTTGTTGCCCAATCCGGTATCAATCAAAATAAGCCTGTCCCCATCTTCAATTAACAGGGAGCGCATGGCCCAGGTACAGCGGTTTTTTTCGTCCGCCGGTTGTACTTTATTCCACAAAGGTTTGGGAACCACACCAAACATGGCGCCCCCATCGAGTTTAAAAAAGCCGGTATGAATGGTATAGAGTTGCATGCCACAAAGATACCGATTACAAATTTGATGAAAAGCGCGTGGTGTAATTCAGGCCAGCGCAGTCCTCAAAATACGTGGAGCCGGGTTCCGCGCTATTAGCGGGCAGAAGGCTTCTTGTTGCTACAAAACCTCTACCTGATGCAGCAACAGATCGTCCAGGGTATGGCGGCTTCGGATCAGCTGTGGACGGCCCTCTTTCACCAAGACTTCGGCAGGCTTTAACCGGGAATTGAAATTCGAAGACATTTCAAAACCATAAGCTCCCGCATTGTAAAACACCAGGAAGTCCCCTTCCCTCACCTCGCTCAATTTGCGATCCCATCCAAAGGTGTCGGTTTCGCATATATTACCCACCACCGTATAAATTCGCTGTATTCCTTTCGGGTTGGTAACATTGCGGATGTAATGAAAAGCCTCATAAAACATCGGACGGATAAGGTGGTTGAAGCCGGAGTTGACCCCTACAAAAACCGTGGCAGGTGTGGTTTTAATTACATTGGCTTTAACCAAGAAGTAACCCGCCTGGCTGACCAGAAATTTTCCCGGTTCAAAGAACAGTTTCAGGGCTTTGTTGGAATAGGTCTCGCAAAATGCATTAAAAGAGGCGGATACCTGTTTGCCGAGTTTAACTACATCTGTTTCCGGGTCCCCTTCCCGGTACGCCACTTTAAAACCACTGCCCAGGTCAATAAAATCAAGATTCGGAAAATGTGCCGTCATTTCAAACAGGATCTCTACCCCACGCAAAAACACTTCTACATCTTTTATCTCCGATCCCGTATGCATATGCAGGCCGTTGACATGCAAACCGGTGCTTTTTACAATACGTTCAATATGGCGGATCTGGTGAATGGAAATACCAAACTTGCTGTCCACATGGCCGGTAGACGTTTTATAGTTTCCTCCCGCCATGATATGTGGATTCAGACGGATGCAAACGGGATAGCTACCGCCAAAGCGATTGCCAAATTGTTCCAATATGGAAATATTGTCAATATTAATATGCACGCCAAGGTCCTTCGCTGCAATAATTTCCTCCAAGTCTACACAGTTGGGGGTAAAGATAATATCCTGTGGAGAGAAACCGGCTTTCAAGCCGAGCTGCACTTCCTGCAACGACACCGTATCCAACCCCGCGCCCAGGCTGTTCATCAGTTTTAAAATATTGATATTGGTCAACGCCTTGCAGGCATAAAAGAAGCGCGTATTCTTTTTATCAAACGCATTGCGGAGCTTGAGATATTGCTTTTCTATTCTCTCAGCATGATACACATACAACGGGGTATCATACGCTGCCGCCAGCTTTACCAGGAAATCATCCGGTAAAATATCCACATTGGGGTCCTTCAGTTGAGGTGTTTGAGCCATTAAATACCGTTTTGCCGTTTTGGAAAGCTGCGAAAGTACTAAGAAACTGTTTAAAATTAGTTTTTTTGAACGGCCGTTGACCGGCTTATAAAACGAACTTCACCAATTCCTTTTGGGATGTGATCCCTGTCCGGCCGCAGTTAATCAATAACAAAGCTAAAAACATGTGCAGCCCGTTGTACAAAACCACGTACATTTCACGGGCCTAAGAGTCCTCGGTAGAAAAGAAATTATCGCTTTTGGCCGGTAAGCGTATCCCAGATAACCTGATACACCTCGGTGGCGGCAAGCGCCCTTTCGGAAACGGGTTTTTCGGTAATAAGCACCGGATGATCCGCGGCAGCCGTTTTTGTTCGCCCGTGCGAGCCTTTTACCAAAGTGGCGTCCAGCGGAATGACGTCCATCAGGTAGCGGAAGCCCAGTTTTTTACGCAATACTTTATAGCCTGCCCGAAGCTTGGACGTCAGGAACATCTCTACCGGATCATAACCCGGTTTATCATGGATGGCTACCAACCGCGCAAAGTCCGGGGCTTTATGGTCATCGAGCCAATAGTAATAGGTAAACCAGCTGTTTTCATCTGCTACTGCTATGAGATCGCCGCTCCGCTCATGGTGTATCCCCGCCTTTCTTTTCCCCGCTTCATCCAGCAGTTGTTCTATCCCCTTTGTTTCTTTTAACACTGCCTGGACCTGGTCTATTAAGGACCGGTCATTGACATACACATGCGCTATCTGGTGATCGGCTAATGCGAATACCCGGCTGACCTGCGGATCAAGCAATTCCCTGCCTCTTTCGGTACGTACCTTCAGCCAGCCTTTCTGACGAAAAATCCGGTTGAGGTGGACGGGATGATCAGCTGGGGTGATGCCATATTCGGAAAGCAGCACAACCGATGCCCCTGCATTTTTATAAAACCTTACAAGCGCCTTTACCTGCGCATCAATTTTACGCAACTCCACCGCAATCTTCGTTTCATCCCTGCCAAATTTTTGCAAACAATAATCCAGATGCGGCAAATAAATGAGCGTGAGGGTAGGATGGTACTTCTCTTCCGTGATCATGGAGGCCTCCGCGATCCAGCGACTTGAACGAATATCTGCTCCGGGTCCCCAATAATGAAACAACGGAAAAGGCCCCAGTTCTTCTTGCAAGTGATCCCGCAAATCGGCTGGATAGGTATAACAGTCGGGAATCTTACGACCGTCGGATAAATAATTGGGCCTGGGAGTAAGCAAGTAATCTACCGTGGAGTTCATATTGTACCACCAGCACATGTTGGCACAGCTAAAGGAAGCGTCCTGTTTTTTGGCCCGGTCCCACAATTTTTCAGCTTGCACCAGCCGGTTGGACTGCTTCCAGAACTTGACTTCGCCATCGGTGCGGTCATACCAGCCATTGCCCACAATGCCGTGTTCTCCGGGCGTTTCGCCGGTAAGATAGGTGGATTGTACCGCTGTGGTTACCGCCGGTAACATGGGCGTGATGGTGGTGAGGTGGTTTTTGGCAGTCCATTCTTTCAGAAAAGGCGTATTTACCCCTATCAAATTCGATGAAAGGCCTACAATATCAATAACGACGGTTTTATTCATGACGAGGTAAAGTTAGCCTATTTCTATCTTCATGGAAAACAGGGTACCTTACAAACAGAAAAGCAAGCTGTGATGGTATCTGGAAGAAAGCCGGTGAGAAGGTTAACTTCGAATGGAGTAAACGACATGGCCGTCGTCAGGACAGAATGCGACGCCTTCTGTTCAGCAGTTTATGTAAAGCTTTCGTACTTTTGAAAAAGTAACCGGTTATTTTTTTAAGCATTGAATAAGACCTCTTCCATATTTCTTTTCTTATTGCTGAACTGCATATTAGGCTTCCGGGCAACCGCACGGGCGCAGAAGGCAGAAGCGCTAAAAAATATCGTATATAAAATAGCCGAAGGGGATTCGCTCAGGTTGGATATCTTTTTGCCCGAACCAATGGCGGCTCCGGGCCCATCGCCCGTTGTAATCATCATTCATGGGGGAGGTTGGGTGGAAGGAGACCGCAAGTTTGAAACAAACGACTTCATGCGGAAGCTTATCGATCAGTTAACTTATAACGGCGTGGCCGTAGTCAGTATAGACTATACGCTATTAAGTAAATCCAAGCATTTCCCGGCACCCCTGGCCGATTGTAAAGATGCCGTAAGATGGGTCAAGGCCCATGCGGCTGCCTACAAATTTGACCCCGCAAATATTGGTTTATGGGGTGGTTCTGCTGGCGGGCATCTCGCCCTTTTAACCGCATATACAAACGATACGGTCCTGGCCGGCGCGCCTGCCATGGATCCCATTTCATCAAGGGTTAAATATGTGATTGATTTCTTTGGCCCGACCGATCTGAACAGGCTGTTGAGAACGAAAGCCAGTAAACTCACGGTCTTCTTTGCCGGGATTTTCTTAGGGAAAAAGATCCTGTCCTTACGAAAAAGACTGATTTTTGCCATAACCGGGCATGCCATAGATACCCACAAACAAAAAGCCATTGAAGAGCTACGGCTATATTCGCCATTGCAATACGTCACTCAGGCTGTGCCCACCTTCCTGTTTCATGGTACGAAGGACCGTGTAGTACCGCTTGAACAATCCAAGAAGCTGCACCGGCTACTGGATGCCCACGACATTACAAACGAGTTAGTCATTGTGAATAAGGGAGATCATGGGTTCAATAATATCAGCGATGCCCGGGAAGACGCGCTTGTAGAACAAACAGTACAATATGTACTCCAAAGCAGTAAATAGCCTGCTGGTGACAGCGGCTCCTTTACAATCCTTCGCTGGTGATGGTTATGTCGCCGCACTCTTCATATGATCCATTACCCATTTCATCTCCCGGATAACAGATTCTGAAAGCGGCAGCTTCAACGCTTCCGGTAGCACTTCCCAGGTATAGGTCTCCACTTCCAGGTAAGGGGAAAGCCGCTTTTCTTTTTGCAGCTGTAGCACCTTTACAATTTCTTCCTGGGTAGATTGCAGCACACCATAATCTTTAATAAAAAGGGGCACATGAAAATGGGAACGCCACTGTAGGGCTTCCATCGCTTCCGCATCCGCAAAGGCGTCTGGTAAATCGCGATAACGGAGCAGGCTACCCGCTTCTTTCTGTGCCACTACCTGATGCAAATAAACGGGCTCGTCAAAGGCTTTAAGGGCGTTTAAGCGCTCTTCTTTGCCTGTATCCAGGTTTATTTTCAAAGCGGCACTCAACTGCCATTTGCCAATACGGATCCCTGCTTTTGCTAACTGTCGTATCACACCTTCCGCCTCCTCAAAACCTACCGCAAAGTGACAAACATCGTAACACAACTGTACGTGTGTTTTAATAATGGTCGTTGCTTCCGCTTCAGAAAGGCCATATTCTTCATTCAATGCTCTTATGCCCTCCGGTAGTAATTTCGCTTGATACCAATCAATAAATTCGACGCTGGATTCTATCAATCCGTCCGCTTCGGGTTCAATGTCGATATGGATGTTTTTTCCGGTATCTTGTTGTAGCTTATAAAGTTGTAGAACCAACTGAACTATGTTTTTCGTACTTCGCTCAATAGCCTGTTGCATGGCCTCCGGTTCATTCGCGAACCAGTACTTATAGGAAAGCGGCGAAGTAGAGATGCTGCCTTCCAGGCCGTCTGGAAGCAGGGCTGCTAACAGCTGTGCAAGCCGCAAAGTGTATTCCCGACGTTCGGTTGTTGCCCAGTCGGGCGCATGAACCAGGTCTTTCACCCGGGTACGGTGAAAGTTCCCGAAGGGGAAGCCATTTACAGTAAAAACAAAACAATCGTTTTGCCGAAGCCAGTGCTGAAATTCCTTCAGTCGGTCTGGCTTTGTTAATTCCGCTGAAGCTTCATTGGAAACGCGTAATCCGATCCCAAACTGCTGTCCGGGAGCCAACTGTTGCTTTATAACGGGGATTTCAGCTTTCAGATGATCAAAATGTGCGCTCCAGGACGCTCCGGGAAAGATATTGGTACAAAAAGTGAGATATCCTAAAGCGGTTTTCATTGAAAATTCCTTTAATTAGTTCATTGAAACAGCATTGTATGCTTTTAGCAGCCTCACACACTTCCGCATCATCTCTTTATCAATCGCATGCACATTCTTACCTTCTCCAATAGCCTTTAACATCATAACCGTCAGTTGCCCGCCCAGATGCTCCCTGAACTCCGAAAGGCCCTGCAGCAGCTGCCCCGCTTCCAGTTCCCGATGAAATAAACTAAACCCCAAATGCGACATGACATTCAATATACGGTGCCGGTCTTCCGGCCTGAGCCAGCCGGATTGTTCGGAATAGATCACATCCAATGCGATGCCTATAGCCACCGCCTCTCCATGGGTCAGGTCAAAATCCGTGAGCTGCTCCAATTTGTGCGCACTCCAGTGGCCAAAATCCAGTGGGCGGGAAGAACCGCTTTCAAAAGGATCACCAGAGGCGATATGGGCAAGATGCAATTCAGCACAACGATACACGAGCTGTTCCATCGCTTGGGTATCGCGAAGAGAAAGTTCGCCTGCGTGCTCTTCCAGCCAGCCAAAAAAACCGGCGTCTTTTATCAAGGCTACCTTAACCGCCTCTGCTATTCCGCTTCTCCAACTTCGATCGTCCAGGGTATCTAAAAACAAAAAGTCGTTAAACACCGCAAAGGGCGGCGCAAAAGTTCCTAAGAAATTCTTTTTACCGAAATAATTTATGCCGTTCTTTACCCCCACCCCGGAATCATTTTGAGACAGTACGGTCGTTGGAATACGAATATGGCGGATGCCGCGGTGAGTAATGGCTGCAGCGTAACCAACCAAGTCCAACACAGCGCCTCCCCCGACCGCCACCACATAGGAATGGCGATCTACGCGATAAGTGTTAAGGGCGGTTATTATTTCTTCCAAATAGCGCTTGTTATTCTTAACGCGTTCCCCGCCCGGGACAACAGTAAACGGCAGGAGTTTTATCGCAGTTTGATCGCTGAAGTACATTTCTATTTCAGCCTTCAGCCTTGGATGGTGCCGAAGCATCCCTTCATCCAAAACAAACAAAATCCGTTTTTCTTCTCCAGGAATAACAAATTGATTTAAGAAGTCGCTAAACAGGTTATTTTCCTTTTGAAATAGATGACGGGTAAATACGACCGGATACTGGTAGGTTACCTGAAAACGCTGTTTTATCTGCTTCATTGTTTTCCCCTTCTCCTCAGTTATGATAGAATTCATAATTTTCTTTCGTAATGATATCGATGGGCATAAAATGAACATTCTCTATAGATTCTATAAGGACAAGATGCCTATAGAGGGTCATAACTCCCTTATATCCCTGTTCTTCGGACTTATGACAAATTAAAACATCAATGATCTCTTTTTTAAGATACTCAATATTCTCCTCTGTAAAATCATAGCCGATCAGGAAATTTTTCTCCCGTTTTGTTTCTTCAAAATAACGGGCTACCGCCGATACCCTTGAATTCGTTACAAAAATAGAATTTAAACGGCGGTTTTTCTCAAAAACATAATTCAGCTCCCGGACCACGGAGTTGTAATCGGTCGTGGTAACATCTACTTTTATTATATTGTGGTACAAGTTATGGTACCTGAAATAGGCACGGAATCCCTCTTCGATCTCCATCAGGTAGTTGTGGTCGTCGACCTCCCTGGCAATATTCACCACCAGGATTTCACTGTCTCCGTTTAAAGTAAAATTCATCAGTTGCCCACTTAGGTATCCGCTCCTGAACAGGTGCGGGCCGATATAACAAAGTCCTTCCTGATGAGGGATATTGGAATCAATCAATACATAGGGGATTTTCTTTTCTTTGCAGGTTTTCGTAAAATGGCGTGCTTCATCTATAAAGGAAGGGGCTAACAGCACACCATCGACTTTATTTTCCAGCAACTTTTCCGTTTGATCCGTAAAAGATTTTCGGTTGTTCAGGTCAAAAAAATAAAATGATATCTTCACGCCATACTCTTTCACCATATTTTCAGCCCGTTTTATACCATTGAGTGGTGCCTGCCAGAAGTCCGTCTCCACAGAAATAGCCGGGATGAGTACAGCAATATCATACACTTTCCGCGAGGCCAGTCGACTAGCAATGATGTTGGGCTTGTAGTCAATTTCCTTGATGATGCGTTCAATTCTTCTTTTAGTAGAGGGAGAAACGCCGGGCCGGTTGTGTAAAACCCGATCCACAGTAGCAATAGAGACCTCTGCCCGTCTAGCGATTTCTTTCACGCCATGAAGATTACCTTTTTGCCTGTCTTTTTTCATTTCAAAAAATTGGGTACGTAAACACGGCAAAGGTAGGGGATTTTTATGCAACCTTCACCTGAGGAATACACATAATCTGGAGAGGGGGCAGGAGGGGAATACTCCCGCTACTCCCGTCCAGGGTGGATCACGGCGCTACTCATAGGATTTCACTTTCGGCCATTTTT
>CAYXRN010000009.1:0-50996 GCA_964467635.1 uncultured Chitinophagaceae bacterium | reverse complement strand
GCGCCGTCTTCGCTAATCCCTGAACAGTCTGCTTTTTCTCCACGAGCGGTAAAAATAAAGGTACTCGCCTCGATTTCACCCGATTGGCTGCTATCTGTTGGATCAGGGTCGGATGGGTTCGTTGAGGTCGATTTAGCGCACGAAAATAAACAGGTACAAAAAATAAGTAGTGTAAAAACAAGATCGGTTCTCATGTAAGAATAAGGTTTTCGCAAGATTACCAATTTCAGGCTTAGTTCCCAAATTCGCTGATAAACTTAATGCGCATCAGTTTTAGTTGTTCAATCGTGTATCCGCCGTCTTCCAGTTCTTTTTCCGCGGCTTCCAGGCTGGAAGTTTCACAACCCTTGAAGTAATCAATGATGTCTTCCTGGGCTTCATCATCCAGTTCTTCATCGATACAATAGTCCAGGTTTAATTTGGTGCCGCTTGCTACAATGGACTCCATTTCATCCAAAAGCTCGGGAATGGTAATTCCTTTGTTGCGGGCGATGGTTTCCAGTGGGATGCGTTTATCGATATTCTGGATAATGAATACCTTTAGCCCGCTTTTATTGACTACACTTTTGATAACAAAATCTTCGGGCTTATCGATATCGTTTTCTTCCACATATTTGCTGATCAGCTCGATGAACTTCCGCCCATACCGTAAAGCCTTCCCTTTACTGACGCCCTGGATTTTCTCCAGTTCTGCTGAAGTGGTCGGATAATGGGTGGCCATGTCCTCCAGGGAATTTTCCAGAAAAATAACAAAAGGCGGAAGGTTTTTCTTTTTGGCTACTTCCTTGCGAAGATCCTTGAGCATAGAAAACAGCGCAGGATCCGCCGCTGCGGTGCCCCCGTGTTCTTCCGCTTCTTCCGCGCTTTCCTGTTCAAACTGGTGGTTAAGCACCATTTTGAAAGGATAAGGCTTCTTCAAGAACTGGTGTCCTTTCTCCGTTATTTTCAGGAGTCCGTATTCTTCAATATCTTTTTCCACCAGATGCTCAAGCATCATTTGACGAATCAGGGAATTCCAGAAATGTGGATTTTCATCACTCCCTATTCCAAACACTTTTAGTTTATCGTGACGGAAAGTAGTGATCTGCGGCGTGTTCTTGCCGGAAATAATGTTGACCACGTAGTCAATAGGGAAGCGTTCATTCAGCGCTTCGATGGTTTGCACTACTTTGAGCGCGCGGCGCTTTACCTCAATCTTTTCTTTAGGATGGCGGCAGTTGTCACAAATGCCGCAATTGTCTTTGGCGTAATCTTCGCCAAAATAATGCAACAATAATTTACGCCGGCAAACAGCGCTTTCCGCATAAGCTACGGTTTCATTGATAAGCTGCGCCCCCATCTCACGTTCGCTGAGGGTTTTATCCCGCATCAGGTGTTCCAGCTTTTGAATGTCTTTATGGGAATAAAAACACAGACAATGTCCCTCCAGTCCGTCTCTGCCCGCGCGACCGGTCTCTTGATAATAATTTTCCAGGCTCTTGGGAATATTAAAGTGTATGACAAAACGCACATCCGGCTTATCGATTCCCATACCAAAGGCAATGGTCGCGACAATAACTTCAATATCTTCGTTAAGAAACTGATCCTGCCTTTTAGAGCGGGTAGAAGGATCCAGCCCGGCATGGTAGGCCACGGAGCGAATGCCGTTGGCCCGCAACATTCCTGCAATTTCTTCGGTTGTCTTGCGGTTTAAGGTATAGATGATCCCGCTTTGAGCGCCTTTATGCTGAATAAACTTGACAATTTCACGAATAGCATGGTCCTTATTCTTTTTGGGCCGCACTTCGTAGTACAGGTTGGGCCGGTTGAAGGAGGAAATAAATATTTTAGGCTTCTTCAATCCCAGGTTTTTCACAATATCGCTTTGCACTTTCGGAGTGGCGGTAGCCGTAAGGGCAATAATAGGAAGGTCTATATTGATGATGTCTATCATTTCCCGCAACCGCCTGTACTCCGGGCGGAAGTCATGTCCCCATTCAGAAATGCAATGGGCTTCATCCACGGCCACGAAAGAAATGGGCAGTTCTTTAAAATAATCCAGGTTATCTTGTTTGGTCAGGGTCTCCGGGGCTACGTAAAGAAGCTTGGTATCGCCAGCTTCCAGATCTTCACGTACTTTCCTGATTTGTGTTTTACTAAGCGTAGAATTTAAAAAATGAGCTACGTTGTCTTTGCTGCTGTATGAGCGGAGCAGATCTACCTGATTTTTCATCAGCGCAATCAGTGGAGATACGATCAACGCGCATCCTTCGCTCATGAGGGCAGGCAATTGATAACACAATGACTTTCCTCCGCCTGTAGGCATGATTACAAAAGTATCTTTGCCATCTAGAACGTTTCTTATTATCTCTTCCTGATTCCCCTTGAATTTGTCAAAGCCAAAATTGTCCTGTAATGCCTCTTTTAATTTTACGTTTACAACTTCTTCCATCTTCAATGGATTTATCCCTCATTTAAATAATTACACATTAAAATATTAGTTTATGCAAGCCTAATGCCCACGAAATTACGAAACTTTACTGAATACCCGCCCTTCTACGGGTATTTTTAACATATTCCCTATCTTTACAAAAATTTAGCCGTCAGGCCTCAGACTTATATTGATTGATCGAATACATGCGTTCATTTTTGTAATTGCATCCCAAAACTATGGCCCCCGATAAAACGATTTCTCCTGTTCAAATTATTGCAAATGCCAGGGATACGCTGCTGAACGAATCGAAAGCGTTGGCCAAACTGGCCGCTGCCCTTTCCGATGATTTTGTCGAGGTAGTCCGGCTGATAGCAGCCTCCCGGGGGAGGGTGGTTGTAACCGGCATCGGGAAAAGTGCCATTATCGCCCAAAAAATCGTCGCTACCTTTAATTCTACCGGTACCCCGTCTCTTTTTATGCATGCCGCGGACGCGGTACATGGCGACCTGGGCATGATCCGGGAAGAAGACGTGATACTTTGTCTTTCCAAAAGCGGGGAGTCGCCGGAAATAAGGGTACTCATTCCGTTGATCAAACACTATAAAAATCCGTTCATAGCGATGGCCGGGAAAATTCCTTCTTACCTGTCTCTCCAGGCGGATTATGTGTTGGACACAACGGTGGATAAGGAAGCCTGCCCGAACAATCTGGCGCCTACAGCCAGCACAACAGCCCAACTGGCGATGGGTGATGCATTGGCTACCAGCCTGATGCTGTTGAAAGGATTTACGCCCGCTGATTTTGCCAAATTTCATCCGGGGGGCGTGCTGGGAAAAAAATTATACCTGCAGGTGGCCGATCTGGCCGTTAGAAATGAGAAGCCCGCTGTTACTCCCACTACCGCTATGACGGAAGTCATCCTGGAAATAACGGCTAAACGGCTGGGGATGACCGCTGTTTTGGATACAGACGGGAATTTGGTCGGTATTATTACCGACGGAGACCTGCGAAGGATGCTGAAAAAACATCCGGACTGGGAGCACCTGACTGCAAAAGATGTCATGCATCCGGAACCACAGACCATTGCCCCGGATGAACTGGCGGTAGATGCGCTTACCCAGATGCGCCAAAAAGACATTACTCAATTGATCATTGCTCAAAACGGGCATTATGAAGGAGTCGTTCATTTACACGATCTCCTTAAAGAAGGCCTGTTGTAAACATCAACAAAATGTACACCTATGAATCAACATGAATATGCTGTTATCATGGCCGGAGGGATCGGAAGCCGTTTTTGGCCGGAGAGCCGCAACAACCATCCCAAACAATTTCTGGATATTCTAAATACCGGCAAGTCATTGATCCAATGGACCTACGAGCGATTTAGAAAGTTTATACCCAATGAGAACATTTATGTCGTTACCCATAAAAAATACATTGACAAGGTACGCGAACATTTACCGGGCCTGCCTATGGCCAATATTGTGGCCGAGCCCTCCCGAAAGAACACAGCTCCCTGTATCGCCTATACTGCATATAAAATTCAGAAAAAAGACCCGGAGGCGCGGATCATCAGCAGCCCGGCAGATCATCTTATTTTAGATCAGGAGCTTTTTTCAAAAATCTGCCTGAATGGGCTGCAATTTGTAGAGAAAGAGCCTGCGCTGCTCACGCTTGGCATCAAGCCCAGCCGGCCGGATACGGGGTATGGATATATTCAGTTCGACACCAACCCCTGCGCCGATCAGATCTATAAAGTCAAAACCTTTACTGAGAAGCCAAATCAGGAGCTGGCTTCTACTTTCCTCAAAAGCGGGGATTTCCTCTGGAACGCCGGCATTTTCTTATGGCACGTACAAACCATTGTCCGGGCTTTCCGGCAGTACCAGCCTGAACTAAGTGAACTTTTTGAACAGGCGCATGACAAATTAAATACCGAAGAGGAGGCCGACTCCATGGAGTTTGTCTATTCCCAATGCGTGAACATTTCCATCGATTATGCCATCATGGAAAAAGCGGATAATGTGTTTGTAAAACCGGCTAACTTCGGGTGGAGCGACCTCGGCACCTGGAATTCTGCTTATGACAATATGGACAAAGACTACCTGAGCAATGCCGTGAGCGGGAAAAACGTCCGCGTCGTAGACGCCACCCACTGCATGGTAAAAGTACCCGATGAAAAGCTGGTGGTATTGCAGGGGCTGGACAATTTTATCGTGGTAGACACCAAAGATGTTTTGCTGATCTGCAGCAAAGACCGGGAACAACAGATCAGGGATTATGTGGCGGATATCAAACGGCATAAAGGAGAAAAGTACCTGTGAGGAGCGGGAATCGGCAGTTGCGGCCGCCTTTTTCAGGCTGCCAAAAATACTTTCCGTCACACAAACAATTCGGCGGCTATCCCATCGGCAAACAATTTTCCTTTTGAGGTAAGTACAATCCGGTTATTGATTAATATCAATTGAGCGGCACGGATAAAGGGCTGGCACTGCTGCACAAGCCAGTCCCACCTTTCAGCGCCAAAATGGGTGACGATATAGTCCCGGTCACAGCCTTCTATGGTCCGCAAAGCCGTCATGATGTATTCATCCCATTGCAGGGCCTCATGGAGTATTTCCTTTTCACAGGGCAAGACTCCGCTTTGGATGCTTTTTATGTACCGGGCGTTGTTGGCGACGTTCCATTGTCGTTCCTGCGGCCGGAACGAATGGGCCGCTGGACCTATTCCCAGGTACGGAATTCCTTTCCAGTAACTGCTGTTGTGCCGTGACCGGTAACCGGGCTTTGCAAAATTGGAAATCTCATATTGTTCATATCCTGCTTCTGAGAGCCTTTCCATCAATATTTCGAACTGACGCGCAGCCTGTTCTTCATCCAATGGCGGCATTTTGTTGGTATGAATCAGGTGGGCCAGCGAAGTTCGGGGTTCTAGCGTTAAAGCGTAGCAGGAAAGATGAGGCACCTCAAAATGAAGCATTCGGGAAATGTTCTCCTGCCACTGCCGGTCCGTGAGTCCCGGGATCCCGAAGATCAGGTCCGCCGAAAAGTTGGCAAACCCGGCTGCATATACTTCCTGAAGACACTGTACCGCCTGTTTTCCGTCATGGGCCCGGTTCATCCATCGCAGGTCCCTGTCGAAAAACGACTGTATGCCTATGCTTAGCCGGTTAATACCGGCCGATTTTAAGGCCCGCAATTTACCCCGGCTCAGGTCGTCCGGATTGCCTTCAAGCGTGATTTCTGCGTTTTCATTTATCGCAAACAATTCGTCTGCTGTGGCAAGCAGCTTTTTTATTTCCGCCGCGGAAAGCAGGCTCGGTGTCCCGCCCCCGAAATACAGCGTATCCAATCCTGCTTTTTCAGGAAAATAGTGCTGTTGTAGCTCCATTTCCTGCTGCAAGGCATCCAGCAATGCGGTTTTATTTTTTAAAGCAGTAGAGAAATGAAAATTGCAATAAATACAGGCCTGCCTGCAAAACGGAATATGTATATAAAGTCCCGGCATTTTCCTTAATCCGCTCCCCCGATTTCAGAAACCAGCCCTTTTGCATCCAGGACATTATAGAGGATGTTCAAATCCTTCAAATACAGATTGGAAATACTATCCGGGGCAACGGTTTTGATAACGAAAAAATGAGGTTCGTCTTTTTTCATCAGCCAGCCGGTCAGCCAGCCGATTTTCTTCTCCTTCCATGTTCCGGCCCCTTGCTGATAATAAAGGGTATCGTCGCGGGAAATTTTTCTGATCAGCAACCCTTTAACCAGCCGTTGGGTGCGGGGCTGAAACGCCAGCCTCCCCTGATAAAGCTTTTCCATGAGCCCCATTTGTTCGTCGGGTGAAATGCGCAGGGTGTTGTCCACCCAGCAGGTTGTTAGGTCACTGCCGATGGTTCGGTTTCCATAATAAGTAGAATCTAGCCAGTACTGCATCCTTCCGGCCCTGATCTTTCGGGCCACCCATTGAAAATAAGCGGTGTTGCCACTTCTGAAAGCTTCGGCCATGGTGAGGCCTGCCAAGTTTTTCCCGGCCGTCGAATCAGAAATAACCATGTTGGTATCGGTAATTACGCCCGTCTCCAAGCCGGCCAGCGCAAGCATAATATGAAAAGTTTCCGCGGGGAGTACGCGGTTCTGCAGCGCCCCCAGCCCATATACATCAAATCTTCCTCCATAATAATCGTGTAACATCAAACAACCGCGCACGCCATTATGCGAAAAAAAATCTTTCCATTCTTTGTGTTGATACAGTTTTTTCTCCGAACAGGAAAAAAATAAAACCGAAAGCAGACACAAGCAATAGCAAGGAACGATTCTCTTCATGTTAATGCGATTTTTTGCAAAGATAAGCGTTATTGCATGGCCGGTGCAAATACATTGCATTCTTTTGCAGTACATTTGAGGAATGAACAACACCCGTGAGCGACTTGCTGAAAATTTTGAAAAAGCCATCCTGCAGTTAAACGGACCGCAACGGCAGGCCGTGGAACAAATAGAAGGCCCGGTTATGGTCATTGCCGGGCCGGGAACCGGTAAAACACAAATATTAGCCGCACGCATTGGCAACATACTCCAGCAAACGGACACCCAGGCCAACAACGTGCTTTGTCTGACTTACACAGAAGCGGGCACGGTAGCCATGCGCAAACGGCTGCAACAGTTTATTGGATCGGACGCTTATCAGGTTCGGATCAATACCTTCCACGCCTTTTGTAATGATGTGATCCAGGAGCATTTGTATTTATTTGAAAAAAATGAACTGGAACCGGTTTCAGATCTGGAAAAACTCGAAATCATCAAGCAAATAACGGTAGAATTACCCAAAAACAATATACTCAAGCGCTACAGCGGAAACGTAGATTATGAAATTAAAAACCTGATGTTCCTGTATGAAACCATGAAGCGGGAACGCTGGTCGCCGGAATTTCTTACCACACAGATCGATGCATATATAGCCGATCTGCCCAACCGGGAGGCATACCGTTATAAGCGATCTAAAAAAGGGGTTTATGCAAAAGGAGACCTTAAGAAAAAAGACCTGGAGGAAGAAATAAACCGGATGGAAAAAACCAAAGCGGCCATCCGAACTTTTCCCCGCTACCAGGCGTTGCTAGCCGAAAAGGGAAGATACGATTTCGCAGATATGATCAACTGGGTAATCGATGCTTTC
The DNA here is from genome assembly GCA_964467635.1 of uncultured Chitinophagaceae bacterium. Classification (GTDB taxonomy): domain Bacteria; phylum Bacteroidota; class Bacteroidia; order Chitinophagales; family Chitinophagaceae; genus FW021-bin31. Next base: position 43,413 of record CAYXRN010000009.1, on the reverse strand, counting down.
GCTGCCTACCCGGACCTGTTGGCAACCTACCAGGAGCAGTTTCAATACATCCTGGTAGATGAATTTCAGGATACCAGCGGATCCCAAAATGAATTATTGCGTTATCTGGCAGGAACAGATGATCAACCTAATATTTTTGTGGTGGGAGACGACGACCAGTCGATTTTTCGCTTTCAGGGAGCGAATGTGAAAAACATGCTGGATTTTGCGGAGCGCTATGTCAAACATCTGAAGACCATCGTATTAACGATAAACTACCGCTCTGTACAACCTATCCTGGACGTTTCTCATGCCGTAATACGACACAATCAGGAACGACTGGTCAATCAATTGCCGGATCTGGAAAAAATCCTGACCGCAGGCCATCCTGCGTTAAAAGAACTGACCCTTCAGCCCCGTTTCCAGTCCTATCAAAACCCGTTCACCGAGATGGCCGGTATCACTTATGCCATTGAATCGCTCATCAACGATGACAATATTGCGCCCGAAAAAATAGCTGTTATCTACCGGAAGAACAAATATGGAGAAGAGTTAAGCCGGTACCTTCAGGCCAAAGGCATACCTTTTTATATCAAAAAGAAGCAGGATGTATTCAGTGATCCTTTCATTAAAAAGCTGCTCGTCATCCTGGAATATGTCGCTTACGAAACGGATATATCCTACAGCGGAGATTACCTGTTGTTTGAAATTTTACACTACGATTTCTATCAGGTACCTCCTAATGAAATAGCTAAAATAATGGCTCGTATCGCCCGTACGAAAGGGGAGAACAAAAGGTCGCTGCGGGCTTACCTGCAAGACTGGCTGGCCACCCAAAACCCGACTTTATTTGATCACCCTCATGAGGCCATCCTCAAAACGGCCGCATTGATTGAGCAACGCATCGCGGACGCCATGAATAAGCCACTGACAGAACTGGTGGAAACGATTATCAGGGAAAACGGTTTTCTAACCGCCGCTTTAAGCAGCGCAGAAAAAGTGTGGTACATGCAACTGCTCACCTCCTTCTTCGACTTTGTAAAAGCGGAAACAAGACGTCAGCCGGATCTTACCCCCAGCGGACTGATAAGAACCATCCGGCTGATGCAAAATAACGGGCTGGCGCTGATGATCAACCGCTCCATGGAAACGGAAAACGGTGTACATCTGCTGACCACGCACGGGTCTAAAGGACTGGAGTACGAAGTCGTATTCCTGGCCGGTTGCGAGGCCGGCAATTGGGAAAAAAGCCGCAACCCGAACAACGGCTATAAGTTTCCCGACAACCTGATGGAAAAATCCGGCGAGGACAAAAACCACGAAGATGAGCGGCGTTCGTTTTTCGTGGCGCTCACGCGGGCGGCGAAACAACTGTTTATTTCATGGCCTGAAACTTCTCCTGAGGGCAAACCCTTACCTCCATCGGCTTTTATCGCTGAAATAAAAGATCATATCACGCTACCGGAAGATCACCCTGTTTTAACAGACACACAACTGCTTAACTTTGCCGCACTCAACTTCACAGAGGTCAAGCCGCCGAAAATGCAGGCGGTAGAAAAGCAATTCATCGATGGCCTGCTCGAACGTTTTTCGATGAACGTTACTGCACTGAACAACTACCTGGACTGTCCTATCAAATTTTATTATAACAACCTGGTCCGGGTGCCGTCCGGAAAATCAGAAGCCACGGAATTCGGCTCCGCCGTACACTATGCATTGGAAAAATTTTTTCGGAGCATGCAGGATGACGATAACGACGCTTTTCCACCGGCAGATATGCTGTTGCAACGCTTTCATTATTACATGAACCGCAATCGCCAGAACTTCACAAAAGAAGCCTTTGAACGCCGTTCAGAACAGGGGGATCTCATCCTCCAGGATTATTATGACTTTTATATTAACAAATGGAACAAAGTCATTAGTGTAGAACGTCGTTTTAACAACATCGTCGTGGCCGGTATACCATTGAAAGGCGCCATGGATAAACTGGAATTCAACGGCAACCTCGTCAATGTAGTGGATTATAAAACAGGAAGGGTAGACAGTCCGCTAACTAAAGAAAAACTTAAGGCGCCGAATGATAAAAATCCCTTAGGAGGAAATTACTGGCGTCAAGCTGTTTTTTATAAAATACTGCTGGACCATTATCATCAGAAAGACTGGAAAGTGGTGAGTACTGAATTTGATTTTGTGGAACCGGATAAGAATAAAAATTACAGAAAGATACGAATCGATATTCATCCGGAAGACACTGCCCTCGTTATGGAACAAATAAAAGACAGTTGGAAAAAAATTCAGCGCCATGAATTTTATACCGGCTGTGGTAAGGAAGATTGCTACTGGTGCAATTTCACCAGAGAAAATCATTTGCAAGCGGTACCGGAAGAAGAAGAACAGCTGTGAACCGGATCTTCTGGCCTACAGCATAAAGAAAGCTATCTGGTCTTTCCCGGCCGTTATGCCGGAGCGACTTACTGGTGAAGTTGAGCATGCGGTAAGTATCACGGGCTATGCGAAAAACTCATCTTAAAATAAGGACAACATAAAAATGTCCGAAAGAGGAAAGATTGAAATCTGGACGGCAAACGGCTGACGCATCAACTAAAGCAAAGCAAATAACGGGAACGCCGGCACACTGGAACTTTAATCCTGAATTTTCGACCCCACAAGCAGAGAAGTTCGGTTAACGATTGGGCAGTGGACAGATTCATTGGTACTCCTTTCTCTTCCGAAAAACCTGCAACAAATGGCTAAAAAAGAAAACGGAAGGAGGCGATATTAAACTTACCGCAAAGCAGAGTGAGAAAATGGGGCACTGAAAGCAAGGCGCGAAAAAACGCAATACTTATGTGTCTTTTACCCGCAACAAGCTAGCCGGTAAACTTGTAACCTACGCCTCGGATGGAATGAAAATATTTAGGCCTGCGGGTATCTTCTTCAAAATATTTTCTCAGGTTGAGCATGAAGTTGTCAATTGTCCGCGTATTAGGATACACATTATAGCCCCAAACGACCTGTAATATCTTCTCCCGGGGCACCACTTTCCCTTTATTTTCAATTAACAGCCGCAGCAACATCGTTTCCTTTTTGCTAAGCGGGTATTTTTTACCGTCCTTGCCGATGCATTCCTGTGCGGCAAAATCAATTTGATAAGGACCGAAGTGGTATTGTTCCGGGAGGGCTTTTTCGCTGTGAATTTTTCGATTCTTGGTGATCAGTATCTTAACCCGCAGCAACAGTTCTTCCAGATCAAAAGGTTTGGTAATATAATCGTCTCCTCCCTTCTTAAGCCCCCGAATGCGGTCTTCAGGCGTATTTCTGGCACTTAAAAATAAAACCGGAACATCAATATTCTGCAACCGAATATGCTCGCATACCGTTATACCATCCATTCCCGGCAGCATCACATCCAGTATAATCAAATCATAATAAGCCTGCTCAATGGCCTTTAAAGCATCTAATCCGTTGGATACCGCCTGCACATCATAATCCTCCAGTTCCAGATTAAGCTTTAAAGCTTCCTGGAGATTCTCTTCGTCTTCTACGAGCAGAATTGACGCCTTCTTTTCTTGCGGTAACTTCATAATTTTTCCTTTTTGATTCGATGCTATTTTCCTGACTGTGGCAATGTAATTTCAAAAATACTGCCTTTAGGGATATTATCCTTAACAATAATTTGTCCGCCATGTTGTAAAACGATCTTTTTGGTCAGAAACAACCCGAGTCCGGTCCCTTGTGATCTTCGGGTGTTCTCATTACCGATGCGATAAAAACGGTTGAATATCTTGTTTTTCTCCTTATCCGGTATTCCTTCTCCTTCATCTTTGAATTGCAAAACGGCTGATCTGTTTAGCGACCTCAGGCTGATCAGTATGTTGCTTCCGTCAGGGGCATATTTTTGGGCGTTCTCTAACATATTGCTGCATACAATTTGCAGCATAAGGGCATCGCCTTCTACGCTGATATCCGGAGCAATAGCTGACGTAATCGTATATTTTTTGGACCTGTTCCTGGTTTCTATGGCTATTTTTTGTACCAGCTCCGAAAGATTTAAGGGTTCTTTGATCAAATGATACTGCCTGTTTTCAAAACGCGAGGCCAGAAGCATGTTGTTAGAAAGCCGGTTTAACCGATTGGTTTCTGCTAAGGTCTTATTCAACAGATTGCTTTGCTGATCATCAGAAAGCTTTCTTTTTAATAAAGTTTCCAGGTTCAACCGAAGGACAGCAATAGGGGATTTAAGTTCATGGGTGACCGCAAGCATAAAGTTTTGTTGTTGCCTGGAAAACCGGATCTGCCTGCGCATGGCGCGGTAAACAAAACCGGCACTTAACAGGATAATGAGTAAAAAAGTACATCCTTCTCCAATATACTGGAAGTTACGGATCATACTTTGTCTTCTGATTTCTGCCTGTTTCTCATTGTATACGTCCGACTGAAAATTCCCCGCCTGTTTCAATTCCAGCTTTTCGATTTTCAACTGAGCGATTTCCCGGTTTTGCTGGTGTAGTAGGATCCCCCACCATATCAGCGCGGCAATGGTGTAGACCAGCAGGAAGAAATAGAAGAAAGTGATCATCTTCGTGCTGTCTGTTTCGAGATTCCTTTTGAACATGTTTTCAGGGGCTTGTTTTTTCTATTCTTAATCCTATGCTCATAACGTGCGGCAATGGATTTATACGCATATTTTGTTCCAAGGCAAAATGATACGTACCGACTTTATCAAAACGTGCATTTTGCTGAATGGGGATCCGGTGTTCGAAGATATCTCCCATGCCGGTTCCCAGCCATTTTCCTGTTTTATCAGCCAGGGGCAGTTCTACACGTTGGGATTGGGGTTTTATCCCTTCCCGGTTCGAGTAAACCAGAAGCCATAAATTGCTATACGGATATTCGTTGGTATGCCGAATCGTGACGAATATGTCATAAAGGGCAGCAGTATCTTTAATATTAAACGTAAAGGAAGGTTTAAAATCATAACGCCATTCATAGTTCGGAATAGATGTATTTTTTTGATAAACAGGACGCCTGCCTTCCCTGAGACAACCCGTGGAAAGCAGTAATCCTGTCGCGAACAGGGTTAAACCGAAAATAGAAAAATAACTGGCTCGTTTCATTGATAAGGTCCTTTCAGTTCTATAATACATTCATGACTTGTTCCTTGGCCTTTTCCAATTCGTCTTTCATTTTTACTACATAACGCTGCAGCGCAGCGTCGTTTGCTTTAGCTCCTGTCGTATTAATCTCCCTGCCCATCTCCTGCAATATAAAATTAAGTTTTTTCCCTTTGGTATGGTCACTTTCTTTCAATACTTCTCTAAAATACCGGCAATGATTAGCCAGACGGACTTGTTCTTCGGAGATGTCAAACTTTTCAATATAAAAAATCAATTCCTGTTCCAAGCGGTTTTGATCTATTTGTTCTTTGTTCATCCATTCTTCCAATGCCTTTTCCAGCCGCTGCCTCATCCTGTTTTTCCGCTCCGGCTCTATTTGCTTTACAGCCTCCTGATACCCCTCAATCTGTTGCACACGATGCAAAAGATCCGCCTCTAAAATTTTTCCTTCATTCTGACGGTGCAAATCCAAGGCGCCTGCCGCATCATGTAAGATGCCTTTCAATGCCTTCCACCCTGCTTCAGATAATTCATCCGTAGCAGGAACCACTACATCGGGAAGCTTGAGCAATGCACTGATAACATCGTTCTGAGGCAATGCGAGTGCTGAGGCGAGCTGGTTGATCGATTGATAATAACTCATGGCGAGATCGGTATTGATTTCCATCGGACGAGCCGCACCATTTTGCATAACCTGGATAGTTACATCCAGAGAGCCCCGATGAAGTTGATCTTTTAAAATATTTCTAATCTCAATTTCATAAGGCTTTAATAAGGGCGGCGCTTTAAAGTTAATATCAAGCTGCTTCCCATTTAAAGAACGGATTTCTACCCGTATGACCATTTCAGAAAAAGTCTGCTCTGCTTTGCCAAAGCCTGTCATGGATCGAATCATAGGACTAATTGTTTTGCGTTACAAACGTAACCATTTCATTAAGACAAAGGTATTTTAATAATAAATACCTTAAAAACCATTTAGATAATATCGTTGACTACAGAAAAAAAGCCCGGTATAAAACCGAGCTTTCTTGTCAAATTTAATGGGTTAGTAAGTAAAGAAACAACGTTTCTGTTCACAATATTAAAAAGAAAATTATAACAAATAAAAAAAATCTTTGTTTTTTTTTGCACATTTTTATTTTTTATGTGTATAACCCTTCCGAAAAAGTTGTTTTTTACTTCAAAAAATACTTCCTTTATCTCTCAAAAATCAAGCCGTAAAAAATGTTTTAATACTACCTTTGTCCGATAAATCTCATGCTTATGCAATTAAATAATCCCGTCACCGTATCATGGATCGCTGAATTTATAAACGCTGAAACCATTGGTGACGCTAACTTTGAGGTAACCGGTATCAATGAGATACATAAAGTAAAACAGGGAGATATAACATTTGTGGACCTTGAAAAGTATTATCAAAAAAGTCTTCATTCCGAGGCTACCGTCATTATCATTGATCAAAAAGTACCATGTCCAGAAGGAAAAATTTTATTGGTTACCGATGATCCTTTCAGTGGTTATATAAAACTGGTAAAACACTTTCATCCGTTTAAATCTTCCAGTCAAATGATCTCAAGTACGGCGGTAATCGGGGAGAATACAATTATACAGCCCGGTGTTTTTATTGGTGAAGAAGTACGCATCGGCAACCATTGCATTATTCATCCTAATGTGACCATATACGATCATGCCGTCATTGGCGATCACGTTGTTGTTCATGCCGGCAGTGTGATTGGCGCCGATGGTTTTTATTTTAAGAAAAGAGGTGACCGGGAACTGGTTCATGACAAGCTGGAAAGTTGCGGAAGGGTGGTCATCCATGATCATGTGGAGATTGGTGCAGGCTGTACCCTGGACCGGGGCGTGAGCGGAGATACTATTATCGGCGCAGGTACAAAGCTGGACAATATGGTGCATATCGGTCATGGAGTTGAAATAGGTAAAAATTGTCTGTTTGCCGCGCAAGTAGGCATCGGAGGTAAAACAATCATAGAAGATAATGTAACCTTGTGGGGACAGGTCGGTGTTTCCAAGGACCTGCTTATTGAATCCAATACCGTTGTTTTGGCACAAACAGGGGTGCCTTCTTCCTTAAAAGGAGGTAAAATATATTTTGGTTATCCTGCAGAGGAAGCACGGTACAAACGCCGTGAGCTCGCCTGGCTCAAACGCATTCCGGAAATATGGGAAAAGGTAAAAGACCTGTAATGATATTGGAATGGATTTTGCTTTTATAATCGAATAAATTTTTGAAAATGAAACAATATATTTACGCCATCGCAGCGGTTTGTTTTTTATGGATGTCAGCATCCTGCGGCATATTAAATAAAGGTTCAGACGGCTCTTTATACAACAAACGAGACAGAGAGAAAGTAAAGATAAAAAAAGGATTATTTTCCGCTAAAAGGGCTTCGTTTGGCCATTATTCAACTACGCCTATAGAAGATAATGTTGATCAGCGAATTATTTCGTTCGCCACCCAGCAAGGAGCGTTTCATTTTACGCTTTCTGAAAATGAGGAAGCCACAGTGAATGTTCAGGCGGTATATACCGACAAAAACTCCCTGGACAACAAAAGACTTCCCACGACATTCTACCAAGCCGACATCAAAAAGATTTTTTACGCCTGGATCAGTGGAAGCGCCGTTAACAATCTGAACAACTGGGAACTGATTGTAAAGAATCCTTCTTATGAAGAGCTCACGCAAAATGCGGTGATAGGCGTCTTGCGTTCGTCCTCCGAAGAAGTTGAAGTTCATGCCAATAGCCGGTCGGGCGATGTACAAAGCTATGAATCCCTTACCTATGAATTTCAATTAAAAGGCATCCCGGTAGCTGCCGTACAGGTAAACGGAAGACGAAAATATATCTGGATTCGTTCTATTCTAAATGAAGAAATTAAAAATGCTGTTGTGGGTGCGATGGCTGCCCTTTTGTTAAAGTAACTCCTTTTGTTCCAGATATGCAACACAGGCATCTGCAATGGTAATTTCCAAAGGAGTCCATGGATAATCGGGAAAGAGACTGCTTATTTTGCTGTTGTCGTAATGGACTTTCTGAAAGGCGGTCCTAACTGTTTCTTTGGTAACGAGTTGTTTTTTGCCGGTAAATAGTGAATTCAGCCAAGCCATACGCCACAACAAACTTCCCAACAGGGGTCCTGCTGGTTTGAGCGGTTTGTTGATTCCCAGGTTTTTATTAATTGATGTAAACAGTTTTTTGTAAGACCAGTTATCGGTATTGAGAATAAACCGTTCTCCGGATACCGGGCTATGCATCAACCGTATCATCAACTGCGCTGCATCTCTTATATCTGTATATCCGTTGACACCGGATGTATAATAAGCAAATCCGTCTGCTAAATTTTTGATTAATTTCGGGGCTCCTTCCTCCCAGTATAAAGACGGCCCGAGCAGGATGGACGGATTGACCACAACCGCAGGAAGTCCCTCTCCTATTCCACGCCATACTTCCATCTCCGCTAAGTGTTTGCTTTTGGCATATACAGAGTTATTGCGATGTGCTTCCCATTTAAAGGTTTCGTTGATGCTCCCCTGTAGTTTAGAACGGCCAATAGCAGCTACCGAACTTACATGAACCAGCTTACTAACCCCTTGACTAATGCAACTATTAACAACATTTGCCGTTCCTTCCACGTTTGTTTTCAGCAGCCTTCTCCGATCTGCCGGATCAAAGGAGACCAGCCCCGCGCAATGATAGACCTGCTCAACCCCGTGCATGGCATCTGCCAGCTGTACGACGTCCAGTATATCCCCTTCTACCCACTGGATGTGAGGGATTAATTCCTGGCGGAGATAACGCCATTCTTTTTTCCTGAACAGGCAGCGAACTTCCACCCTCCTTTGCAGGAGTTGTTCCAAAAGATGCGACCCTAAGAATCCGGTACCGCCTGTAACAAGAACCATATACTAAGAATTTTTATTGGCTTAATGGTCCGTTTTAAGCTTAATCAGCGCCTGCAAACTGCCGGAGAAAACGGACGTCATTCTCGGAGAACAGCCGTAGATCTTTGATCTGGTACTTCAACATCGCAATGCGTTCTATTCCCATTCCAAAAGCAAATCCGGTATATTTTTCAGCATCTATGCGACAGTTTTCCAATACCTTCGGATGCACCATTCCACAACCCAATATTTCCACCCAACCCGTGTGTTTACACACCGCACAGCCCTTACCGCCGCAAATCAGGCAACTGATATCCATTTCCGCGCTTGGCTCTGTAAAAGGAAAGTAAGAAGGCCTGAAACGAATAGCTGTATTGTTGCCAAACATTTCTTTGACAAAATAATAAAGGGTTTGTTTGAGGTCAGCAAAGGAAACCTGTTCATCAATATACAATCCTTCCACCTGGTGAAAAAAGCAATGCGCCCTCGCAGAAATAGTTTCATTGCGGTAAACCCGACCCGGGCAAATGATCCGGATGGGTAACTTTCCCTGTTCCATAACACGTACTTGCACGGAGGAAGTATGGGTGCGCAACACCTTATCGGGATCGCGCTGCAAGTAAAAGGTGTCCTGCATGTCTCTGGCAGGATGATCAAAAGGCAGATTTAAGGCCGTAAAGTTGTGCCAATCGTCTTCCATTTCCGGACCTTCCGCTATGGCGAAGCCGGTTTTTTTAAAAATATCAATGATCTGCTTCCGTACGATATGTACCGGATGACGGCTGCCAAGTGGTTGTGGTTCAGGCGGTAAGGTAAGATCCGCATAATGACTTTCCCGGGTTACCGTATCGGAGATCCGGGCTTTGGCTGTTTTATATTTTTCCTCTGTAAAAGCCCTAAAATCATTCAATGCCTGACCAAACGCTTTTTTTTGTTCTTTCGGTACATTCCGCATTTCGGCGAATAAAGCCCTGACCAAGCCTTTGCTTCCTAAAAAACGAATGCGAAAATGTTCAAGCTCATCGGCCGTTTTCGGTTCGCTGGAAGCGACTTCCGCCCGGTAAGTTTTTAACCGCTCTAATAATTCCTCCATAAGCCGCAAAGATAGCCAATGAAATTCATTTCACATATTAGGCATGAATTATGCATAAGAAACGTATCTAAATCAAAACCTTGTATAACCATGAGAAAAAACAGGCTTACTTTTTTAACAATTGTCGCTGTTCTCTCCTTGTTTTCCTGCAGTACCGCTTCTAAAACAGGCCAGACAAAGGTGGCAGATGGACACAACAGCAGAAACTCCCTGGATTGGGCGGGCGTATACAAAGGCGTGTTGCCCTGTGCGGATTGTGAAGGCATCAGCACAACAGTTCAACTGAATAAAGACGGAACCTACCGTATTAAGAGCGAATATCTTGGCACACAAGAAGGGAACAACACCTTCAGAGATTCGGGAAACTTCACCTGGAATGCCGAAGGCTCCACCATTGAACTGGAAAACAGCCATAAATATTTTGTAGGTGAGAACCGGCTTACCCAATTGAATCAGGAAGGGAATAAAATAACCGGCAGCCTTGCCGATCATTACGTCTTAACTAAATTGAACGGTCAAATAAAAGAGACTTATTGGAAACTGATCACCATCAATGGGAATCCCGTAAATGTGGACAGCAGCTTTAACAAAGAGCCGCATTTCATTCTAAAAGACAAAGACAACCGCATTGTTGGAAATGCCGGATGCAACAATATAATGGGGAATTACAAGTTAATGGCAGACAATAAAATTTCGTTTTCCAAGATCGCATCAACATTGATGGCGTGCCCCAACCTGAAAATAGAAGACCAGTTTAAAAAAGTACTCGAAGCCACAAACCATTATAATTTGATGGATGATGAACTGACCTTGCTTGACGGGAAAACGCCACTGGCCCAATTTAAAGCGGTCTATTTTTAAGTCAGAGTCAACCCGTTCTGATTGCAATTCCTTTTTGTGCCAGATAAGCTTTCAACTCCCGAAGGCCAATTTCTTTAAAGTGAAAAATACTTGCAGCCAATGCCGCATCGGCATTGGCTTCTTTAAAGACTTCTGCAAAATGGTCCATCGTGCCCGCCCCCCCGGAGGCAATTACCGGAACCGGTAATTCGGAAAATGCCCGGGTGATATCCAGCGCAAACCCATTTTTTGTGCCATCGTTGTTCATGGAAGTAAGCAGGAATTCTCCGGCCCCCTGCGCAACAGCTTCCTTGCCCCAGTCTAGAGCCTTGCGATCTGTCTTTATCCGTCCGCCATTTAAATATACATACCAGTCTCCGTCCTCAAATTTCGTATCTATAGCTACCACTACACACTGACTGCCAAATTCCGTAGCCAGCTCCCTGATGAGTTGAGGTCTTTTAAAAGCAGAGGTGTTTACAGATATCTTATCGGCGCCCGCATTAAGCAGGATTTGAACGTCTTCAACAGCGCTAATCCCACCGCCCACCGTGAAGGGAATATTCACCTCACGGGCGATACGGTTAACGAGCTCGGCGAGTGTTTTACGTTTTTCATGTGTAGCGGTAATATCTAAAAACACGAGTTCATCCGCCCCTTGGGCGGCATACAGCGCACCCAGCGCTACCGGGTCGCCCGCATCCCGTATATTTTCAAAATTAACCCCTTTTACAGTACGGCCGTTCTTTATGTCTAAGCAAGGTATGATACGTTTGGTTAACATGTTTTTTAAGTTTGCTATTGGGTTTAATTTATATCGCTGGGCGTAAGTCCACCGGTGTTTGGTACCCCGTATGTAAGTAACGCCCGCTACATTTACCTTTTACAATAATTTTTGTCCACCCGCCATACAGGTGCTGACAGAAGGTGCACGGATCTACCTCCGTGCAAAACAAAAGCAGCCTATAGTTATCGTCGTTAGTCCGAACAATATCTCTGGCCGTCTCGCCTTAACTCAACCCTCACTGGGCAAACCGGCCCATTTCAGCAAGCGCTATCCTTCCCTCGTAGATCGCCTTTCCTACTATTGCGCCATGACACCCGATTGCTTTCAATGCCTTCAGGTCATCAACAGCACTCACCCCGCCACTGGCAATAAAACTTAACTCGGGGAATCGGTTTAAAATATTCTTATACAAAGAAAGTGCAGGTCCTGCCAGAAGGCCATCTTTAGAAATATCCGTGCAGAACGCCTGCTTCAGTCCATGTTTCATCTGTGTTTCCAGGAACTTATAAATCGTAATGTCTGTTTGTTCGGTCCAACCGTGAATAGCTATTTTTTCATTTTTGACATCGGCCCCCAATAAAAGCTTGTCCCCTCCATACCTGGCCATCCATTCGTAAAACACCTCCGGCTTCTTGACCGCTATACTTCCGACAGTCGCGATGGAAGCCCCTGCATCGAAAACACTTTTAATGTCTTCATCCGATTTTATCCCACCCCCAAAATCAATTTCCAGCCGGGTTTTTGACGCCAGTTCTTCCAATACATGTTGATTCACCACCTTTCCGGCCCTGGCGCCATCCAGGTCCACCAGATGCAGCCGCATTAATCCGGCACCTTCAAATTCTTTCGCCACCTCCAATGGATGCTCATTGTATACTTTTTTTTGCGCATAATCGCCTTGTGTGAGTCGAACACATTTGCCATCTATGAGATCTATGGCCGGTATAATAATCATAATTTTAATGTCTTAATAAAATCCTTAATAGTTGGTTTTAACTTAAAAAAACGACCCACCGTATGTAAGAAGCACAGCACTCAACTCGGAGCACACGCATGAGCGCCGATTCGTTTGCGGCCTCGTCTAAACTAACTTGACTAACCTAAAATGCAGCCTCAGCCTTCTGTTGCACAACTGCATTCAGCTATGCTTTACAAAATTCTCGATAATCTTCTGCCCCACAACTGCTGACTTTTCCGGATGAAACTGCACGGCATAAAAATTGTCCTTCTGGATTGCAGCACTGTATGGCAGCCCATAACCAGCAGTAGCAATAGTCTCATCACGCTTTTCCACGTAATAACTGTGGACAAAGTACACAAAACTGTTTTCCTTGATCCCTTGAAACAATGGGCCGGACAGTTCATAAATGTTATTCCAGCCGATCTGCGGAATCTTAAGGGCGGTATTTGCCCGTGTTCTTTCGACAACCCCGAACCTGGTACGACCGCTTTCCGCCTCAGGCGGACCTTTAGGGAAGCTGCCAAACCTTTTGACCGCTAAGTCAAATATCCCCAGGCATTCCGTATCATTTTCGGCAGAATGCTTACACAACAACTGCATCCCCAGGCAAATGCCCAGTACCGGCTGCACCAAATCCTTAATCACCACATCGAGTTTCCTTTCCTTTAAATAATTCATCGCCGTAGAAGCCTCGCCAACACCCGGAAAAATAACTTTATCGGCTTTTCTGATCTGCTCCGCCTCATCGGTTACAGTTGCTTCTATCTTCAGCCGCTGCAGGGCATATAAAACGGAACGTACATTTCCTGCATTATACTTGATTAAGACGAGATTCATTTCTTTTTAATTTGCTGGATAAAAGAAGCGACACCGGGTTGTACATGAGCTGATGCAGACAAAGCCCGGATAAACGCTGTTCCGATTATGGCGCCACGCGTATGCCTACAGGCAGTATCAAAAGACCGTTTATCCTTTACCCCAAAGCCTGCAAGGACAGGGCTGGTAAGGTTGCTGTTCTCCAGCCTTTTAAAATAATCTTCCTGAAGCTCCCAGTCCTTCTCTTTTCCCGTTGTTGAGGAGGAAGATACCGCGTAAATAAAGCCGTTACTTAACTGATCAATTTGTTTCAACCGCTTCTCCTCAGTTTCCGGCGTAACCAGAAAAATAAAGCGGATATCATATTGCTCAAACAAGGGTTTATAATGCGCCTCATATTCGTATAGGGGGAGGTCAGGTAGTATCACGCCATCTACCCCGACCGTTGTGCATTGTTTTAAAAAACGATCCAGTCCGTATTGCATCACCGGATTCATATAGCCCATCAGAACAATAGGAAACTGCAGCTGTTGACGGCAGGTTTTTAATTGCTCAAAAAGCACATCAATACACATCCCGTTTTTCAATGCCTGCTGACTGCTTTCCTGTATCACCGGGCCATCAGCGAGGGGATCGGAAAAGGGCATTCCAATCTCTACCATATCGGCACCTGCCTGTTGTAAACTGTTTAAGATCGTGAGGGTGTCGTCCAGCTTCGGGTAGCCTGCGGTAAAATAAATACTGAGGATGGGATCTTTTTTCTCCTGGAACAATCGGGGGATCCGGTTCATAATATGTGTTAATATGTTAGATAAATTAAAGGTCTTCTTCTCTTTCCAGCATCAAAATGGCATTGTGAGGAACAATGAAATATTTTTCTCCCTCATACCGTATTTCCGTAGCAGCATTGATCAGAAACAAAGCGAGATCTCCTGTTTTTGCCTGAAGCGGAATGTATTTAATTTTTTCTTCTTCCGGCTTCCAGGATTCTTCCTGATCAACCGGCAGCGGAATAACATATCCCGGCCCGGTTTTAATGACATATCCTTTTTGTACTTTTTCTTGTTCATATATTCCCGGCGGAAGATATAAGCCACCGCTGCTTCTTTCTTCAGGGCGCGTGGGCTTGACCAAAACACGATCCCCTACGATGAGCACTTTTTTTAACTTGTTGTCTGAAGTAATATGTGTATCCATGTTCATTAACTTAAAGTCCTAATCTATGTATGTAGGTATCCATATCTTTATCTCCTCGCCCGCTCAGACAAACGACAACCACTTCTTCTTGTTTGGCCCCGACCTCCTTTAGCCTGGCAAGCGCATGGGCACTTTCCAGCGCCGGAATAATACCTTCCAGACGGGTTAATTCCAAAGCCGCCTGTAAGGCCTCCTCATCGGTGGCCTGCAGGTATTCGGCACGACCGCTTTGAAACAGATGCGCATGCATGGGACCAATACCGGGGTAGTCCAGTCCCGCTGAAATAGAATGCGCTTCTTCTATCTGGCCGTCTTTGGTTTGCATCAGCAAGGTTTTGCTGCCATGCAAGATACCGGGCTTGCCGATGGCCGTAGTAGCGGCAGTATGGCCGGTGTTTACGCCCTCACCCGCAGCTTCTACCGCAATCAATTTGACGGACGCTTCGTCCAGAAAATGATAAAACAGGCCTGCGGCATTGCTGCCTCCCCCCACACAAGCGATAGCATAGTCCGGCGTTTCCCTCCCGGTTTTCTCCTTAAGCTGCTGACGCACTTCTTCGCTGATCACCGCTTGAAAACGAGCGACCATATCGGGATAAGGATGGGGTCCGACTACCGAACCAATAATATAATGTGTATCTTCAGGATGATTAATCCAGTCGCGTATCGCTTCATTGGTTGCATCCTTGAGGGTACGGCTGCCGCTTTTAGCCGGTCTTACTTCCGCACCCAGCATGCGCATCCTGCTTACATTCGGTGCCTGGCGCTCCATATCTACCGCTCCCATGTACACCACACAAGGCATGCCCATAAGGGCGCAAACCGTTGCGGTAGCAACCCCATGTTGCCCTGCCCCTGTCTCGGCAATAATACGGGTTTTTCCCAGACGCTGAGCAAGCAATATCTGACCAATGGTATTGTTGATCTTATGCGCACCGGTATGGTTCAAATCTTCACGTTTCAGGTAAATCCGGGTGTGATATTTCTCCGATAACCGTTTAGCAAGATACAAAGGGGAAGGCCGACCTACATAGTCCCTCAGAAGCGATCTAAACGCATTTTGGAAGCTTTCATCCCGGATAATATCCTCATATTTTTCCTGCAGCTCCTCTACGTTAGAAAATAACATTTCCGGAACAAAAGCACCTCCGAATTCCCCGTAATATCCACGGGGGGTTACCTTAAACTTTCCCGCCTGTAAAAAATCCACGGTGTTTTTTCGCTGCGCAGTGGAATTCAACTGATATTCAAGTCCCATAAAAATTGTTTTAATGTTGCTTTATCCTTTATACCAGGCCCGGTCTCAAACCGGCTGTTTACATCTATGCCTGCCCACTTGGGGTGGTCAAATTTCTTCAGCGCGGAAACTTCGTTCAAACCAATCCCTCCGCTCAGAAAAAAGGGTGTCGCTCCTTTATAATGTTGGAGCAAATCCCAGTCAAACAGGGTTCCGTTGCCTCCGTACAGCTTTCCCGGACTATCGAACAAAAATAAATCGCAGACCGGTTCATAGGCCGCTACTTCATCCAGTTCCTCCATAGTCCTGATCCTAAAAGCTTTCATTACCTGCACATGTGCTCTTAGTGCCGCGCAAGTGGCTACAGGTTCGCCCCCGTGTAATTGGACCAAATCAAGATCATACTGTTCAACCTGCCTTAAGACATATTCCATGGCGGCGTTTACAAAAACACCCACTTTTTTTATGCTGCGGCATTGCTTTACCTCCTCCGGTGTTAATTTTTCTTCGGCAAATCGGGGCGATTTTTCATAAAAGATCATTCCGGCATAATCGTACCCTAATGACGCTGCAGCTTGCATGTCCTCCGGTCGTGTTAAACCGCATACCTTTGTTTTTATGTGCTTTATCGATTCCAATTTTAAGTGTCAATCAGTGAACAATTTGTCTTACAAAATTGCCAAAAGCTTCTCCCGGATCCTCTGCCTTCATAAAACGCTCCCCAATTAAAAATCCATCAAATCCGGCTTCGCTCATTTTACGGATGGTTGCGGGATGACTAATACCGCTTTCCGCAATCTTTGGCATGTCGTCGGGAAGCAATGAAGCCAACCTGATGGAACGGTCAATATCTACTTTAAAGGTAGTCAGGTCACGGTTGTTGATTCCAACTAATGTTACATCAGGCGCCACCTTATCCAACTGCTCCTTGCTGTGCATCTCCAGCAAAACCTCCATTCCCAGTGATCTGGCTAATGCTGCTAAACGGGCAACCGATTCTTTTAACAGACATTCCGCAATTAATAAAACCACATCAGCGCCTATGGCTTTTGCTTCTATAACCTGATAATCATCGATAATAAACTCTTTGCGCAAAATGGGAATATCATTAACGATTCTTGCTTCTTCGACATCGCTATCGCTCCCGCCAAAAAAATGCTGATCAGTCAACACCGACAATCCCGAAGCCCCATAAGCCGCGTACTTTTTAGTAACATCTGCCACCGCTGATTGGTTGTTGATAACTCCTTTAGAGGGAGATTTCCGCTTAAACTCCGCTATTATGCCTGTTTTTGTATGGTTCCCCAGGCTTTCTTTCAAGGAAAAACAGGTACGCGAAAAAGTGGGCCTGGCTTCGAGCGCTTTTACAGCAGTTCGATCCTTCCGATCCGCTACTTCCTTCCTTTTATGCGCTACTATGGTATCTAAAATATTACTCATTGTATAGCGATCAGTTTCTTAAATGCTTCATATGCCTTGCCGGATTCCAATGATTCAACGGCGGCCTGATAACAATCCTCATTTGATTCGTACAATCCGGCACACTTGATACCCATAGCCGCATTGGCCAGCACTACAGCTGTTTGTGCCCAGGTACCTTCTCCTTTGATAATCTTTACAAAGAGCTTGCTCGCCTTAGCTACGGTCGCCCCTCCGTAAATGTCTTGCTGATGCACCATCCGTTTGCCGAGTTCCTCAGGCGTATAATTGCGTTCTCCCTGGTTATCAATGATTCGGGTATCGCTGGTTAATGATATTTCATCGTATCCGTCCAGGCTGTAAACAATGGAAAATCTTTTATCGGTTTGCTGGAACAGATAATTGTATGCACGGGCCACCTCCAGGCTATAGACACCGATCATTTGGGCCTTTGGAAAGGCAGGGTTTATCAGCGGCCCCATTACATTAAAAAAGGTCCGCACGCCCAGTTGTTTGCGTATGGGGCCGACATTTTTCAGGGCGGAATGAAACAAAGGAGCATGCAAGAAACAAATGCCCGCCTTTTCTGTCTCTTCCTGTAACTTGCCTTCTTCATTTTTAAATTGATAGCCCAGCGCCTCCATTACATTGCTGGCACCGCTTATAGACGACACCCCGTAGTTGCCATGTTTAGAGACTTTTGCCCCTGCACCTGCCGCAATAAAACAGGAGGCGGTGGAAATATTAAAGGTATTCTTTCCGTCGCCACCCGTACCCACAATATCCAAGGTATCGTATCCATCGAGATTGACGCGTAAACATAATTCGAGTAAAGCCTGGCGAAAACCGCTTAATTCCTCTACCGTAATGCTGCGCATGAGGTAGACCGTCATAAAAGCCGCCATTTCGCTTTCGTTATATACCCCCTTGGAGATATTGAATAATACTTCGTATGCCTTTTCCTTAGACAGGGTTTTGTATTCAAACAGGTAATTTAGTATTTCTTTCATGCTGATTTAAAAGTTATCAAGTGATATGGTTTCCAATTCCGGATGTTCATTCTTTTCAGTTCAGCTTTGAAGCCAGTTTTTTAAAATCACCTCTCCATCAGGTGTTAATACGCTTTCAGGATGAAATTGTACCCCACAGACATCGTAATCTTCATGTTGCAAGCCCATAATAAATTGCTGTTCATCACGGGCGGTTATTTTCAGACAATCCGGCAAACCTTCCTCCGCTACCACCCAGGAATGATACCGTCCGGCTTCAATAACCTCCGGCAGGCCACAGAACAGCTTATTCTCCCTGTCTAATATTTTAACGGGAGTGGAAACGCCATGATAGACTTCTTCAAGGTTAATCAGTTTTCCACCAAAGGCTTCCGCAATTGCCTGCTCTCCCAGGCAGACGCCAAGAATAGATTTTGTCGCGGCATATTCTTTAATCAAAGGGAGCAATAGGCCGGATTCCTCAGGAAGCCCGGGACCGGGAGACAAAATAATTTTATCATATCGTTTAATCTCCTCTAAGGGAATCGCGTCGTTTCTATAAACATCCACCGTAGAATTTACTATATTATTAACTAAGTGAACAAGATTATAGGTAAACGAATCATAGTTATCAAAAACCAGTATTTTCATTTGATATTACTAAAAAGTTAGTCGTTGTTAATTAAAGTTCTTCAGCCAATTCAATCGCTTGTTTAAGCGCATTGAGCTTATTATTTACCTCCTGTAGTTCTGATTCCGGTATGGAGCGTGAAACGATGCCTGCTCCGGCCTGGTAACGCAAGGTATTTTGTTTGCTCAAAAAGGAACGGATCATTATAGCGTGATTGAAATCACCGTTCCATCCTACCGAACCGATACAGCCGGCATAGAATCCCCTTTCCGCTGGTTCATATTCGTGAATCAACTCCATCGCCCTGTACTTGGGCGCCCCGGACAGCGTACCCGCCGGAAAGCTCGCCGCCAGCAGTTCAAAGGGATTGGTTCCTTTCGGGATGGTACCGGTTACTTCACTAACCAAGTGAATAACGTGCGAATAAGCGTGTACTTTCCGGTACTGTGAAACATGTACGTCTGTCGCATGCCGGCTCATATCATTACGGGCCAGATCCACCAGCATAACATGTTCGGCATTTTCCTTCGGATCTTCCAGCAGCCGTTTAGTAGCCGCCTGGTCTTTTTCCTCATCACCGCTGCGTTTTACCGTCCCGGCAATCGGATGAATCGTCGCCTTGTTCTTGTGCACCACCAATTGTGACTCAGGAGAGGACCCCATCAGTTTATAATCGCCATAGTCAAAATAAAACAGGTACGGCGAAGGATTAATTGAACGCAGGGCACGGTAGACATTGAATTCATCCCCGGCAAACTTCCGCCGGAAGCTCCTGGAAAGCACAATTTGAAACACATCGCCCCGGTGGCAATGGGCTACGCCTCTCCGCACCATTTCGCGGTAACTTTCATCGGAAAGATTGCTTTTTTCCGCGCCACTTGATTCAAACCGGTAAGAGGGGCAATCTTTATTCCTAATAAGAGATTCTATTTCTTCAAATTCGCTTTCGATGCCCCCGATCTGATTCTCACATAAATACAGTTCGTCCTTAAAGTGGTCAATGGCAATTACATACTGGTACAGCCGATAACGAAGCAATGGAATTTCCGGCTTCCGTCCATCCTTTACATCTAAATCCAAAGTTTCAAAAAAGCGGATAGCTTCGTAGCTGGTATATCCGAAAAGGCTCTCAGAAACACTAACGGGGGAAGGCGCATCTGATTGAAAGCTGCTGATGAAAGTCATCAGTTGTTCGGGTACATTCTTCTTTTCTTTCAGGGGTTCCTTCACTTCCTTGTTGCCGGGATACTTATATTCCAGATGATCTTTATTGATTTCCATTCCCGCGATAGGTTTAATGGCTATGTAGGAGCGGCTGTTGTCCGTAGAGTAATTGTCTGCGCTTTCCAGCAATACCGATCCTGGAAATTTATCCCGGATACGCAGGTAAATGGCTACCGGCGTAAACAGGTCCGCTAACATTTTTTTATACCGTGTTTTCACTTTAATTGCTTCCATTCGTAAGATTTAAACTGCTTAAATTAAAAAGGGCTCATTCCGCCTGCTGGCGGGACGAGCCTCTTAACGTCTTTATATAATCATACCTACGTGGCTACCCTACACAGCATTTCCGTTTGGAAAACCATGCCACCACCACTGTGTGTATGTATCAATATGCTGCATTCCCTGCAAAATTTGCAAACAAAATTGAATTTACAAAATTTTTCTTTCGTTTTTCCTCCAAATTCCCGGGAAAAGCCTTAAAAATAGGGTTTAAGAACCGGAATATTTCAGCCCAAGTGCTGCCATAACACGCGCTACCATGCCATCACAATAAATCAGGTTAAATTCATACAAATCCTCCCGGGCATATACCGCCTGCAGTTCATTTTGCAGCAACTTCTTTGCCCTGCTTAGCCTGGTTTTAACATTGGCCTCAGAAATGTTCAACGCTTCAGCAGTCTCCGTTACGTTGAGACCGTTCAGCTCTCTTAGTGTAAAAACCATTCGATAGCCATAAGGAATCTGCTGTATGGCGGTTTCCAAGACATTATTGAGTTCGTCATTGATCACCGTTTTTCCGGTATCAGCGGCCCTTTGGTCCGTAAATAGCGGAGCAGTTCTCTCGTCCGAACAGTTTGACATGGCTACTTCTTTTTTGAAACTGAATTTTTGTCTTTTATGAAAACACAGGTGTAACATGATTTTGGCCAGCCAGGTTTTGAAAGACGCCTGGTTTCTGAAATCTTTGAGGTGAAGATAGGCCGCAACATAAGCATCCTGCATGAGGTCTTCCGTATCGGAGTGGTTATACCCATAAGAACGGCCGATTTTATACAAATAGGCGTTATAACGGCGTACAATCTGTTCATAGCAGGCAGTTTCTCCCGATAAAATCCGGGAAATAAGGAAATGATCGGAAAGCGGGTCCTTTGTTGTGTATGAAGAATCCATAGTTTTGGGGTTTAGGGGATATTATAACAGAGTAGGCAAGTACCAAAAAAGTTACAAACCGCCGCCCACAAAAGTTCGTTCTCCCGGGTGAAAAATAAGCTGCTCCGGAAAACGACTCCGGAGCAGCTCCCCCTAATCAAAAACACCGTCCTTCAAAACACTGCACGTTCCATTAAGGTGCCTTTAGTTTAACCTGCCCTTTCATTGTAGGGTGAATGCTACAGAAATAGTTGAAAGTGTCAGACACAACCCTCCTCCACGAGCTGTCGGGAGGAATAGGCCCGGAGGTCCATTTTTCGCCGGGATAAGCGGTTACATTGTGTTTTACAAGATCCTGGTTTATCCAAATGACGGTATCTGACTTATTCACCCGTAGTACCTCGGGCCGGAACTTCATCCCGCTGATATATACGGTGTCCGTCTGAGGTGCAATGACCCGTCCGGTCGGTGTTTGGCATCCTTCCCAGACGAGGGCCGCTAAGGCCATAGTTGCAAAAAAACAATGAAGCTGTTTCATTTATTTCCTCCCTTTACTTAAGCTTCTTTTGTACCATTCTGGCATGTTGGAGGTGCTGTACCAGAACCGGCGAAACCTTAACAAGCAGGTCTTTTAGCTGTTGGTTATGGGTTTCGGGGATCAGCACGTTTTTGACAGTTGAAATAACTGCTTCGTGATAGGCCACCTCGTTATCGATATAAGCCTTGTCAAAAGCCTTTCCCTCTTTGGTCTTCAATATCCTGGCAGTTTTCTTTTCTCCTTTAAGCAGCGAACGGGTGACCGCATTATCTTTCGGCGTAACCCCTAGCTTTTTCGCCAGGGCTACCGCCTGCTTAATAACAGCGGTATGGTCCTGCTTCATATTCTGTGCAAATGCCCTTACCGCCTCATTGTCTGATTTTTTCAAGGCAATTCCGGCATAGTTCACATCAATTTGATTGGCAGTAACAGCCACTGAGGCAATTTCCGGATCGGTGAGTTGAGGTGTCTTCTCCTGTGCAAAGGAAAAAACAGCTGATAAGAGAAACGCCAACAGCAGGGCTGCGTTCCCGACGACTGATTTAATTATACGCATAACTTTATAGTTTTAAAAGATTAATTTTGTACTATAGAGTGCATGAGTAAGGCAGAGGTTACAATTGATCCTTTTGGCGTCTCCAGGTAACCGCTTACACCCTTTACCACAAGACATAAAACCGTTAAGCGACGCAACGCGTACAGAAAAGGAAGCGACAGCAAAATCGTTTCCGGTGTTGATGACACGAAGCGAATCAGACCTGAAATGCGAAACCAGAATAGTTGTAATGTCGGCAACTGGCTGTAAGCCCGCTTATCCTACAGCATTCCCTTGGTGCTGGGGAGCAGCCGGTGATCGGGATCCCTTTTCACCGCCTTTTTTAAAGCTTTGGCAAAAGCTTTGAAAATAGCTTCTATTTTATGATGTTCATTTTCCCCTTCTGCTTTGATATTCAGATTGCACCGGGCCGCATCGGAAAAGGACTTAAAAAAGTGATAAAACATTTCGGTGGGCATCTCTCCTACTTTTTCGCGCTGGAATTCCGCTTCCCATACCAGCCAGCTTCTTCCTCCGAAATCCAGGGCTACCTGTGCCAGACAATCATCCATGGGCAGGACAAAGCCATAACGTTCAATACCGCGTTTGTCTCCAAGCGCTTTATTTACCGCTTCTCCCAGCGCCAATGCCGTATCCTCAATGGTATGATGCTCATCAATATGCAGGTCGCCATGGACTTTTATATCCAGATCCATCATCCCGTGACGGCCCACTTGTTCCAGCATATGATCAAAAAAACCAATGCCCGTATGAATGGCAGTTTGACCGGTGCCGTCAAGGTTCAGCTTAAGTTGAATTTGGGTTTCTGAGGTATTTCGCTGATGTTGCACCGCACGACCGGGAAACTTCAGAAAAGCATAGATCTTATTCCAGTCCGTAGTCTCCAAAGCAATGTAAGGAGCCATTTCTTCCGGCGATTCAGCCACATCCTCCCAGCCGCGTCCATGCCCGGTATTGATCCATATGCCCTTGGCGCCCAGGTTCTGCGCCAGTTTTACATCGCTGATGCGGTCGCCAATGACAAAAGAATTTTCCAGATCATACGCCGGGTTGTTCATATAATGGGTCAGCAAAGCAGTACCCGGCTTCCGGGTCGGCTTATTCTCCTTCTTAAAAGTGCGGTCGATAAGCACCTCCCGGAAATGAATGCCTTCATTCTCCAGTGCTTCCATCATTTTATTGTGAGCGGGCCAGAAGGTTTCTTCGGGAAAATGATCTGTTCCCAGCCCGTCCTGATTCGTGATCATTACCAATTCATAATCCAGCTTTGCAATGCCGGCAAGTGCCTGAAAGATTTTAGGATAAAATTGCAGCTTCTCCAGGCTGTCGATTTGCCGGTCTTCCGGTTCATGGATAAGGGTTCCGTCTCTATCAATAAACAATACGCGTTTTGCCATGATGATCTTTTGTGTTTTTTTGTTATATCAAAAATTAAATAGTTTGTATATTATGTTTACAAGTATGCAACTGAACCGGTCTTGCCGACGGGAAGTACCGCGATTTAGCTCACTTCACTTGTAACACAATGCTCATTGTTATTTAAAAGCATTCCTTAAATACTCTTCCTTTTCCAATGAGGATAAAACTTTAAAACAAGCGCTCGTCTCCTCTTTTTTCCGTCTTGTTTTAGGACCGCTAAAAGCCGCTTACCTCAAATACGTCCCTGTTGATTGTTTCACATTAAATTAACTTTTATCTGTTACTTCGCCAAGGGCCTGCAGCAACATTATATTTTCCTCGGGCGTACCTACTGTAATACGCAGACAATTCTCACACAGCATCACCTGGCTCCGGTCCCTCACAATAATGCCTTTTTCTACCAATGCCTGGTAAACAGCAGATGCATTTTGCATTTTTACCAACAAAAAATTCGCATCGCTCGGATAAATAAACGCTACAAAAGGCAATGCTCCCAGGTCCTTCCGTAATTTTTCTCGTTCTATAACTAATTGTTTCGTTTTTTCATTGACCTCGGCGACGCGTACCAATGCTTCTATTGCTAACTCCTGGGTTGCCTGACTAATGTTATAAGGTGGTTTAATCTTATTTAACACATGCACTATCGGCAAACTGCTAAACAGCATTCCCAGGCGTAAAGCGGCCAACCCCCAGGCTTTGGAAAAAGTTTGCAGAACCACCAGGTTGGGATATTCCGTCAACTCCTGAATAAAGGAACGGTAGCGTGAAAAATTGATGTAGGCTTCATCTATCACCACCAACCCGTTGAAGTTATTCAGCAGCATTTCTATTTCATCACGTACGATCGCATTGCCTGTAGGATTATTAGGGGAACAAATAAAGACCATCTTGGTATGTTCATCTATTAAGGAGGCGATCAGGTCGGGTTGCAATTGAAAATGGGCATCCAGCTTTGCTTCCCGTGCCTCAATGTCGTTAATGTGTGCGCTCACCTCATACATGCCATAAGTCGGCGGGCAGATAATGACATTGTCTTTTCCCGGATTACAGAAAGCCCTGTACAGCAAATCAATGCATTCATCGCTTCCGTTTCCTAAAAAAACATGGGGGGCCGGCACACCTTTTATTTGTGCAATGCTTTCTTTTAACCTCTTCTGTAAAGGATCGGGGTAACGGTGATAGTTTTTTTCCAAAGGCGACCCAAAACTGTTTTCATTGGCATCCAGAAAAACAGAAGCGGTGCCACTAAACTCATCGCGTGCCGAAGAATAAGGTTTCAGCTTTTTAATATTTGGGCGGATCAGCTTCTCTATATCAAACATATCATTACTTTTTTCGAACAGCTACTGCATTTTTATGCCCTTCCAGCCCTTCGGCAGCGGCCATCTCTTCTACGACGGGAGCAATATTTCGCAGTCCCGTTTTACTTAATTGCTGGAAGGTGATTTTCCTGATAAAACTATCGACCGATACACCACTGTATGCCTTGGCATACCCGTTGGTAGGCAGGGTATGGTTGGTTCCGCTGGCATAGTCTCCCACACTCTCTGGAGAATAATGACCAAGGAACACCGAACCTGCATTCGTTACTTTCTCCGCTGCAGCTTCGTCATTTCTGCAGGCCAGGATCAGGTGCTCCGGCGCATATTCATTCAGCAGATCCAGAGCGTCTTTTTCCTTTGCAAGTAAAATAATTTTACTGTTCGCTAAGGCCTGCTCAGCCATGGCTTTACGAGGCAGTTTATCAAGCTGAATTTTTATCTGATGCTGAATTTTTTCAATAACCGGCTTATCAGTCGTAACGAGCAACACCTGGCTATCCTTCCCGTGTTCAGCCTGAGAAAGCAGGTCGGCCGCAACAAATTCCGGAATACAGCTGTCATCGGCATAAATCGCCACTTCCGAAGGACCGGCAGGCATGTCAATGGCTGTTCCCTGTTGTGCAACCAGCTGTTTCGCGCAGGTAACATACTGGTTCCCCGGCCCAAATATTTTATCCGTTTTTGGAATAGTCTCCGTTCCGTAGGCCATCGCACCAATCGCCTGTACGCCACCCGCTTTATAGATTTGGGTAATGCCCGCCAAGGAGGCCGCATATAAGATAGCAGGGGGTAATTTACCTTCGGCGGAAGGCGGAGAACATAAAACAATTTCTTTACAGCCTGCGATCCGGGCCGGAATACCAAGCATTAAAACAGTGGAAAACAAAGGGGCTGTCCCTCCCGGCACATAAAGGCCCACACGTGTTATGCCTACGGATTTACGCCAGCAGAGGACGCCGGGCATGGTTTCTATTTTTGTCACTTCCTCCTTCTGTGCGTAGTGGAATTTTTCAATATTTGCCTTTGCCTGCTGTATGGCTTCCCGTAACGCCTGGGGAATACAGGATGCTGCCTCGGCGATTTCTTCCGGGCTTACTTGCAATGCATCAACAACGACTTTATCAAATTGCCGCGTATATTCACAAACAGCCTTATCTCCATCCGTCTTCACCTTGTTCAGAACAGGCCTTACCACAGACTCCAGCGCGGCGACAGCTATAGCCGGGCGCTGAAGCAACACGGGCCAATCCCGCTCAGAAGGATATGTAATCACCCGCATCATCTATAAAATCATTTTTTCAATAGGGACAACCAAAATTCCCTCCGCCCCATTGGCTTTCAGGTTTTCGATAATGCCCCAAAAATCATTTTCATTCACCACGGAGTGCACAGAGCTCCATCCTTCATTAGCCAGCGGCAGTACGGTCGGGCTTCTCATGCCTGGCAACAAATGACAAATCACGTCCAGCTTATCATTGGGTGCATTAAGCAGAATGTATTTGTTGTTTTTCGCCTTCTTGACCGACTTGATCCGAAAACACAGCTTGTCGATAAGGGCCTGCTGATCTTTTCCCAATTTTTTCCCCGCTATTAATTCCGCTTCCGAACGCAAGATGACTTCTACTTCTTTCAGCCCGTTCATAAACAAAGTAGAACCACTGCTGACCAGGTCGCAAATGCAATCGGAAAGACCGATACCGGGCGCTATTTCCACCGAACCACTGATTTCATGGATCTCGGCATGGATATTATTTTTTTCCAAAAACTTTTTGACAATGACCGGATAGCTGGTAGCAATACGCGCCCCTTCCAGGTCCTTGGACGTATTATATGTTTTTTCCTTGCTGATGGCAATTGACAGCCGGCATTTTCCAAATCCAAGCTTTTCTACTTCCTGCACTTTTTTGCTCTTTTCCAAAACCACATTTTCTCCTACAATGCCCACATCCGCTACGCCATCCTCTACATACTGGGGGATGTCATCGTCTCTCAGAAAAAACACTTCCAAAGGAAAGTTGCCGGCATCGGCTTTGAGGCGGTTTACACCGTTGTTGATGTCAATGCCACATTCCTTTAATAATTTCATCGAGTCATCATGCAATCTTCCCGATTTTTGAATAGCTAATTTTAGCTTCGTCATACCTGTTCGTTTTTTACATAAAAAAAGCTTACCCGTTCAGGTAAGCCTATCGAATGATGTATATTTCACACAAAACACCCTGCTTACCTAAGGGCAAGAATGATCATGATGGTGGCTGTGTGCAAAAATGTTCATAATAACGGGGCAAAGATACGCCAGGAATGGAAAAATTAAAAATATTTTGGAAAAAGTCTAAGAAAAAGCGGCGTTCCGTTTAAAAAGAAGGGCATTCTTCTTTTTCTTTAAAAAATTTCTTAATGGTAAGGGCGACATAGCCTCCTCCGTTTTTGGTATGGTCAAATAGCCAGCCGAAGTCATGAAGTCCTGCCGTCAGCGGACCAACACGGATCGCGGCTCCCGCCAGGAAAGCTCCTTTGTCATTGAGATACAGGGGTGCATACAGGCCGATGCGCTTGCGCTCCCAGCGCGGCGTCAAGACCAGGTGATTGAGAGTATGGGTGTGGTAATCCACACCGGGGATTAATAAAGTGGCATCCAAGGCAAGCTGGGCATGAACATAAACGTGACGTCCTATATTTTTATCGAACCCCACCTGCAAAGTTGTCGGCAAAGACACAGAAAAAGCTCCTTCCCAAGGGGAAATATCGGCTATGTTGTCCAACGAATCATTGAGGGCAGCCAACGATGGTGCCCGTTCCACAATATACTGCAGGTAATCTGCATCCGGCTGGCGGTCAAGCCCTTTGACCACGCGACTTTCCCGGCCGAGCGGATATTTGAGTCTGCCTATATCCATCAGGGCCAGGCTCAGCTTCCATTGGTAATCAGAAGCTTCCCGTTCCGGAAAGCCGGCAATTAAAACGGGCTTTTTCCGGGTGTAAACAACGCCAATGTCCAGTCCCACAGAAAGCGGACTTCCATTCGATAATGTCCGAAGCCCCTCAGCGGTGCCGTGATCGTCCTCCAATTCCTCCAGGTTTCCGGAATAGCCGTAGCGCCCGGTCATTTGTGTGATCGCGAAATACTGCGGCATATCTTTGGGAAAGGCACCGAGTTGCAAACCGGTGATGTCAATGGCTTCCGCACTCATCCCTTTAATGAACTTTAAACTAGCACCAACAGTTATTTTTTCAAATTCCGTTTCCCGTAAAGTAGTAGAAGCATTGACAAACCATTCCATCCACTGCTGATTAACCAACAGTCCCCGTTGTGGTGTTCCTATGGCATTGGCGATTAAAAAATCACTGAAAGCGGTCATGGTATCCTGGTAATCGTAGTTCAGTCGACCGGCAAAAACCCGAGATCGGATATTCCAGCCCGCCCCTACAACCCATTTTCCCGCACCAGGGACATGGAAAAGAAAATGAAGGAGATCCAAGTCGGCATTGATCGTTCCCCAGTGTTTTCTTCTGCCTTTGACAAAATAGGGACCCAGATTAATAGAATCGGCATTCCAATCAAAAAGCGCGGGACTAAGCTTGACAATGTTATTGCTCCAGAAGGTATTGCCCCCCGCGATCTCAACGCTCCAGTTATAGGGCATATCGGCGCCTGCAGCAGGCTGGGAGGCCGTGTTTATTACCGGGCTGTAAACACTTCCTTTTGTTCCGCTAAACCGCTGCGCATAAAGGACTCTGCCCGAAAACAGGAGCAACCCTAAAAAAGCAGGAAGGAATATTCTTCTCATGACCGACCAATATCACCGTAAATTTCCCGTAAATTGTTCAAATTAAGGAATTTCTTATAATCTTTGTGTAAATTTCGTTCCTGTTTGCCACAACATGCCTGCTTATGAAACTGCTATTTTTGTTTTTAATGATACCATGCGCCCTGTACTGGACCTCCTGTCAAAACCAAAATACCCGGCAGGAAGGGACGAAGAAAAAGGAATGGAAACTGATCTGGTCCGATGAATTTAACAAAGCGGGTCTTCCGGATCCTGCCAAATGGAACTATGAAGAAGGTTATCTTAGGAACCAGGAAAAACAATATTACACCAAAGCCAGAAAGGAAAACGCCCGCATAGAAAATGGCTACCTGATTCTGGAAGCCAGAAAGGATTCTGCATTAATTAATGGCAAACGACGTCCCATTACCTCTGCCAGCCTCATTACCAAAGGCAAGGCAGACTGGACCTACGGACGAATAGAAGTACGGGCGAAGTTACCTAAGGGCAGAGGCACCTGGCCGGCTATCTGGATGCTGGGCAGCAACATCGACTCGGTAGGTTGGCCCGATTGCGGGGAGATAGATATCATGGAGCACGTCGGTTATGACCCCGGGGTCGTACATACAACAATTCATACGAAGGCCTATAATTGGATGAATGGAAAAGAAAAAACCGCGGATACCCTACTGCCGGACTGCATGGATACTTTTCATGTCTACGCGATCAACTGGTCCCCTGAAAAAATCGATTTTTATGTAGACAGCAGCCGTTGCCTCACTTTCAAGAATGAACATAAAACAACTGCCGAATGGCCTTTTAATACGCCGCACTATCTTATCGTTAATCTGGCCATCGGTGGGGCCTGGGGAGGACAAAAAGGCATAGACCCTGCTATATTTCCGGCACAAATGAAGATTGACTACGTGCGGGTGTATGATAAAGACCAATAGATTACTTATCGCAATTTAGCTTCCATTTCTGCGGCCCAATCCGCCACTTTTTTATACTGTTCATCCGTTAACCGCGCGTTCTTGTGCATGAGCCGGTAGGATTTCAAGGGCATCAGGTGCTCGGTCATGACTTCATTGATCTCATGGAAAGCATGGCGGGCATCCTCTTTTGAATAGGTAGCGAATTCCGAAAAGTTAACGTGCTTTTTCGCCTGGTCAATGTGATAATCCATCCACCAGCCCACCGGCTGCACATTATAATACCAGGGATAGGTGGTATAGTTGGAATGGCAGTTGTAGCAGGCGTCATTCAATACCATCAATACATTCATAGGCACCTCGTATTTGGTAGCTATTCCGTTGACAGGATCCGCATTACTCGTGTTTTTTTCCGGGCGGAAAAACTGCATGACGATCAGGATAAGGAGAATAATTATAAGGATCACTTTACCACGCTTCATAGGTCCATTTTTCAGTAAAGATAAAGAATCTGATGTACCTTGCAAGCCCGTAACAGGACGTTTACTCATGTATTATCCGGTATTTTGCATTTTTTATCTCTTGTCATTACTTCCCTTCTGGGTGCTTTATCGCTTGTCTGACGGGCTTTTTTTTCTCCTCTATCACGTCGTCGGCTATCGGAGAAAGGTCGTTTTTGAGAACCTCCGCCAGGCTTTCCCTGAACAATCCAGTACAGTACGTCAACACATGGCCCGGCGCTTTTATCTTGGTCTTACCGATCAGATGCTGGAAACGATCAAGATGATGAGCATCAGCAAAAGGCAAATCCGGAAACGATTTACCTATGAAAACAACATCTTTCCAGACTTGGAAGAAAAGAACAAAACCTGCCAGGTACTGCTGGGCCATTTTTTTAACTGGGAATGGGCCAATTTTTACCTCCGCCTGATTACCAGACGGCCCCTGCTGATCGCCTATAAACCTCCGAGCAACAAAACTACCGACCGCTTATTCCGATATATCCGCAGCCGTTTCGGCAGCACAATGGTTTCTTCCATCAATATTCTTCCTGAAATGGAGCCCTTTAAGGACAAAACGTACACCAGTGTGCTGGTCACCGATCAGAATCCACCTAATCCCCGCCGGGCGTACTGGTTTCCGTTTATGAATAAAATGACTTCTTTTTTTAAGGGACCTGAACTGACGGCCAGAAGGAATAACTTAGCCATCGTATTTGGCAATATCTATAAAGTAAAACGGGGATACTATAAAATCGAAACAACCTTGGCGTTTGAAGACGCCGGAAAGACGGAAAAAGGAGAAATTACCGAAGCGTTTGTCCGCTTTCTGGAAGATTGTATCCACCGGCAACCCGAAAACTGGCTTTGGAGCCATAAACGCTGGAAAAGAACCTGGAAGGGGGAAACCAATAATTAAGTTTCTATGTGTGACACAAAAAAAACACGTTGTTTCTGGCCGCAAGACGACCCGCTGATGATCCGTTACCATGATCAGGAATGGGGAACCCCATTGCATGATGATCAAAAACTTTTTGAATTCATCACATTGGATGCCTTTCAGGCGGGCTTAAGTTGGAAAACCATCTTGTACAAAAGAGAAAACTTCCGCCAAGCCTTTGCAGGCTTTGATCCGGCCAAAGTCAGTCTGTTTACCCCTAAACGCCTGCAAAAACTGATGGCGGATCCCCGGATTATCAGAAACAAATTAAAGATAAATGCCACCGTCACCAATGCGCAACGCTTTATCGAAGTGCAAAAAGAATTCGGAACCTTCGATCGGTACATCTGGCAATTTGTCGATTATAAAACCATAAACACAAGACGCAGCCCTAAGGACCTGCCTTTAGCCACTTCTCCCGAATCGGAAGCCATGAGCAAGGATTTAAGAAAGAGAGGATTCAAGTTTGTCGGTCCCACGATCTGTTACGCCTTCATGCAGGCAGCGGGCCTGATCAACGATCACATAAAAACCTGCTTCCGGCATACGGAAGTAAACAAAATTAATCCCCAATAACTAAAGCATGATTACCGAAAAGAACCTGCAACATTTTATAAGCGCCGCCTTAAAAGAAGACATTGGGGCGGCAGACCATAGTACTCTTGCCTGTATCCCTCCGGAAACCGAGGGACGTGCCGTATTAAAAATAAAGGAAAAGGGTATTTTAGCCGGTATGGAAGTAGCCCAAAGCATCTTTCAGTTTCTGGAAAAAACCATTTCTTTTACCGCGTTTAAAAAAGACGGCGAGCTGATGAAAGCAGGAGAAAGTGCCTTTGAAGTCGCAGGTAAAGTGCATACGATCCTCCAGGCAGAAAGGCTGGTGCTCAACTGCATGCAACGCATGAGCGGTATCGCTACGCTGACGGAAAAATACGTAGCGAAAATAAAAGATTATCCTACAAAACTACTGGATACCCGAAAGACCACCCCCAATTTCCGACTCTTGGAAAAGGAAGCCGTACGCATAGGAGGGGGGTACAACCACCGCATGGGGCTCTATGACATGATCATGCTGAAGGATAACCATATCGACTTTTCCCGGGGTATCCGGCAGGCTATCCTTCGTGTGGAAAAATACCTGCAGGCCAACAAGCTCAGCCTCCCGGTAGAAGTGGAGGCCCGCAGCATGGAAGAGGTCAGAGAAATTGTCGCAACAGGAAAAGTCCACCGCATCATGCTCGATAATTTTACGCCGGCCGAAGCCGCCAAAGCAGTACGATATATTAATGGCCGCTATGAAACAGAAGCTTCCGGCGGCATTACCCTGCAAACCATAGCGGACTACGCCCGCGCCGGCGTGGATTTTATCTCCGCAGGCGCTGTTATTCACCATGCGATTAGTCTTGATTTGAGCCTGAAGGCGGAAATCGCCTGAATCACGCTGTCACGCACAAGATAAACACATACAAAATTGGGCTGCCATCTGCTAGGTAATACGCAGAATTTCCCTCCCATCTATCTTATTGACACCTTATACATTTTAATGGGTCGGATCAAAGGAATAAACTTAATTTTAAAGCTTTTACTACATACCCGAAGACGCAAAAGCAAGGCATGAAGAAGAAATTATACTTTACGGTACGCTATTTATGTTGGGCATTGTTATTTCTTCCGTTGCAAAGCACTGCACAACAGGAGAATGAGACGGTGACCATCCAAGGTAAAGTAGTAGATAATAAAAATGGCGAACCGCTGAATTTCGCTTCCGTCGCCTTGCTCCATGCTGCTGATTCCTCCATCATAGACGGCAACTACACCAATGAGAAAGGGCAGTTCT
This sequence comes from uncultured Chitinophagaceae bacterium, assembly GCA_964467635.1. Lineage (GTDB taxonomy): Bacteria > Bacteroidota > Bacteroidia > Chitinophagales > Chitinophagaceae > FW021-bin31. Next base: position 10,258 of record CAYXRN010000009.1, on the reverse strand, counting down.
CGTTCTCCGTCAAAAAGCAACAAACGTTGCTGTTGAAAATTTCTTTCCTGGGCTACCAGGACCGCTTTATTCCCATTGCCCTAAAAAAGAAGGAGAAGCACCTGGATGTAGGAGCAGTCGGACTCAGCCCGCTTTCCAATGAACTGAATACCGTCACCGTGACCGCCGAGCAGGCGCCCATGTACGAATTCAAAGACGACAGCATCATCTTCAATGTACCGGAAGGCTTCCAGACCGGTGGTACCGCCCAGGATGTCCTGGAATATGCCCCTTCACTCACGCTGGATGCCAATAACAACATCCGTGTAAAAGGCGAGGGCAATGTGGGGGTGTATATTGACAGCAAACCTATTTCAGATTTGGGGTTCAATGTAAACGAATATTTACAAAATACTCCGGCATTTATGATTGAAAAAGTTGAAATCCTTAAAACTCCCCCAGATCCGGAAGATGCTGCCAAGGCGCTGGCCGCGGGGATTACAGATCGTTATTATCTCAATATCATTACCAGGAAAATCCGCTATCGTGGCTACAACGCCGCTGTCACAGCAGGGGTCAATTCGCACAATGAGCAGACGGGACGCATGCGTTTCAACATGAACCTCAAGCCGTTCCGGCTGGATTACAGCAACAACCTGCGTCACCGTACCGACAGCAGCTACTTGTACCGCACCAGTTTTTTAAAAAATGACGACTCTACCATACTGGACCAGAAAAGCTACCGTAAAAGCACAGATTTTGGACAAAACCTGAACGCCCGTTATACTTTTCAGTTTTCAGAAAAAGAGGAACTCCGTCTTCGCGCCCGCCTCGATTGGGACCAGGACCGAAATAAAAGCAGTGATATCAGCCATATTACAACCCCCAAAAACACCCCGGATCAAAACCGGAATCAAAACAATACAAGCCGCTCCAGCGGCTACAGCAGCAGCAGCAGCGCGGATTACAAGAAAGAATATGATAAGGAAGGAAAGGAATTGAATGCCTCTATCAACATCAGGCAACGCAGCAGCAACAGCAATCGTTTTTCTACGGGCGCCTACCTGATCAAAGGTGATACACTACTTCAACAAAATAAAGGCAACCGCACCAGTAGCGGCTTGCGATCCCACCTTCAATACAAAAATACTTTCGGAAGCGAGTACAAGCACTTCTATCTGATCAATGGTTCTTTTTCTTTCGGAAAACGGCACAACCTGAACAATGTCAGCCGTTCGGATACTGCTACTTCAACGAACGAAATGTATGAAAATAAAAGGCTGTCCACCAACTACTTCAGTGAGAATAAAGATTACGGTTTTCTGGTACTCCTGGGAAAAAGAGATAAAAAGCTGGGTTGGGTAGCGGCAGCCAGTGTATCCTATAAGGTGAATGGCAGCCACGATGACTACCGTGGAAGCAGCGTAAACAGTCATGTGCTTTCTTCCCGCAACGCCGTCGGCTTCAACTACAGTCCAAAAGAAGACCAACGACTGACGGTGCATTTCAATCCGGGTTTTCAGCGCTATGAACAAAACACTGTTCCCAATGACAGCATGGGCCTCATTTCCTATAATTATTCCAATTTTATTCCCGGTGCCTCCGCCAAATACGAGATGGGCAACCATGAATTGTCTTTCCATTATGACCGGAAGCTGGACCTGCCCGACTGGCGACAACTGAATCCTTATGTGGACAACAGTGATCCGCTCAATATACGGACCGGCAATCCGGACTTGCGGCCGGAGTTTACCAATGAGTACAAATTACGCTATGAGTTTGAACAAGATATCTTTTATACTTCCTTAAACCTGGAAGATGCCATCTCAACGGATGTGATATCCCCTTATACCACGGTAGACAGCAGTGGAGTATCAACAAGAACCTATGTCAACCTAAACAACCGGAAAAGACAATCCGCCGCACTTAATGCGGGCATTCACTACTTTAAAAATTTACCGGGTTGGGATGCCAGCTTGAATGTTAATGCAGGCGGCGGGCTTTCCGCCTACTCCATGCAGTCTGATGACGAGCATGTAAGCGAAGACTTTCAGAATGTTTCCGGATTTACCGGTAACTTTAAGATTTGGACCTCTTTCAAATACAAGTTTATTTCCCTTAACGTGAACGGAAGATACCGTGGCCCCCGTTATTTTTCACAAGGTAAAAGGCCTTCTCATTTCAGCTCGGGCCTGCGTACCCGGGCGACTTTCTTTGAACATGCGCTCAGCATTTCCATGGGTATAGAAAATCTCTTTGGGGCTTCCGTAAAAGAGAATTTTTACAAAACCGATCGTTACATTCAATACAGCAGCAACAGGCACAACGTACGCTACTTCAGCCTGTATATCACTTACCAGTTCAGAGATTACAAGAAGCTTGGACACGAAGAAGGGAAGGGGTAAAGGGAACAACATTTCGTCACATTCTTCGTATCTTTGAACCTCATTCACATTAAAAATACATCCATGAACTACCGGATTGAAAAGGATACTATTGGAGAAGTAAAAGTACCCGCCGACGCATACTGGGGCGCGCAAACAGAACGTTCCATCGAAAACTTTAAAATTGCCACAGATATCAACAAGATGCCCAAAGAAATTATTCAGGCTTTTGCGTATCTGAAAAAAGCAGCGGCACTTACCAATGAAACCGCCGGCGTTTTACCTAAAGAAAAAGCTATGCTGATCGCCAATGTATGTGATGAAATCCTGGAGGGAAAACTAAACGATCAGTTCCCGCTGGTTGTCTGGCAAACAGGATCAGGAACGCAAAGCAACATGAATGTAAACGAAGTAGTGGCATTTCGTGCCCATGTTTTAAATGGGGGAAAACTAACGGATGCAAAAAAGGTTTTGCATCCTAATGATGATGTCAACAAATCGCAATCTTCCAACGATACATTCCCTACGGCTATGCATATCGCTGCTTATAAGATGCTCATGGAAATTACCTTGCCGGGGCTGGAAAAACTAAAAACTACTTTGGAGGAGAAGGCAGAAGCTTATCAGAACATTGTTAAAATCGGCCGTACGCATTTTATGGATGCTACCCCTTTAACGCTGGGCCAGGAAATTAGCGGATATGCAGCCCAATTGGCACATGGTATCCGGGCTATTAATAACACCTTGCCCCACCTCAGCGAACTGGCGCTGGGAGGAACCGCCGTAGGCACCGGTATTAATACCCCACCGGGATATGCTAAAAACGTAGCGGAAAAGATTGCCGAATTGACCGGCCTGCCTTTCATTACCGCCAAGAATAAATTCGAATCCCTGGCCGCTCATGATGCGATAGTAGAAGCTCATGGAGCTTTAAAGACGGTTGCCGTCAGCCTGATGAAGATAGCTAATGACATCCGCATGCTGGCTTCCGGTCCGCGCTGTGGCATTGGTGAAATCCGTATTCCGGCCAACGAACCAGGCTCTTCTATTATGCCCGGAAAGGTAAATCCGACGCAATCGGAAGCCCTCACCATGGTAGCAGCACAGGTATTGGGCAATGACGTAGCCATTAACGTAGGGGGCGCCACCGGCCAGTTCGAGCTTAATGTTTTTAAACCGGTGATGATCTACAATTTCCTGCATAGTGCGCGCCTGATCGGTGAAGCCTGTGTTTCCTTCAATGATAATTGTGCGGTCGGTATTGAACCCATGAAAGCCAATATCAAAAAGAACCTGGATAATTCACTCATGCTGGTTACGGCACTCAATACAAAAATAGGTTATTACAAAGCGGCGGAAATTGCACAAAAAGCACTGGCGGAAGGGAAAACACTTAAAGAAACTGCCGTAGCGTTAGGCTACTTGAGTCCGGAACAATTTGATGAATGGGTTGACCCTGCAAAGATGGTAGGAAAGCAGTAGGCTACATGCAGTCAGCTTTTTCCACCTTGGGTTCTTCAAAAGTCGTCATCCGTCAATCGGTGCCTGCCGGTCAGGCAGGAGTGCACCAATGAGCGACTTCCGGATAGAAACAGCGCTACCTCAAAAGCTTTTACGTTTTTCCTAAAAATCCCGCTCAGGCGGTAGCTAACCGCAAGGGGGGCTGGAGCATTTTACTTGACACTTTCAAACGCTTGTTGCAGGTCTGCCTTGATATCGTCAATATGTTCTATACCCAATGAAATACGCAATAATCCGGGTTCTACGCCTGCATTATGCTGCTCTTCTTCGGAAAGCTGCTGATGCGTCGTAGTAGCGGGATGAATGATCAGTGTCCGCGTATCGCCCACATTTGCAAGATGATAAATCAGGTTCAATTTACTGATGAATTTATCTGCTGCTGGACTGCCTCCTTTAATTTTGAAAGACAATACCCCCCCAAACCCATTTTTCAAATATTTTTTCGCATTATCATGAAAGCGGCTGCTTTCCAGCCCTGGATAACTTACATACTCTACCTGGTCATGTTGTTCCAGCCACTTAGCCAGTGCAAGTGCATTATCAACTGTTTTTTGTACCCGCAGGGAAAGTGTCTCCAGCCCTTGTAAAAAGAGGAAAGAATTTTGGGGAGAAAGCGCGGTACCAAAGGTACGTAAACCACATACACGGGCTCTGATTGCGAAGGCGATATTCCCAAACGGGCTGTCCGCACCGAATACTTCCCAGAACTTCATACCATGATAAGCCTCATCAGGCTCGGTAAACTGCTTAAATTTTCCATTGCCCCAGTTAAAATTACCGGCATCCACAATGACACCGCCAATGCTGTTTCCATGTCCGCCAATCCATTTGGTGGCAGCCTGCACTACCACATTGGCTCCATAATCTATCGGTCTGCACAAATAACCTGCTGCAGCAAAAGTATTGTCCACAACCAAAGGAATATCATGCTTTTGAGCGATAGCTGCTATCTTTTCAAAATCCGGAACCGCATAGGCCGGATTGCCTATAGTCTCCATAAAAATAGCTTTCGTATTTTCATCAATCTTGGGTTCGATTGTTTCCGGCTTTTCAATAGGAACAAAACGGGCCTCTACTCCCAATCGCTTAAAGGTTACCTTAAACTGATTGTACGTTCCCCCATACAGGTATGAAGAGGCTATAAAATTATCACCGGGTAAAAGTAAATTATGTAACGCTACAAACTCTGCAGACTGCCCGGAAGAAACCGCCAACCCCATGACACCGCCTTCCAGTGCAGCAACCCGCTTCTCCAGCACATCTGTCGTAGGATTCATTATGCGGGTATAGATATTCCCGAACTTCCGCAACGCAAAAAGGTCGGCAGCATGTTCAGCGCTGTCAAAAACAAAAGAAGTCGTCTGATAAATCGGAACTGCCGCAGCATTGGTCGTGGGTTCAGGTTTGTAGCCCGCATGTACCTGCAAGGTTTCGTAATGCAAAGAGTTGTTGTCGCTCATGATTTTTTTATTTTAGTCCACAAAGGTAGTAGAGTATTTTAAAAAAGCAAAATTTACCGGAATTATTGCGAAACGACCTTCAGGCCTGCAATAGACCCAATCAACAGGAAGAGAAAGAACAGCCGCCAGAAGTTCGCAGGTTCCTTAAAAATAAAAATGCCTACTAACACGGTGCCGACCGCGCCAACGCCTGTCCATACCGCATAGGCAGTTCCTATAGGCAAAGTTTGTGTAACGCGGATCAACAAAAGCATGCTGATGGTCAGGCAAACGACAAATCCGCCGTACCACCAAAAAGCTTCTGTACCCGAAACCGTTCGCGCTTTTCCCAAACAGGACGCAAAACCTACCTCAAAAAGCCCCGCAATAAAAAGTAAGATCCAATGCATTGTGTTATATTTAAAAAAACAAAAGTAACCAAATTAAATACTTTGCTTCCGTTAACTTTGCCTGGCAAAACCTATAAACTATGCATTCTTTTGAAGTACTGCAATCCATCATAAATAATCGCCGTACAACCAAAGCAGCCGCGATGAACGGCAAAAAAATTCCCGATGAGCAGATAAAACAACTGCTCCGACTTGCCGACCAGGCGCCTACTCATGCACAAACGGAACCCTGGCGCTTTTGGGTCTATAGCGGAGCATCGCTCCGGGCGTTCGGGATCACCCATGCTGAACTTTATTGGAAACATACGCCCAAGGAAAGGCGGAACCGGAAGAAATACGACAAGCTCCTCCTTTCGGCTCAACAGGCCTCTCATCTGATCATTGTAGCGATGAAACGAACAAAAAAAGCACGCATTCCTGCCTTAGAAGAAATAGCCGCCGTTTCAGCCTCTATTCAAAATATATTACTTGGGGCTACCGCCCTGAACATAGCCACTATCTGGAGCACTGGCGGCATGACACACCACCAGGCATTAAAGGAACATTTAGGGCTGGAGCAAGAAGATGTGATCATGAGCTTGCTGTATCTCGGTTATACAGACGCTTTAAAAACAGGGAAAAGGCATATTCCACTGGAAGAGAAAGTCAATTGGATAGAGAAGTGACCGGCATTTCCTCGTCCTGCTTAGCGTGCTGGTATGCCTGGTAATATGGCCGATACCGTTAATTCTTTACGGTCGGGAATACGGAGATGCGTAACCGGGTAGCCCCCATTGGAATAAGTGCTATGGTATCTTCTGGCTGTTTCGTCTCTACCGGACTTTGCGGCAAGGCTCCGCATAACCCATTTTTATCCAATTGCCAGGAGGGAATTTGTTTGCCTGTTGCAACAAGCTTAATCGGTACGGTAGCCGGAGTGAATGGGTAATTACTTTCAGGCCAGCTTCTTTCAATCACTTTAAAAGACTCGACCGGATCGTTGTTATTTAAAACCAACCCGTAATTCCAAGGGCTGGCCGGTAAAATAGAATAGGCAGGCCACGCATCAATATCGACATCGGGCTGCCAGTGAGAATCATGCAATGCCGTTTTTTTGGGGTCGACCTTCTGAATATTTTCCTTAATCTTCAGGGAAAAGGTAAGGGGACCATAATTGACACTTACACTATTTTTATCCGTTGGCCATTCCTTAATAGTGATCTCCCTGGGAAGATGTAAGACAATCTGATCGCCGTCTTGCCAAGTATTTTCTATACGCGCATAGGTGTCTGGTTTGAAATCAATATTTTGCTTTTCTCCGTTTACAACCACTGAAGCCTGTTTACACCATCCGGGGATTCTTAAATAAAGTGGGAAACGCAGCTCTTTTTCACCCGTGTGAATAATGAATTTAACACTACCGGAAAACGGATAATGGGTCTGCTCTTCTACAGTGATTTCTGCGCCGTTTCCGACTTTTGCCGTGACTTCGCTTGCCGAATACAAAACCGCAGCCAATCCATTATCGGGAGAAGCCATCCAAAGGTTTTCTGCGTAATACGGCCATCCCTGCGTATGGTTATGCTGACAACAACGATTGCTCAGCGGATTCATAATGAAAAAAGGACCTTTGTTCTGAATGCCGGGATGGTGATTGGTCGCGTCGCTGGTAACCATATTTGGCGCGGTAAAATAACGAAGCGCTTTAAAGTCAGGCATGAGGGCAGCCGGATAGGTATTAAAGGCAACATCTTCACAGTTGTCCGCCCAAAACGGGTCGCCGGTAAAACGCAACAGCATTTCATCTGAATTCATCTGTTCAACCATGCCGCAGGTCTCTATGGCCTGGTGCGGACCGCTGTATCCTGGTCGTGCATTTTCATCTGCACCATACATACCGCCCGGCACTTGCCCATATAAACTCCTAACCAAATGAAAGTTATGGTAAGCGGCGCTCAGGTCCGTACTATCTCTGCTCTGAAGATAATATACAGCCGGTTCCCGAAAGCCTTGTGCAATATTTACATTGTGCCAGTTGGGCAAGGTCTGCTGTTGTTCCCAATCAGCCGTATTGCGGTGGATCTTTTTTGCGAGATCAAGCAACCATTTTTCCTCGGTGCGGTTATAAAGCCAATAGACGCTATATAAGTTGTCCCCCGCACGGCTGTTTCCCCAATAATCTTCTAAGAAGACAGAGTCGGGTAATTGCATTTCCCATCTAAAATATTTCTTCATAAACGGGAATACCCGCTCATCATGACTGTAATCGTAATAGGACTGGATGCACCAGAGCATTACCATATTGGGCCATAGATCGGGTTTCCCACCTGCCCGGTTTTGTTCGGGCCCGAAATAGCCATCCGCTCGCTGGCTGTTCAAGGCGCCATTGATCCACAGCTTCGCTTCTGCGATCATGCTGCTATCTTCCAGCAGATAAGCAAGGTCACCATACCCTTTCAACCAATAAGGCACTTCTTCCCAGCCGTTAATTCCTTCTCCTGTTGGACTCAACCAGGCATTGTTTTTCTTAACCAGCCAGTCGCTGACTTGATCCAATTGACCCGTCATGCCATTTTTGGCGCGTTTAAGGCATTCCAACAACCATCCTTTAGGCTGAACGGTTCCAATAGGCAATTTGACCAGCGACGAAGGCTGCAGGGGACCCTTGTTGCTGATATAAAAGTCATTGACAGCGGAAGAAGCAGGTCGGCTTATTGCCGTGAGCTGCATAGCGGTTTTCGAGTTATTCCTGTTGCAGCTTGCCAAAGACAAGGCTAGGCCAATCAACGCAATACCTCCCAACAAACTGTATCGTTTCGACATCATGAAGTCATTTAAATATAATCCAAAGGTTTATCCGTTTCGACAAAAACCGCTAATTTATTCATTTCCTTTCATACGGTTGCCTAAAGGTAATGACAATATACTACATGCGCTCAATGCCGTCACGCAAAATCGCCGTAGCCAAACGAGCCTAAATCATAATGATAAAAGCCTATATAAAGGTACTCCTTCTTCGACCAGAGAATCCTGCAGTTGTTAAAGCAATCCCTTCCGTTGTTCTTATTTTCACCAGCAATTTGAAAAAACATTCAAACTCCGTCTTCGTCATCCCTTTTGAAGGTCTTTAATGTTTTCACCATCACTTGAAATGCCTGTATCTCTTTAATTCGCTTATGCTTTGCCGGTATCCTCCGCTAAGATTTTCTATCAATCTGATCTGAATATATCTCACCTCCGGCGCATCAAAGCCTCCAGTTTTGTCTCGGTATTTGAAACTTATCTTGAGCAATAACGCATAGTGCAGTGAACTGCTCACCCACGCCATAGGCGATGGGTGGGGCTTCGGGTTTCACAGCGTGTGCCTGAAATTCAGGTCTTATTTCCGCTCCACCCGTATTATCGGAAAGCTTTCCAAGGATAGAAGCCATTGATTTTACCACTTGTTTACCGTTCCATTCTGCTTTGTATTCCAAGAAACTACCAAGGTACCCCAACCCGCATCTGCAACATGTTTTGACAACTTTCTATTGCTCATCATCCCTTTAACATTAAGGTCTTCCAAAGCAATTATGTCGTATTCAGAAACAAGCTGATAGGATACCTTATGCAATACATCTTGTCTTGTGTTGGATATTTTATCGTAAATCTTTGCAACTTTTCGTCTTTTTCTTTCAAACGAATGGCTGCCTTTTTGTTTACGAGAAAGGTGTTTTTGGGCTTCCCCAAATCTCTTTCATACTTTTTTATGTATCTGTTATTCTTTAATTTTATTCCATTTGAAGTCTTTTACTCCTAAATCCACACCACAAACAGCACCCGTTTTTTCTTTCGGTTGATAATGTTCTTCTGTCAGAATTGACACAAAATATTTTCCAGTTGGCTTTTTAGAAATGGTCATTTTGCCAACTTCTCCTTTTATTTCACGGTGAACAATATAGTTATGAATTTATAACTTTATTTTTTTGAGCGCATTTATTCTCCCTCTAATGCTATTTTACGGATGTCATGATTAGCTCCTGCCTCCCCTATATAAAAGGTTTTGCTTTCTTCGTCATATGCTATTGCCCTGGGATGATCAAAACGGGCCTCTGTACGTAATGCTCCGTCAACATGTCCAAACTTCTTCTCATCAAGGGTAGGACTTCCACGACCAGCAAAGGTCGTTACTCTTCCTTTAGGCGTTAATATTCTAATATCATGGTTCCCTTCTTCTGTAAAATAAAAGTCGTACTCATCTTCCATTCCCGCGTAATCGGGATTTTTTACGAATACGCCCTGAAAGGGATGGTTTAACCTTGCTGATGCGCCTACACCATCGTTCCAACCGGATACTCTAGCCTTTCCACAAACTACATAAGGGATCATAAATCGCTGGGTATTCCAGTTATAGTCCGTTCTCAGGATGTAATGTTGATTATTGACTATAAGATAAGCATAATTTCCTGAAGGGTGTATTATGATGTTTATACTCCATCCATTATCCTGAACTTTATATAGTTCTTTAAAATCCTTAGGTCCTAGCCCCTCTTCAAAATAGGTATCC
>CAYXRN010000008.1:0-51253 GCA_964467635.1 uncultured Chitinophagaceae bacterium | reverse complement strand
GCTCCTCCCAATGCGCTACATCCGGTATTTTATTAAAACTAAAAATAGCTTTTAAAAAAGGTGTTCCTCCTTTGATGCTTTCTACTTTTTGATACAAACTTTCATTGCTGACGAAGATCCATTTTATTTGTGCTTCCTTGAGGATATGGAGCAGTTCGTTGGCATGTATGGTCGGATAGATCGGGACAAGAATGGCTCCGCTTTGCTGGGTGGCATGGTCAATGAGCAGCCATTCCGGTCGGTTCTCTGACAGAATGGCAATAGTATCTCTTTTTTCCGGTGTCCATTCCGTAAAACCTATTCCGGCTTGACAAAAGGAAGCTGCAAGTCTTTGAGCCGTATTCACAAACCACTGGGTGGAGAAATCTTTCCATTTTCCCTTTTCTTTTGCGCCAAGCATGTTTGCAAGGGGAGCTTGTGTCAACTGGTAGGAAGGCAGGTCAAAAAGACGAGTAGGCTTTTCCATGTTTGCATACGTTTAGTACTCGCTAAAGATAAGGTATTTCTCCCTATTGTAGGCGCTGACGTCTCAGGGTCCATCTTTTCTCATGGGGCGGGAAATTATGCCCTGATCTGCCCGTCCCCGTAAACGTAATACTTGTTGGTGACGAGCTGTGGCAAGCCAAGGGGGCCCCGGTGGTGCAATTTGTCCGTGCTGATGGCTAATTCGGCACCCACTCCCATTTGCCCCCCATCGGTAAAACGCGTAGAGGCGTTATGGAAAACGGCTGCGCTGTCAATCTCTTCCATAAATCGGGCTGCTTCCTGCGGGTCTTCTGTGATGATAGCGATCGAATGGCCGCCTGAATAATGGTTAATACGCGCGATAGCGTCGTCAATATCTTCAGCTTGAGCTAGGATGATTTTCATCGCCAGAAATTCTTCATACCAGGTATCTTCCCCGGGAATCAACGCTTCTTCAGAAAGCACCTTTTTTACCGATTCATCCACATTAATTTTAACTTTTGACTCGTGCAAGGAATTCTGCAAATCTTTTAGTTTATGGTCAAAGTCAGGAAGATTTCGGTCGACTAATACATTATCCAGCGCGTTGCAGGCTGAAATCTTATCCGTTTTGGCATTAATGATCACGCGTTTGGCCTTTTCCCAATCCGCGTTTTTTGAAACATATAAGAAATTATTGCCGCGTCCGCTGACCAGTACCGCACAGGTTGCATTGTCCTTCACAAATTTTATAAGACGCTCTCCGCCGCGCGGCACGATCAGGTCTATTTTCTCTGGCGGGTTTTTAAGAAAATTTTGCGTTTCTTCACGCTTTAGATGGAGCAGTGTAATCCAGCTTTTGTCTAGTTCGTTTTCCTCCAGCGCTTCATGCCAGAACTTTTCAAGGATAACATTGCTGTGGTAGGCTTCTTTTCCCCCTTTCAATAGAATTTTATTGTTGGCTTTAAACGCCAGCACTGCAGCCTCTATGGTCACGTCCGGACGGGATTCATAGATGATCATAATGGTTCCGAAGGGCGCAGCCTTATTTACAATCTTTAATCCGTTGTCCAGATGACGTTCCAGTTTTATTTTCCCGACAGGATCTTCCTGTTCACGAACTTCTTTCACCGCTTTGATCATGGAATCCACTTTGGCATCATCCACAATTAACCGGTCGTAAAGGGCTTGATCATCTCTTTGAAATGCATCCAGATCTTTTTTATTTTCTTTTATCAGCGTTGTTCTTTCACGATCTAAAATCCTGACCATAGTATCTAATACGTCATTCTTTTTACGGGAACTAAGTAGTTTCATGATTAAATATTTGCGTTAAGAAATAAATTTGGTACCGACGTCTTTTCCGTCTACAATATCGACAATGATGTTTTTGGTCTTTCCTCTGGCTATGACCGCTGGAATCCCTTTGGAAGCTGACGCTTTCGCGATCTTTAACTTCGATTCCATTCCACCGCGGCCTTCTCCTTCTTTCTTAGTTGATGATTGAACATACTGTTCTACTTTTTGATCGACCTTTACCTTGCTGATTTTTTCGGTATGCTCGTCTTTTGGATTTCCGTTGTATAGTCCGTCGGTATCGGTTAGAAGAATCAACTGATCTGCCTTGATCAACTCTGCTACCAGGCTGGCTAGTTCATCATTGTCAGAGAACATGGACATTCTCAGAGACGTAGCATCATCTTCATTAGCAATAGGTATGATTCCCTGCGACATTAAGCCCTCATAGCAATTGATCATGTTCTCCCTGTGTTTGCCCGGGCTGAAATCCCGTTTTGTAGCCAAAACCTGCGCACAGCGCATGCCGAAGTGATGGAAGATGTTGTAGTAATGTCGCATCATACGTGGCTGTCCAACCGCGGAATAAACTTGTCCGCGGATGGCTTCGTTCTCAATCGTATTGTCCGTAAGCACTTCTTTGCCGGCGATGACGGATCCAGAAGAAACTAAAATGGTCATAATATTCTGTTCATATAAAACAGCAATTTGCCTGACAAGTTCATTCAATACAGCGCCTGAAATTCTGTTGTCTTTGTTGGTCATCACATTTGTTCCAACTTTAACAACAATTCGTTTCTTATACATTATATTATTCATCTTATTTTTGGGTGAGTGAAATGCCTATTCCTTTCCGAGCTCTACAGCCCGGTCAAATGCGGCATAAGCAGCTTCCTTAATTAATTCCTTTATGTTGTTTTCTTCCATTGAATCTAATGCTGCACGTGTAGTACCTCCTTTTGAAGCCACTCGCTCCATCCATTTATTGGGAGACAGATCCGAGTCATTGAAAAGCCGGACAGCCCCTTCGAAGGTACTGCTAACCAATACGTGGGAATCACGGTCTGAAAATCCCATCTTTTGAGCCGCCTCCAGCATGGATTGCATAAAATAAAAGACATATGCCGGACCGCTCCCTGATATACCGGTAGAAGCATCAATAAATTTCTCGCTTTTTACATGAATAGATTTACCGGTCATATCAAGCAGGTTGCGCACCAATAACGACTCCAGCCGGGTTACGGATTTAGATTCTGTATAAGAAGTGACGCCTAAGCCTATTTGAGCAGGTAAATTAGGCATCGTCCTGATTACCTTGTTAATTTTCAGGCCGTCAAGAATCGTTTGCAGGGTTACGCCGGCCATCAGGGACACAAACATTTGCTTCTCATTGATAAGTGGCCTCATTTCTTCAAAAAGGGCTGCCGCATGGTAGGGCTTCACAGCAATAAAGACAATGTCAGCATTTGGCAGACAATCTGCTAAACTGTCATAAGTATCGAAGATACCTCCTGCTTTCAGTGTTTTTATCTTTTCTGGGTCTTTATCGAAGATTTGTAATTTTCGTCCGTTGAGTAAGCTTGACTTTGCCATACCCTCCGCATACGTGGCCCCCATATTGCCGGCCCCGATCATTAAAACTTTCATAGGTTGTTTTTTTTTGATTTTAAGGGGGGTAATTTACAATAATCATTCCTTTAATCCGAGCCGCTGACAAATGGATTGTATTCTTTTTCGTGTCCGATGGTTGTTTCGGCTCCATGTCCGGGATAAATGACGGTTTCCTCGGGGAGCTGGTATAATTGCTCACGGATGCTGTTCTCCAGGGTATGATAATCCCCGCCGGGCAGGTCCGTCCGTCCGACGCTTTCCCGGAATAAAACATCTCCACCGATGAGAAAGCCTTGTTTTTTACAATAAAAACAAAGACTGCCGGGCGAATGCCCGGGGGTAAGAAGAATGGAAAGCGTATCTTCGCCTAGCTGTATCTCGTCGGTTTCGGTTAAAAAAGCCGAAGGGGCGGGAGAGCCTTCGAAGGGGATGTTATATAGGACACTGGCTTTGACCGCGTCGTCGAACACGGGTTTTTCCCTTTGGTGGAACTCCGGGCGCAGGCCGAATCTGTCAAAGATAAGCTGGTTGCTGAAGATGTGGTCAATATGGCAATGGGTGTTGAGTAAACGAACCGGATTTAATTTTTCCACCGAAAGGTAGTTTAGCAGTATTTTCTGCTCTGGCGCAAAATAAGCGCCGGGGTCTATAATTAAAACCTCTTTTTTTTCGTTAAATAACAAAAATGTATTTTCTTGGAACGGATTAAATATAAACGACTTAACTTCGAGCATAGTAGAGTTTATTTTGTACCTTTATTAGCTCAAAAATACATGAATAACATTACTATCTTCTTATGGCTCACAAATATTTAAAAATACTCCTGATAATCGGGTTATGCAGCATGGGGTTCAACGGGCTGGCACAGACCAACACGGTTCGGTTTGGGAAAAACAGGCTTCAGTATAAGCTATTTGACTGGCGTTACTTTCAAACGGATCATTTCGATACTTATTTTAGTCAGGGAGGGTTGGATTTAGGTAAATATGTAGCGCAGGCTGCTGAAAGTGAGCTGAAAGACCTGGAAAAAGCCATGGATTTTTCCCTTCGCGACCGGGTGAATATCATCGTTTATAACAGTTACGGAGATATGAAGCAGTCGAATATCGGCATTGGGCTGGACTGGCAAAATACCGGAGGGGTCACGAAACTGGTGGGAAATAAAATGATCGTATATTTTGATGGAGATCACAATAAACTGCGGGTTCAGATCCGGGAGGGGATTGCTAAAGTTATTTTGAACAACATCATGTTTGGCAGTTCCGTCGGAGAATTTGCCGGTAATGCCGTTTTGCTTAATCTCCCAGGGTGGTATACAGATGGTTATATTGCCTACGTGGCTGAAAAATGGAATACCAACCTGGATAACCAGCTTAAGCAGCTGATTCGCACCGGGAGGTATCGTACTTTTAAACAGTTCGCCAATGAACATCCTACTCTTGCAGGACATGCTTTCTGGTTTTATGTAGCTGATGTTTACGGCATAGATGCCCCTTCTTATTTACTGTATATCTCCCGCATTGACCGGAATATGAAAAAAGCTTTTGAGCAGGTTTTGCATAAGGAGTATAAAGAGGTGATGCGGGATTTTATCACATATAATTACCGCCGTTACAGGGAAGATAACTTCGGCCGTCGCCAAATCACCAGAGGCACGGTAACTACCACTCAATCAAATGTTAAAGCGGAACACTATCGCATTCATCCCAATCCGCGGAACAGAAACTACGCGATGATTGAGTTTGACCAGGGCAACTATGAAGTACAGCTTTATCAGGGTTATTTTAAACCTAAGGTGTTGTTGAAAAGCGGTGTAAGACAATTGAAAGTACAGATCAATCCGGATTATCCGATACTGGCCTGGGACCCGCAGGGCACTAATCTGGCGATTATTTACCCAAAAAAAGGGAAGCTGAAATTGATGGTTTACGATTTGGTTTCCCGTACCAAGCAGATTTACGACCTGCCGGAAGAATACCAGATGATTCAAAGTTTTCAGTACCTGCCCACACGCAGAAATGAACTGCTGCTCTCGGCAGCTAAAAACGGGCAGACTGATTTGTTTACCTACAACATCAGTACCTTTAAAAGTACCCAGCTTACCAACGACGTTTTTGATGATATTGATCCTTCTTATGTAGGGTTTTCCAAGAAGAGTGGCATTATTTTTTCCTCTAACAGGCCTTCTCCCCATGCTGTCAGCGCGGACACCGTTTTGCCGCATCACCGCTATAACGTGTTTTTATTAAGCAATTGGGACAACCCGGACGGTCATCAGATTTCGCAATTGACCAATTTGAAAATGGGCAATGCGCGTAAGCCCATGCAATATGCCCAAGGATATTTCACTTTTGTAGGAGACCAAAATGGCATCAAAAACCGTTATGCGGGATTCTTTAAAGCAGAAAGTGGTGGTCTGGACAGCCTTTACTATGTAGGCGCCAATATTTTACACAACCCATCTGTTGCCGAACTTGATTCCATGCTGGAGGCATATGGTACAAAGCGTGCGGATTCCGTAAAAGTCGTTGCGATTACTGCGGATTCCACCTACGTATTTCCTTTAACCAATTACGCAGATGGGATCACAGAATCCTATAGCGCGGGCCAGCGGCAGGTCGTATCGGAGTCAGTGTTGCGGGGCAACTTTGTTCGTACCTATGAATTAAAGGTTGATGAACGTACCCTGGATCGAAGAAATATAAGCACACCACTTACTGCCTTTAGAAAATTTAACTTGCATCTGGATAGTGTCAAAAGAGGGCTGCCTATGTATTACCAGCAGGCAGCGCCAGATACGACGCTGGAGCCAGAAGACTTTTTCCAGAGCGAATTCGGGTACATCCCTCCGGATAGTACCAATATCATTCGCCAAAACCTTGCCCTGGAACAACGCCAGGAAGAAAACAATGTTCTTAAAAACGCGCATCTTTTTCCATACCACCTGAAATTTTCTACCGATTACCTGATCACGCAATTGGATAATTCTGTATTGATAAGTCGCTATCAGCCCTTCACGGGAGGTGGCGGACCCATATATCTTCAGCAGCCTTTTAATGGGTTGATACAGGTAGGCGTGAGCGATTTATTTGAAGATATTAAGTTTACCGGTGGCTTCCGCTTCCCTTCTAATTTTAACGGAAGCGAATATTATTTTTCTTACAACAATCTCCGTCATTATTTTGATTACAAACTGTTATATTACAGGAAGGTCAATAGAAGCGGATTTGCCGATGAGAATGGAAATACAATAGGCGGCCTGGAAGCAAAGCGTCGTACCAATCTCTATCAGGTGGAAGTAAACTTCCCGATAGATGTAGTGCGAAGCGTACGGGTGACCTTGGGTTACCGCAGTGATAAATTAACCTTTTTGGCCAACAGTGCAGAAACATTGACAAAGGATATTCTAAATGGAGATCAACGATTTGGGGTGACCCGTGTGGAATATGTGTATGACAATACCATCAACCCGGCGATCAATATATGGAATGGCTTACGCTGGAAGGCGTACATAGAAATGTTTCCACAGTTGAATAAACAGCCGGGCGTAAAAGAAAGGAATTTTACGTTTAATACCGGAGTGGACGCACGGTATTATCTGCCTATATACAAGGATTTTATCTGGGCGACCCGTTTTGCAGCGGACTTTAGCTGGGGCAACAGCAAAGTGTTGTATTATCTGGGCGGTGTAGATAACTGGCTCGGACCTAAATATAACTACGCAACCCCTATTGATCCCAGTGCCAACTATGCTTATCAAACACTGGCCGTCAACCTGAGAGGATATGATCAGAACATCAAAAACGGTAACAATGTCATGTTACTTAATACCGAACTGCGGTTGCCTGTATTTGCTACATTTATTAACCAACCCATCACTTCTGATCTGATCAGAAATTTTCAGATTACTTCTTTTCTGGATATGGGCACGGCCTGGCACGGTAGTTTCTCGAGCCTGGAAAATAACAGCAGTCCCGCCTATCAAAATGGAAGTGGAAGCGTAATTGTCAAGCTTAAAAGCAATAATCTCGGACCTTTTGTGGGAGGTTATGGTTTTGGCGCCCGTACGACGATTGCGGGATACTTCCTGCGTGTAGACACTGCATGGCCCATGAATAATGGGTTCTTCTACGGGAAGCCCAAATGGTATTTTGCACTTGGTGTAGACTTTTAAGTAAATTTTTTGATAAGCCAAAGCAACGTTTGGGGGATTCTGATTGTCTAATAAACGAAATAATTTGACTGATACCGCAGCTTGGGATGAGACCCGGCTCGTTAAGGCGTGTCGCCGGGGGAATGAAAGTGCTCAAAAGGCTCTTTATGACCGGTTTAGCGGCAAAATGATGGGGGTATGTTATCGTTATGTTCACAATCGTGCTGATGCGGAGGATATTTTACAAGAAGGTTTTATCAGGGTGTTTACGTCCATCCACCAATTTAAATCGAAAGGCTCATTGGAAGGGTGGATTCGCAGAACAATGGTGAATACGGCTATTAATTTTTTAAATAAAAACAAAAAACTACAGCAGAAACTAAGTATGAATGAGGATTTGCATTCGGTGAAAGTGGAAAGTGCAGATGCAAACCTTTACAAGCAAGATATACTGAAGATGATGGAGCAACTGCCGGAAGGCTACCGCACGATTATTAACCTGTATGCCATCGAAGGGTACTCTCATAAGGAGATCGGAGAAAAGTTGGGTATAGCAGAAGTAACCTCACGGTCGCAATATTCCAGAGGAAGAGAAATGTTGCTTAAAATCCAGGCTATGTGTTCCCGGGTTCACATGCCGGATGCTAAACAGGAAGAGAATGAAGGAAGATAAATTACATCATCATAATTGGGAAGAGGTCCTTCGAAAGCAGGCTGAAAATTTCGAGATGCAGCCTTCTGATGCCGTCTGGGAGCATATCAGTACTGCGCTGCCATCTGGCAGGAAGAGATTTTATGTGATGCGCTGGGTTGCCGCGGCCGCCGTCCTCCTGTTTCTGGTGGGGTCCGGTTGGTATTTCCTTCATAGCCCTTCTGGCGGTCAAAAGGCTAAGGCGCCAGCACTTGTGCTTACCGACTCTGTCCAGAAAGCTCCGGACGGCGAAGGTGGGGAACTCGCGGGAAGAACGGCTACTCAAGGAGCTAGCCGAGATGAAGGCACAAAACGTGCCGCTGTGCCAAAAAATGAGCCCTCGAAACTTGATGATTTTGATGATGCCGACGAACCGCAGAAGAAAGCTCTTTACAGCTCCTTGCAGCCAAAGAAGGCTTCTCCCGGCAGGCTGTTTTCCGAAAAAACGCGTGAAAAGCCGTCAACGACAAACAGCCGTCTTTCGCTTTTAGCCCACCTAAATCCGCTGCCAAACAGGGAAGGTTTTAAGGAGGAGGCGACGACTTCGGTGCACTACTCTGAGCGGGTTATTCGGCTTATGTTGGCCGGGGTACACCCGGATGCACCATTATTGGCCCGGGGTGATGCTGCCGCCTCGGGGAAAAACAAAATAACTTTTGGCATATACTTTACGCCGGGCGTAAGTTATCGCACGCTTAAAACAGGAGGTGCGCCATCTTCGTCTTCGGGACGGATGATGGCGAGTCCGAGCCCCCCGAATACGGATATCGTACAGTCGGGCAATGTGCAGGAGTTTGCTTCCTCCATGCGGATCAATACCACGGATAAACCTTTGCAACAGAAGCAGAGCTGGGGCTGGGGTTCCGGAATCCGGGTGGCTTTGCATCTCCCGGATAACTGGCTGCTGCAATCCGGTTTATCGTTACGCCATACAAATTACGCGATTACGGCCTACCGTCAAGACCCCACTTATGTGTATAACAACGGCACTGCCTCCACACTGGCTGCTGCTCCCCTGGCTAATTCTAATTATGCCCAATATGCCAGCAGGTATGCTGCAACCGACCAGGCTACTACCTTGGAAAACACTTACCTGAGCACGGAATTGCCTTTGTTGATCGGGCGGCGTTTTGGCAGTCCGGATGCCTTTTCTGTTACGGTTTTAGCCGGCGCGGGGTTAACCTATCTTTTGCATGCCAACTCGGTGATGTACGCGCCGAATTCCCAGCGCTATTTTACCGATGAGGATTATCTTAGCCCCTTTAACAGCAGCCTGATTCTGGAAGCTAACATGAACATTCCTTTGGGGGAACGCCTGGGGTTCTCCATAGGTCCTGCTTTGCAATACCAGTTGTTTTCCAGTTATAAAAGCTATGATCCGGTTAAAGAGTTTCCTTATCTCATCGGCCTAAAGACCGCGTTCCATCTTAGATAAGCGAGCGTTAAAACCCAACATTAGCTTTGAATATCCGGATGGCGATGGCTAAAAGAATAATGCCGAAAAACTGACGAATTACCATCAGTCCGGATTTTCCCAGCAGGCGTTCGATCCGGTTAAGGCTTTTTATGACCAGATAGACGATGAGTACATTGATCAGAATACCGATGAGAATATTATAATACCCAAAGTTGGCCTTTAAGGATATGATGGTGGTCAGAGATCCGGATCCGGCGATGAGTGGAAATGCAATCGGCACATAATTTCCCGAACTTCCAGCCTCACTATTGCTTTTAAAAAGCTCCATGCCCATCAACATTTCCAGTCCCAATAAAAAAATGACTATTGAACCGGCGATGGCGAAAGAGCTGATGTCCACACTCATAATAGACAGTAACTGTTCGCCTACCAGGAAAAATAGAATCATAATAAATCCGGAGGCGATGGCGGCTTTACCCGCCTGTATGCCGCCCATTTTCTCTTTCAAGGAAATGAGGATGGGAATAGACCCTAGGATATCGATGATGGCGAACAAGGTAAAAGTAACCGTCAGAATTTGTGTAAAGCTGAGCATGCGATTTTTTACCAAAGGTAGAAAGATTCTTACTTATCGTAGGGCTTCCCTAAAGTGGCCAGCATCCCGCCATCTACATAAAGAATCTGCCCGTTGACAAAGTCGGCCGCCTCCGAAGCTAAAAATACAATAGGACCACCCAGTTCATCGGGAGATCCCCAACGACCGGCGGGTGTACGGCTGATAATAAATTCATGAAAAGGGTTGCCGGGTACCCGAAGCGGTGCCGTCTGGCTGGTTGCAAAGTAGCCTGGTCCTATGCCATTGACCTGAATATTGTGTTGAGCCCATTCGGTGGCCATGTTACGGGTAAGCATTTTCAATCCGCCTTTGGCTGCGGCATAAGCGCTTACGGTGTCTCTTCCCAGTTCACTCATCATACTGCAGACATGGATAATCTTTCCATGTTTCCTTTTGATCATGCCGGGTGCCACAGCTTTCGAAACAATAAAAGGCGCGGTAAGATCCACACGAATGACCTCCTCCCATTCGGCGACCGACATGTCGGTAAGGGGAATACGTTTGATGATGCCGGCGTTATTGACGAGGATATCAATCGGCGCAATGTCGGTTTCTATTTTTTGTATGTAACTATTGACGTCTTTTTCGTTGGTCACATCAAAAAGATAGCCTTTTGCATCAATGCCCGCTTCTCCATATTCCTTTACGGCATTGTCCACTTTTTGCTGCGAACTGTGTCCGTTAAAAACGATCGTGGCGCCTGCCTGACCAAGCGCTTTGGCCATGGCCATTCCAAGTCCATGTGTGGCGCCGGTCACCAGGGCTGTTTTACCTTTTAAATTAAATGCAGTCTCAATGTCCATATATGTTTTTTTAATATAAGTAAAGTCCGTCGGTTTGTTCTTCCCCCACAGCTATTGCACTTTCTTCGCCAGAACGACCAGAGAATGATGGGTGTTTTGCTCTGTATAATCGGTATAGGCATATTCGATCTGAAAGCCGGTCCTATCGAGGATACCCAAAACCTTCTCTTTAGCCAGGGCTGCATAATAAAAAGATTCCCCCATCATTTGATCAATATGTTCGTCATCGAGGTATCCATGGGTAAACAGCAAATAAGCATTCTTATGCAAAAGACTTGCAGCCTTGGCATAAATACCCGCTTGCATTGATTTCGGAAAATGGAAAAACGAGTCCCACGCGATCATCCCGTCAAATTTTTTTCGGGAAACAAATTCAAAAAAATCGGCCGTTATAAAATCGGCATTGGGTAATTTTAAGGACCTCGCTAATTCAATCATTTTTGCTGAAGCATCCACTCCCGTCACTTGAAAGTCCCTTTCGGCCAAATATTTGGACAGATAACCAGAACCACAACCCGCATCCAAGATCTGTCCGGCGGGATTGACTTTATCGGAAAAATCTATGACTAATTGGCTTACGAACGACGCATTCCTAACGGTTGTCCATGCCTGGGCGATTTTATTGTAAGAACTAGGGTTCAAAGGACTTTTTGTTTTTCCGTCATTGTCTGACCTTTGTGCCATGCCGTAACCTAATGCTGTATCGATAGAATAATTTCTTATTTCAGGGCGGTGATGGCCCATTTATCCATATCATCGTAATCCAGGTTTTCTCCCGCCATACCCCAGATAAAGGTATAGTTGGTGGTTCCTGATCCGGCATGAATAGACCAGGGTGGAGAAATAACCGCCTCGTCATTTTGCAGCCAGATATGCCGGCTCTCCTCGGGTTGCCCCATAAAGTGGCTGACGGATTGCCCTTCTTTTATTTCAAAATAAAAGTAAGCCTCCATGCGCCTGTCATGCACGTGAGCAGGCATGGTATTCCATACACTGCCGGTTTTCAATTCCGTCATCCCCATTTGCAGTTGGCAGGTTTCTACCAGGCTATTGACCAACAGTTTATTGATGACCCGGTGGTTAGCGGTTTCCAGCGACCCCAATTCAACGATTTCTGCTTCCTGTTTAGTTATTTTTTTAGTCGGATAGCTTTGATGGGCGGGGGCGGAGTTGAGGTAAAATTTAGCAGGTTTTTGGCTGTCTTGACTTTCAAAACGAACTCCTTTCTTCCCGCTGCCGACGTACAGTGCTTCCTTAAATCCCAGTTCATATTTCTCTCCTTCTATGCTAACTACGCCACTGCCTCCTACATTGATGATACCGAGTTCCCGGCGGTCCAGGAAGTGTTCCGACTTCAGCGGATCAATGGTTTCTAAAGGCAGTGCGCCCTTTATCGGATGTGCTCCTCCTACGATTAGCCGGTCGTAATGAGAATAAACCAGCTTTAATTGGTCTGCTTCAAACAGTTTGTCGATTAAAAATGTCTTTCTTAATGCTGCGGTATCCATTTGTTTTACCTCTTCCGGGCTGCTGGCATACCGTACTTCATACTTTGTATTCATTATTTAATTTATTGATTTAAAAACCAGTTTTTATATCTTAGTAAAGCTTCCACATAATAGTAGTCGGCATAGTTTATTGGAACATCCACTTCTGCCTTTCCTGGCAGAGAGCCTACACTGTGCTTCAGTAAGAATCCTGCCCCTTCTCCCAGGGAATAGCGATATCGGGGTTTATGCAAGCTGATGAGAATTTGTTCAGCGGCCTTCCTGTATTTTTCCGATTTATTTGCATCCGTTGCATACCTGCTTAGTTCCAGGAAAGCGGAAGCCATGATGGATGCGGCAGAGACGTCGCGGTAAGTATCCGGAATTTTTGGTGCATCATAATCCCAGTAGGGAATCATATCTTTCGGTAAATGGGGATTATTCAAAATGAAACGAGCAATATGCTCGGCTTGTTTTAAGTAAGCGGAGTCTTTGGTTTCCCTGAACATCATGGTATAACCGTATAGCCCCCAGCTTTGTCCGCGTGCCCAGGCCGATGAGTCCCGGTAACCTTGGTGTGTTTGTTTTTTTACTACTTCACCGGTGTGGGGGTCGTAGAGGACTACGTGCCAGGAACTGTAGTCGGGACGAAAATGATTTTTCATTGTTACATTGGCATGAGAAACGGCCTCTTCCATATATTTCGGACCAGCGCCATTTTCTGTGGCCCAGCACAGCAATTCCAGGTTCATCATGTTATCAATGATTACCGGAAATTTATCTGGTCCCCAGTTCCAGGATTTGACGCAACCCACCGTATCGTTAAAACGGGTAGATAAGGAGGCGGCAGAGGTGAGTAAAACATCTTTATAGTGCGGATTATCCGTGATGCGATACCCGTTGCCAAAACTACAGTACATCATAAAGCCCAGGTCATGAGTTCCCTTGTAATTTTTCAACGGTTCAATGATTTTCAATTTTTCTTCTGCTTCACTTTTAATGGCAGCGTCCTTTGAATATTCATACAAATACCAAAGTGTGCCGGGGTAAAAACCGATGGTCCAGTCATGATCGCCGCAATAAACGATTTTTCTTTTCGTAGAATCATACCAATTGGGGATTTTATCATCAGGAACCTGCTTCATAAAGTAGGTGTATTGTTTTACAGCGAATTGAAGATCCTGATTGATCAGCTTCTGCATTTGTTTGTTGGTGCTTTGCTGTTTACAGCCGACAAAAGCAATCAATAGCAAGCCTGCCATAAAAGGCAGAATAGAAGTAGCATATTTTTTCATGGCACTTTTATTTTTTTTAAGCGATAAAGGTAAAGAGATTTTCTATAGAATGCAAACGTTTGCGATTGTTTTTCATAAACATTTTAATAGAATTAAGTGTTGACTTTAAGGATTTATCGAAAAGATTTTTTTATTTTGTAAAAAACTACTCCTGAGAGAGTGCGCATTAAAATTATTAATTTAAAAACAAATTAGGAAAATGAATAAGGTAAAACAAATTCATAGCCTCGGTCAAAGCATCTGGTTGGATTTTCTCAACAGAGAGATTATGAATAACGGTAAACTGCAGCAGCTCAGAGATGAAGATGGTGTTTGCGGGGTGACTTCCAATCCGGCTATTTTTGCCAAAGCCATTAATGGCAGCCAGGATTATGACGCCGATATTGCTACCTTTTCGAAAGAAAAAGACAGCAATGACGACATTTTTTTCAGTTTGGCCATTAAGGATATCCAGCAGGCAACCGGGATTTTCCAGCCTGTATTTGAACAAACAAATGGTGGTGATGGCTTTGTAAGCCTGGAGGTCAATCCGCATTTGGCCAACGATACGGAAGGTACCATCGCGCAGGCTAAAGAACTCTGGAAGGCTGTCGGCAGGGAAAACGTTATGATTAAAATACCCGGTACCAAGGAAGGACTTCCCGCTATCCGCCAGTGTATTAGCGAAGGGATCAATATCAATATTACTTTATTGTTTGGATTGCCCCGGTATAAAGAAGTGACCGATGCCTACCTTTCAGGATTGGAAGACCGGGTAAAGGCCGGTGAGCCGATCAATCACATTGCTTCGGTAGCCAGCTTTTTCCTCAGCCGCATTGATGTACTGGTAGACCCGCAGTTGGAAGAAAAAGGGCTGAAGGATTTGAAAGGGGAAGTAGCCATCGCTTCTGCTAAAAAGGCCTATGAAATTTATAAAGAGGTATTCAGCACCGAACGTTTTAAGGCGCTGGAGGCAAAAGGCGCGCAGAAGCAGCGCGTTCTGTGGGCAAGTACCAGCACCAAAAACCCCGATTACAGTGATGTGAAGTATGTAGAAGCACTGATCGGGAAAAATACCATCAACACCCTACCGCTGGAGACCATTGAGGCGTTCCGTGACCATGGCAAGGCTGAAAGTTGCCTGGAAGAGGACATGGATCATGCCAACAAGGTACTGGAAGACCTGAAGCAGGGAGGGATTGATATCGACCAGGTTACCCAACAGCTGGAGGACGAAGGGATTGAAAAATTCAATCAGCCGTATGACAAGCTGATGGAAGCTATTGAAAAGCAAAAGAAACAAACCGTAGCTTAAATGAATTTTCATACCCGGAAATGGATCTTACCTGAAGATCTAAATCCGAACGGCACTTTATTTGGTGGCAGCCTTCTTCGCTGGATAGACGAAGAAGCTGCCATTTATGCCATTATCCAATTGGATAACCATCGTGTAGTCACCAAATTTATTTCGGAGATCAACTTTGTGAGCTCTGCCCGGCAGGGCGATATCATTGAAATGGGGATGGAGGTAGTGGAATTCGGCAATAGTTCTCTCACCCTACGCTGCATTGTCAGAAATAAACTGACCCGCAAGCGTATTTTAACCATTGAAAAACTGGTCTTGGTGAATATGGGAGAAGACGGCAGACCAAAGGCACATGGAAAGACCGAGGTAACCTATATCAAGGACCGTTTCCCCGAGGATGATGATGAATAGGCCTTCGGCAGAGTTTAACTGCTGGCCTTTACCTCTTCTACAACCAGAGCCTGAACCCCGTTTTTGTTGATCACTTTTCCGGTGACCTGGATGTTGTCGGCCGCGTGTTTAATCGCTTTTTCATAGGCTTTGGCTTTGTCGTGATCCTCTACTAAAAGATACACATTCCCGTCGCTGGTGAGCAGGCCGGCGGGCAAGCCTTTATCCAGGCACATTTGCGCGCACTGCTGATGCCCTTTTCCTTTAGCGCCGTGTCCCATATAGCAGGACATGTCTAACACTTCCCCTTTCAGTGTTTTGGCACTTTGTCCGAAGGCGCTCATAGACATAACAGTCAGTCCCCCAACGAGTAGTGAACCGGCTATTTTAGGCATACGAATTTTTAAACCTTTCATAACGGTATTTTAATTTAGTTTAAAAGATAATACTCCTTTCTCTACAAATAAGGCCTGGTAATTGTTTAAGGGTCAATACCATTTTTCCGTAGTGGCCAGATCGAGTTCCCTGCGGATTTCATCATTGTGAATATTGCGGTCATCCAGTAAATATCCTGCAGGCCACGAGGGATAAATCTCTTCGAAGGTCTTTACGGTATTCATAAATATCCGGCGATAGACATGATCCCGGGTAATCTGGTGGGGATCGGTAAACCCGAGTGCAGAGGTTAGCTCCACGCAACTTTCAACGGTGTCCTTGTGGTAATTGGCGACCCGGTATTTCTTGTCGGCTACCACCAATCCCCGCATTTTCCATTTGTCCTGCGTAGCTACACCGGTAGGGCATTTGTTCGTATTGCAGAGCAAGGCCTGGATGCATCCCAGGGCCATCATCATGGCGCGGGCGCTGTTGCAGGTGTCAGCGCCCAGTGCTATGGCCCGGGCAATGTGAAATCCGGTAAGGACCTTTCCAGAACCGATGATTTTCAATTTGTCTCTGAGGTTAAAACCTACCAGGGAATTATGGACGAAGGCCAGCCCATCCATAAACGGCATGCCAATAGAATTGGAAAACTCTGGAGGCGCAGCGCCTGTACCGCCTTCTCCGCCATCAACCGTAATGAAATCAGGGGAAATACCTGTCTCGATGATGGCTTTACAAATGGAGTAAATTTCGGTGCGTCTGCCCACACACAATTTAAAGCCTACGGGCTTTCCGCCGGAAAGCGCTCTCAGCTGTTGGACAAATTGCATTAATCCTACAGGGGTGTTGAAAGCGGTATGGAAAGTGGGAGAGTAGATGGTTTCGTAGGGTTTCACATGCCGGGTAGCGGCAATTTCAGGCGTGTTTTTTTGACCTGGTAAAATGCCCCCATGCCCGGGTTTGGCCCCCTGGGAAAGTTTTATTTCAATCATTTTTATCTGCGGATAGTGGGATTTTTTTTCAAAGAGTCCCGGATCGAATTGCCCATTTTCGTCCCGGCAGCCAAAATAGCCGGTCCCGATCTGCCAGATAATGTCTCCGCCGTGTTTAAGATGATACTGACTGACGCCCCCTTCCCCTGTATTGTGCGCAAAATTGCCAATTTTTGCGCCTGCATTCAGGGCTTCTATGGCATTGGCGCTCAACGAACCAAAGCTCATGGCGGAAATGTTGAGTATAGAAGCCGAATAAGGCTGCTTGCAATCATTTGATCCAAAAGTGACCCTGGGATCTTTGTTCAGCTTATGAAAATCTACCGGGTTGATCGAATGGGCCAGCCATTCATACCCCTCACTGTAGGTATTGAACTGCGTACCGAAAGGCTGGGTATCCAGCTGCCTTTTTGCCCGCTGGTAGATGGTTGAACGGTCCACCCGGTTAATGGGCTTGCCATCCGTATCGCTTTCTACAAAGTATTGATAAACCTTAGGACGAAGATCTTCCATCAGGTAACGCATCCTGCCCAGTACAGGGTAGTTGCGCATAATCGTGTGCTTTACCTGCAGCATATCGATCAGCCCCAGAATCAAAATAGGCCCCAACAAAATAAAAAACCAAAAAACCCAATGAAAAAAATAACCCAGTACGGCAACAAGAAGACACGAAAGAACAATGAAGATAATAAATTTTTGACGCATGTTGATTGCAAGTAATTTTCCACAAGGTAGGGGTTTTTATTGGAATGCACTACAAGGAAGTCTTTTTCTATCCTCCCTATTGCTTATTTCATATAAAAAATGTTTTTTCCAGAAATAATTTTAGTAATATAGCGGCTTTATTGGAAAAATCTTTATTCAAATTAAAAAGATATTTATGAATGCATCTGTTCGATTCCGATTATCCGTAATGATGTTCCTGGAATTTTTTATCTGGGGAGCCTGGTTTGTTACTATGGGTACGTATTTGCTGCGACCTGCGGATGCCGGTGGACTGGGGGCTACTGGAGTGCAGGTGGGCATCGCGTTTGCCACACAGTCAATCGGTGCCATCATAGCGCCTTTTATTGTAGGGTTGATCGCGGATAAATTTTTCTCCGCGCAAAAGATCTTGGGTGCCTTGCATATCGTGGGCGCTGTATTGATGTGGTTGGCTGCTTTAGCTAATGACTTCGATGCTTTTTATACGTATATCTTGATCTATATGATTTTGTACATGCCTACCTTGGCGTTGGTCAATACCATCTCGATGCGGCAAATGGACGATGCGGAAAAAGAATTTCCGTTTATCCGCGTATTGGGAACCGTAGGTTGGATCATAGCCGGTTTGTTGATCATGGTGTTAAACTGGGATGACGGGCATCAGCTTGTCCTGACTTTTAAGATGGCGGCGATTGCTTCATTGGTCCTGGGGATATACAGTTTTTCTTTACCTTCTACCTTACCACTTAAACGCAACGTCAAGACGTCGGTGGGTGAATTGTTAGGCTTTGATGCGATTAAACTTCTGAAGAATAAGAACTTTTTAATTTTCTTTATTGCTTCAATCGCTATTTGTATTCCCACGGCCTTTTACTATGCTTTTGCAAACCCGTTTTTAGTTGAAGTCGGCATGGAAGGCGCTGCGGGAAAGATGACCATAGGTCAGGGCTTTGAAGTCTTGTTTATGTTATTAATGCCTTTCTTCTTCAAAAAATTGGGCGTTAAGAAAATGCTGGCATTGGGGATGCTCGCCTGGGCGGTACGTTATGTATGCTTTGCCTTCGGCTACATAGAGGGCAGTGGCAGCGGTTTATGGTTCTTGTTGTTTATTGGTATTGCCATCCACGGTATTTGCTATGATTACTTCTTCGTCACCGGTCAGATTTATACCGATAACCAGGCCGGTAAGAAATTTCAGAGTGCTGCACAGGGCTTAATCACCCTGGGAACTTATGGAATAGGTTTGTTGATTGGTTCATTAATTGCGGGGGTGGTTGCCCAGAACTATGAAATTGCGGGAGGGTTGCACGATTGGAAAGGGATATGGCTCATTCCCGCCGGGATATCCATCGTCGTAATGATCTTGTTTGTGATCTTATTCAAAGCGAAAGACGAAAAGAATAAAAGCTCCGTACAGGCGGAACCTGTAGAAATGGTATAGGATTTTTTTAAATTAAAAAGGCAAAAGATTTATGAGTAGAAAAATTGCGATGCTCGGCTCCGGCTTTATCGCCCGGTTTTATGCCGATGCTATTACAAAAGGACGGTCACAGGACAAAATTGTAAGTGTTTACTCGCGTAGAGACAAAAGTGCCAGGAAGTTTGCGGAAGATTATAGTGTTCCGCATTATACAACTACACTGCAGGAAGCCGTTAGCAATGCGGATGCTGATGTAGTTTGTATTGCTTTGCCCAACAATATCCATGAGAAAGCGGTTATGGCATGCGTAGATGCAAAGAAAGCGGTTATTATAACTAAACCTTTAGGTAGGAATGCGGAAGAAGCTTTGCGTATGATGAAGGCGGTGGAGGAAGCCGGTATTTTTAATGGTTATCTGGAGGATCTGGTGTACACGCCTAAAACGTTAAAATCATTGGAGAGCGTGCAAAACGGGGCTTTAGGACGAATCTTATGGGCAAAGTCCAGAGAAACCCATCCCGGACCGCATAGCGAATGGTTTTGGGATATGGAGCAGGCCGGTGGCGGTGCCATCCTGGATCTGGGTTGTCACTGCATTGAAATAGCGCGCAGCTATATCGGAAAAGACATCAAACCTGTAGAGGTCATGTGTTGGGCGGATACGCAGGTAAAACCCATTTCGGCGGAAGATCACGCAATCGGGCTGGTCAAATACGAAAATGGAGCGATCGGACAGTTTGAGGCAAGCTGGACTTTCCGTGGGGGACTGGATTTGCGTGATGAGGTAATGGGCACGGAAGGCACGATCTGGATCAATAACTTTCTGCGTACCGGTTTTGAAATGTTTACGACAGGGAAAGGCGGTGATTATCTGGCCGAGAAAGCAGAAAGCAATACCGGATGGCTGTTTCCGATGGGCGATGAGCTCAACGATCTTGGCTATAACCATATGTTTGAAGATATGTTTATGGCGATTGAGCAGAAGCACGATCCAAAAGAGACGTTTTACGATGGCTACATCGTCAATGCTATTATCGATGCCGCTTATAAGTCTGCGAAGAGCAAAAAGTGGGAGCCGGTAGAACTACCGGTATGGCGTGGAAGAGAAGGTGTACAAAAAGAGTCCGTTTTAACCGATTACGACGATCAATACTATCTGATCAAAGAAGAAACGACGCATTACGGTGCTACCAAATTGATCCTGAAAGACAAGAAAAGTGGTAAGATAATCGAGCAGGTAAAAGAAGGATCGTGAAAAAATCTTTTTATGAAGAAGGGTGCGGTGACAAAGAACTTTATTGTTTTTATCGTTGTAACTTTTAGTTTGGGCTTTACTCCCTTTTGTGTATCTGCGCAAAAGGGAGTAATTTCTTACGGGTTTAAATACAACGGGAAAACCATCCGGGCAAACCATCCCTTATTGATGAGTTTTAAAGATGGTATAGCGGTGTTGCAATCAAGTGGCAGGAAGCAGGGTGTCGAATTTATCGATTATAATAAAAAAGCTGTTTTCAAATCCCTTGTAGTGAAGGGGCGAAATTATTCGACTAGCACGCCTTTCGACTCCCTTGTCGAAACTACACTGCTTTCTGACACGGCCACCATATCGGGTTACTTATGTCACAAAGCACAACTGGTTATTCGCTCCAATCACATTGATGTATGGTATACGGACGCCCTTCCGATAAAAGGCAGCCCGGATATTGAGATAGCTCCTTTCCTTGGTTTGGTATTAAAAGTTGTCCGGAATGGTAACTTTGAAATCGTTGCAAAAAATATCCAGCTGGGTAAGCTTGCCGATTCGCTGGTTGTTGAGCCGAAGAAAGGTAAGTTGGTTGGAGAAGCCACCTTCAGAGCCTTACAAATCAAAAGCCGATACAAGACTATTCCTGTTTTTGTCGACCAACCAATTAATTTTGGGGATACCATTGTAAATCCCGAAGATGAACAGATGAACAAAGTATATCGTTTCTCCAAGGGAACTGTTATTGCAAAAAAAATCCATTTACCTGAAAACTTTAACGGGAATGTTTTCGCTACGTTAACCCAATATTCAAATGGAGACGCCTATGACCGGACGGGAAGCGTATTTGTTATTCCTACCACCGATTCGGTTTCTTTTTTAGATGCGTTGCAAAAGGGTATAAAGGTATTGCCGGTGTATAAAGACAACAAAGGCAATAGCTACCAGGGAATTGTCGCAACAGCCGATTATACTCCTCCGGTGGAGTTGATGCGTTTCTATACGCCTTTTGGTATCGGGGCGTACAATGATAAAGTTAAAATAAAGGGATACCACTGGGCGGATTCAGTGACCTACACACAGGATATCACCGCTTTATTGCCTTTGCTTCGGGGCGATACCTGGATTGGCGTTTATATTGGCAATTATGATAAAAAAGGGCATACCGTTTCCCTGAGCTTAAACTATTATCCGGGAGGGTCGGATAGGGGTACTTCGCGTGCGGTGCTTTCGCTTTTTAACACCGTGAATGTGATGGAGATGAGCGGGCAAAACTATGGGAAGCTGTTTGGAAATGATTCTCTGACTGTTCGCGTGTATGTTCCGGGGGATATCACGGATTTACGTCTGCGTTATATCAGCACGGGTCACGGTGGCTGGGGCGGGGGAGATGAATTTAACCCCAAAGTGAATACGGTCTTCATTGACGGGAAAAAAATATTTTCTTTTACCCCCTGGCGAACGGATTGCGCTACTTACCGCTTAAAAAATCCCTCCTCGGGAAACTTTAGTAATGGCTTGTCGTCTTCGGATTACAGCCGTTCGGGCTGGTGTCCCGGTACTACTACAAACCCGGTATTTATTCCGTTGCCTCATTTGACGCCGGGATGGCATGCCTTTACAGTAGCTATACCACAAGGGAAACCGGAGGGTAATAGCTTTAGCTATTGGAACGTATCGGGAACGCTGGTCGGAAAAAGAAGCCAATAATGCGGTGGCTAGCAGCCATCAGTCTTCGATGGGGCGTAAGACAGTTTTTTTGGTGTTTCCTTATATGACTTAAGCACCCGTAAAGCTCCCCGGCATGTATACGGATGTAAAACGGCAACAAGACTGATCAATTCCGGAAAGCAAATCGCCTTGAAGCACGGCATCAAAAAGTGTTTTTTTACTGCCCATCGTTTAAAAAAAAGTAAAAGAATGATGCGGTGACCCGGCGACCGCTATTTTTGAACAAAACGAAGTGCGTGCCTTTGTTGAAAGGGACTTTCGTGATTTTTATCTTTGGGTTCTCCGATAAGTGCCTTAGTTGAATGCCTTTAATGCGCTCGTTATTTTATCCTTCCATTGCATTTGTTTAACGTGGTTTCTTCCGTTTTCTGTCTCCCTATCATAGGCTTCTTGTATGTCGTTCATTTTCCGCCAGTAATCCCAATACAACCAGTGAATCTCAATGGCATAGTATTCGGGATCAAATTTTTTTAAGTGCAGAGAATCTTTAAATTGTTCTTCCATTAATTTGGCAATATCAAAATGAAGTTGTTCGTGTGCCAATGCATGGGCGTCTTTGTCTGACGGGCGTACCCAGGAGCCGGCTTTCACAAAATATACCTGCAGGTATATTTGTACCTGTACCGTATCTGTTTTGTCATGGATCGTTGCGTTGTAGCTAAAACCGGTGAATGAAACGGCAGCCATAGTGCTGGACTGGTTAACCTTGCCGCTGAAGTCATCCCATTGAAGTGGCCGGTCTTTTGCGTAATAAATGGTGTCCCCGGTCACCGTACCGGGCAAGGGATATTCGCTAGTAATTATTTTTATTGCTTGTGCTCCTGAGGCCAAGTAAATAAAAACCAGCAGTGCCAGGATAAACCATTTTTTCATGTTGTGCTTCCCTCTTAGTTGCAAGGCATCTCGTGATATATTAACGTCCGGGGAAAAAATTCGTTCGGTAGAGGAATTGTTCATTTTAAACTACCTTTGGGAGGTTCAGGCAGGATTCATCTGTTTAAAACTCGTTTTTTTGAAGGAGGCCGTAAATTAAAAATGTTACATAAAACCGAAGGGATTGTATTGCATACCGTGCGATATGGTGAAACCAGCGTAGTAGTCCGGATTTTTACGGAATTATTTGGAACGCAATCCTACCTGGTGAATGGGGTACGAACTTCCAGGGCTAAATCTGCCAAAGCCAACCTGCTGCAGCCTGCCCATATGCTGGAAATGGTTGTTTATCATCGTGAACAAAAAAACCTGCAACGCATTTCCGAGCTTAAGCCTGCCTATCTCTACCGGGGGGTATACGCTAATATGGCAAAAAATGCTATCGCGCTGTATGTGGCTGAATTATTGCACAAAGTCCTTTTAGAACCGGAACCGCATCCGGAACTCTTTTATTTTACACGTGAGCTGTTACAGTGGATGGATCAACATCCCTCCCGGGAATTGGCGCTTTTGCCGCTTTATTTTACCTTAAAAGTCAGTGCTTTGCTTGGCTTCAAAATTTACGGACGGTTCAGTCTTCGATCTGCCTATCTTGATTTGCAGGAGGGGCAGTTTGTAGAAAAAGCACCCGCTGCGCTTTTCCTCGGCCCCCGGGAAGCAGCACAGACTTTCCGACTGATGCAGGTCTCCGAACCCGGCGCATTGGCCGGGCTGGCCATTTCAGTAGAGGAGCGGGATAAGTTACTTACGGCTTATCTGACTTTTTTAAAGTTGCATCTGCCTGGTTTCCGAAATTTGCGTTCTCCGGCCATTTTAAAAGAAATATTGCGTCAATAAGACCCAGGGAGCTTGACATCGCTAAAAAAGTGACTGAGCCGGTGTTTGTTTTACATGAAAAAGATTTACCTTGTATTCCGAAGGGATATGGATGATCGCTTAACTGGCTTGGACGGATATTTGTCATCAACGGAAAATTAAATAGGAGCGGGATTACCTTTCGTTACACTTTTTGACAAGTAGTTTCAGCCTTAAAAAGCACAAAAGATTTTTGATGAAAAAAATACTTACAATTTTTCTGATAGGAATTTGTTTTAGTTCCTGCAAAACCAAGAATACTTATTACCTATCCCCGGATACCCCTCTCTATAAGGCCCATGAGTTGACAAAAGATAATCTTTTTTCTCACAATATTGAAGGGCCTGCATTTAGGAACGATACCCTGTTCGTTGTCAATTATCAGGAAGACGGAACCGTAGGCATGGTTTTTCCCGGTGGTCGTTGTGAACAGTATGTCCGACTGCCAGAAGGGAGCATTGGCAACAGCCTGAAATTTGATAGGGAGGGCAATATGTACATTGCAGACTTTACAGGTCATAATATCCTAAAAGTAAGTCCATCCAAAAAGATAAGCATCTATTGCCATAACAACCTTTTTAATCAACCAAATGACATGGCAATGAATAGCCGAGGCTGGATTTACGCCTCTGATCCAAACTGGGAAGACGGCACCGGGCAAATCTGGTTAATAAAAGACAAGGGTCCCATCTTGGTAGCCGACAGCATGGGGACTACCAATGGCATTACTTTAAGTCCGGACGGAAAGCACTTGTATGTGGGGGAAAGTGTTCAACTAAAGATTTGGAAGTTTGATATAAATGAAGAAGGAAGGTTATTGAATAAAAAATTATTTGCTACCTTTAAAAAATATGACTTGGACGGCATGCATTTTGGTCCGAAAGGAAATTTATTTGTATGCCGGTATGGAAAAGGGGAAATAGTTGTTTTGTCACCTGAAGGAGTGCGATTAAAGGCCATTCCCCTGAAGGCGAAAAAATGCAGCAACCTTGTCTTTGGAGACCCCGACGGGAAAACTGTTTTTGTGACCTTACAGGACAAAAAAGGAATGGAAATGTTTAGAATTGACTAACTTTAAAAGGATGATGACTAACGAAAAAGAATATGCCCTTATCACAGGTGCCGGTAAAGGACTTGGGAAAGCCTTTGCTACGGAACTTGCCCAAAGAAATATTAATGTACTGCTGACAGCGCTGCCCGGAGAGAACCTGGATGAATTCTGTGAAAAACTTTCTGCCGATTACGGTATTGAAGCGGATTTTATGGAGTGTGATCTCACTTCAGAAGCTGAAATTGCACGGCTTGTGCAATGGGTTAAAGCCAATTACCCCGTCAATATTTTGATCAATAACGCGGGAATAGGCGGAACAGCGGAATTTGAAACGGCAGATGCGGCGATGATCAACAACATTATTCTGCTAAACATCAGGGCAACGGCTTTACTCACTCATCAATTATTGCCTTTATTGCGATTTCATAAACCTGCTTGGATTTTAAACGTCGGCAGCATGGCTTCTTTTTCACCCATAGGCTATAAAACCGTGTACCCGGCTTCCAAAGCTTTTGTTTTGCACTTTTCGCGTGGACTACGGGAAGAACTGAAAGACTCGGGAGTTTTTGTCAGCGTCGTTCATCCCGGTCCGCTGACCACCAATATTGATTCTATCAGGAGGATCAAAAAGCAGGGAAGGTTGGGGAAAATGTGTGTTTTATCTGCCGAATATACCGCTCACAAAGCCCTTGGCCGCCTATTTACCCGGCATGCGCATATCCTGGTGGGGGTGGGGAACAAGTTTAATTGGGTCCTCACCAAAGTGGTACCGACACGCATCCGCCTATCTCTTATTACCCGGATCATCAAAAGAGAGATCAAAACTTCCAAAATGGCTGTTGACAGTTATGAAAATATTGGTAACAGGAGCTAACAGCTTGTTGGGAACTAACCTCCTGGTAGAACTATTACAACGTGATTTTGAGGTAAAGGCAATGGTGCGTGCGAAACGTAAGCTGCTTGTCTCGGCGCCCGAGATGGAAGTATGTGTGGGGGATATAACGGATGAAGTGGCAGTAATGAATGCCGTATGCGGGTGTGATGTGGTTATTCATGTAGCTGCCAATACTTCCCAGTCTTTTGTTCCTTACCGGGCCTATGAAACGGTAAATGTAACCGGCACTATACACGTCGTCAAGGCTGCCAGCCGCTGTAAGGTAAAAAGGATTATACTGGTAAGCTCTGCCAATGCATTTGCCTATGGCAGTCTGGCCGCTCCGGGTACGGAAGCCCATCCGATTAAGTACCCATTCAGCCGTGCTGGCTATGCCTACAGTAAATTTATGGCGCAGCACTATGTTTTGAATCACTTAGCGGAAATAACCCCTGAGGTGATTGTCGTTAATCCCACTTTTATGCTGGGGAAATATGACGGCAAACCCAGCTCGGGAGAAATTATCCTTCGGGGATATCAAAAAAAATGGATCTTTTGTCCGCCCGGG
The DNA here is from genome assembly GCA_964467635.1 of uncultured Chitinophagaceae bacterium. Taxonomy (GTDB): domain Bacteria; phylum Bacteroidota; class Bacteroidia; order Chitinophagales; family Chitinophagaceae; genus FW021-bin31. Next base: position 25,012 of record CAYXRN010000008.1, on the reverse strand, counting down.
GGCAAAAACTTTGTTCATGTAAAAGATGTGGCTACGGCGATTTGCTGTGCGATACAATCCGGGGTGCCTGGCCAGTGTTACCTGCTGTCGGGTGAAAACATGAGCTATAAAGCCTTTTACCAAAAATTGGTGGCGACCACCGGACAGAAAAGTAAGATTATCGTTCTTCCCAAAGGCCTCTTGTTGTTGGTGGGTTTAATCGGGAGCCTGTTGGCAAAGGCCGGGGTTTCTACCCCCGTTCATTACATCAATATGCGGATTTTGTGTGTTAAAAATTATTACAGTAATTCGAAGGCCAGATCCGTATTGAATTTGCCGGCTACTCCTGTTTCAGTAGCCATCAATGAGGCAATCGAGTGGTTTTTGAAAAAAGGAATGATAAAGGAAAAAGATCATGGACAAGAGTAACCGCCGGCTGGTACTTATTGCGCTGATGCTTACCATGATGCTGGCCGCAATGGATACCACCATTGTATCCACGGCCATCCCCCAGATTGTGTCCGACCTCGGTGGATTTACCGAGATTTCATGGGTGTTCTCCATTTACCTGTTGGCCCAGACGGTGACCATTCCCCTATATGGCAAGTTGGCAGATATTTATGGCAGGAAGGGCGTCCTGGTATTCGGAACCTGGTTATTTCTTGCCGGATCGGCAGCTTCTGCCTTGTCCTGGAATATGTTTTCCCTGATCTTGTTTCGTGGTATCCAGGGGCTGGGAGCGGGTTCTATAATGGCCACGGTGAATACACTCGCTGGTGATTTGTATGAACTGGAAGAACGAGCCAAAATTCAAGGATGGCTTTCCAGTATGTGGGGCCTGAGCGCGATTATCGGGCCGGCTATTGGAGGTGCATTGGCCGAGTATGCCAGTTGGCGATGGATTTTTCTGATCAATATTCCATTGGGCATAGTCGCGGTTATTTTGATCGGAACATTTTTGCGGGAGCAATTTATTCACCGCCGGCCCCAAATGGATTTTGCCGGTGCTGGTCTCATTTTGGGGACGGTTGGATTGCTTATCGTAGGGTTGATGGAAGGCGGCCAGTCATGGCCCTGGTTGTCCTGGCCCACCTTGTTGTTGTTAGCAGCCGTCATATTCCTGGGGGGGGTGACTGTAAAGGTTGAACAACGTGCCGCCGAACCCGTGATGCCGTTGTGGCTGTGGCGAAAAAGAGCCATTGTCGGCGCTAACCTGTCCATGGTCGCCATGGGGCTGGTAATGATGGGTCCTGAAACTTATTTGCCCACCTTTGCACAAGCTTCCTTGGGGTTGGGGGCTATTGCCTCAGGATTTATTTTGGCCAGCATCAGCATTGGCTGGCCGGTAGCTTCAGCACTTTCCGGCAAATTATATCTCCGCATAGGTTTTAGGAACAGCGGACTCATAGGGGCCATGTTGATCATAGTGGCTTGTGGTGGTTTTTTGTTGCTTCCTTGGCCACAGCCTATTGCCTTACTGGTAGTTGATCAGGTTATTCTGGGAGCCGGTTTCGGCCTGCTTTCCACGCCCATGCTGGTAGGAGTTCAGTCGATTGTGGGATGGAACGAAAGAGGCGTGGTGACCGGAGCGAATATGTTTTGCCGTTACCTCGGTCAATGCCTCGGAAGTGCAGTATTTGGTGCTATATTTAATACCGTTTTTCAAAATAGACTAGCTGACGCGTCCGTACCCTTACCCCATTCGGGAAATGTCTTGCAATCGTTGCATGCCACGCAACTTCCGATAGCGACGAAACATTTTCTAAGGCAGGCTATCAATGCCGCTACCCATCATATTTATATCGGGTTGTTGATCTTCGCTTTTCTGCTGTTTTTTGCCGTTTGTATTGCGCCCCGGAAATTTCCGGTTGTCCGACAGCAGGGTTAAATAATGGTGGCAGAAAGCATACGCGAAGCCTCCCAGCGGTATGATTGTTTTAAAAATATTCTAACAAAAAAGTAGAATATTTGAATAAAATCTATTAATTTGACTTTAATTAGATTTTCTTTAGAGTGTCTATCATTTCTTTTGTATTTTTGCAATAGCTCCTCAGGTTTGTAGTAAAAAGAAAATAGCATTTAAATTGATTTATATGAAGAAGGAACAGACCGGATTATACGATCCCCGCTATGAACATGATGCATGTGGTATTGGGTTTGTAGCGCACATCAAAGGATGTAAAAGCCATCAGATGGTGTTGGACGCGTTAACCATCTTAGAGAACATGGAGCATCGGGGTGCCTGTGGTTGCGAAAACAATACGGGGGATGGTGCGGGTATTTTAATCCAGACACCTCATGCATTTTTGTATGAAGAATGTCTGAAAATAGGGATCCGGCTGCCTTCTTATGGAAAATATGGCGTGGGAATGGTTTTTTTCCCTCAGGAAGTCAGAGGAAGAGAAGAATGTCGCTCTATTATTGAGCAGGCGGCGGAAAAAATGGAAATTCCGATTTTAGGCTACCGAAAGTTGCCGGTAGACAACAGCGCTGTCGGAGAAACTGCTAAAAGTGTCGAGCCTGAAATGGAACAAGTGTTTTTCGGCTGCCCCGATGCGATCAACGATCCGGAAGAGTTTGAAAGAAAGTTATTTGTCCTCAGAAACTATGTTACCAAGCTGGTCCGGCAAACTTTAACCAAAGGCAATGAACTGTTTTCTTTTTCTTCCCTCTCTTATAAAACCGTCATTTACAAAGGACAGTTAATTGCCGGGCAAGTTAGGCAATATTTTAAAGACCTGACGGACCCAAGGCTGGTATCGGCTTTTGGGCTGATACATTCGCGCTTTGCCACAAATACTTTCCCTTCCTGGAAGCTTGCCCAGCCTTTTCGCTTTATCGCCCATAACGGTGAGATCAACACGCTCATGGGAAACTTAAACTGGCTTCGAAGCAATGCCGGTTCTTTCAGTTCTCCTTATTTTACCGAGCAGGAAATGGAAATGTTACTGCCGGTGGTGGATGAAAGCCAAAGCGACAGTGCATGCCTCGATAATATGATTGAATTGCTTACCCTTTCGGGTCGCTCCCTGCCACATGTGATGATGATGTTGATCCCTGAAGCCTGGGATGAAAACGACTTGATGGACCCCGTAAAAAAGGCATTTTATGAATACCACGCCTCCATTATGGAACCTTGGGACGGACCGGCGTCCATATCTTTTACAGACGGGCATGTCATCGGCGCTACCCTGGACAGAAACGGCCTTCGCCCTTCGCGTTTTGTCGTAACGGATGACGATCGGGTGATCATGGCTTCCGAAGCAGGGGTGCTTGCCATAGATCCGGCCAGTGTGGTAGAAAAGGGACGTTTGCAGCCGGGCAGAATGTTTGTCGTAGACATGGATCAGGGACGGATTATCAGCGATGAGGAATTAAAAAATAAAATTTGCAGTGCAAAGCCTTACGGGGAATGGCTGAATAAATATAAGATTCGTATTGAAGAACTGCCGGAACCGAGGGTAAGGTTTACCCACCTGGAGCACGAAGCTGTTTTTAAGTATCAAAATGTTTTTGGATATACTACCGAAGACCTGGAAGATATTTTAAGGCCGATGGCGTTAGCCGGTAAGGGGCCCATAGGGGCCATGGGCCTGGATATTCCCTTGGCTGTACTGAGCGATGAACCCCAGCATCTGGCTAATTATTTTAAACAACTGTTTGCACAGGTAACCAATCCGCCCATTGATCCCATCAGAGAGCGCATGGTCATGAGTCTCGCCTCTTTTGTAGGCAATAATGGTAATCTGCTGGATGAAGATCCGCTCCATTGTCATACGGTAGCTCTCAAGCATCCGGTGTTGGTCAATAATGAATTAGAGAAACTGCGAAGTATAGATACGGGCATCTTCCAGGCCAAAACATTGCAAACCTATTTCAGGGCGGATGGTAAACCGGGTTCCTTGAAAAAAGGACTGGACCGGCTTTGCCGCTATGCCGTAGATGCTGCTTCAGACGGTTTTGAAGTCTTGGTATTATCGGATCGCTCCATTGATTCCGACCACGCTGCCATTCCCTCGCTACTTGCTGTAGCGGCGGTACATCACCATTTGATCAGGAAGGGCTTACGGGGCTCTGTTGGAATTGTTGTTGAAGCGGGGGATGTATGGGAAGTTCATCATTTCGCCTGTTTACTGGGTTATGGTGCTACGGCTATCAACCCTTATTTGGCCTTATCCTCGATAAGGGATATGAAATTGAGCGGCAAGATAGATGCGGATCTGGAAGTGGCTGATTTAAAGAAAAACTATGTCAAGGCGGTAAATTACGGTTTGCTGAAGATCTTTTCAAAAATGGGTATCTCTACCCTGCAGTCCTACCAGGGAGCCCAGATCTTTGAAATCATCGGATTGAACCGTGCCGTGGTAGACCGGTATTTTACCGGCACAGCATCCCGTATAGAAGGCATGGGCCTGGACGAAATGGCCCGTGAAATATTAGCCAGGCACAAACGGGCTTTCCCCGACAAACAAATCCCGGTCGAAAGACTCCATACCGGAGGCGTTTACCAGTGGAAAAGGAAAGGGGAGCAGCATTTGTTTAATCCGCAAACCGTGCACTTGTTGCAGCATTCTACACGCATGGATGATTATAGCCTGTATAAAAAGTATGCCCGTTTGATCAATGATTTGGGTAACAGAGCATCTACTTTACGCAGTCTTTTCGAGTTCAATCCCTCGCGCCCGTCCGTTCCGCTTGAAGAGGTGGAGCCTGCAGAAAACATTTACAAGCGGTTTGCTACCGGTGCCATGTCCTTCGGGTCCATTTCCCATGAGGCACATAGTACACTGGCCATTGCTATGAACCGGCTTGGCGCCAAGAGCAATACCGGAGAGGGCGGAGAAGATGAGATTCGTTATGAGTCTTTGCCTAATGGCGATTCCATGCGCTCGGCCATCAAGCAGGTCGCCTCTGCGCGCTTTGGTGTTACCAGCAGGTACCTGGCCGAAGCCGAAGAGCTTCAGATTAAAATGGCGCAGGGAGCCAAACCAGGAGAAGGAGGGCAATTGCCGGGGCATAAGGTGAATGAATGGATCGCAAAAGTAAGGCATTCGACACCCGGGGTAGGGTTAATCTCTCCGCCTCCACATCATGATATTTACTCTATTGAAGATCTGGCACAGTTGATTTACGACTTGAAAAATGCCAACAGCCGTGCGCGCATCAGTGTGAAACTGGTTTCAAAAGCAGGCGTGGGAACCATTGCCGCAGGCGTGGCCAAAGCCAAATCGGATGTGATTCTCATTTCGGGTATGGACGGAGGCACCGGTGCTTCGCCGTTAAGCTCCATCCGCCATGCCGGCTTGCCCTGGGAACTCGGGCTTTCCGAAACGCACCAGACACTCGTTCGCAATAAGCTCAGGAGTCGTGTGGTCGTTCAGACCGACGGGCAGTTAAAGACGGGCCGGGATCTGGCCATCGCCACTTTATTGGGGGCCGAAGAGTGGGGTGTGGCTACCGCTGCACTGGTTACAGAGGGTTGTATTATGATGCGCAAGTGTCATCTGAATACTTGTCCGGTTGGGGTAGCAACACAAAACCCGGAGTTGAGAGAAAGGTTTTCCGGTAAGCCGGAATACGTGGTAAACCTGATCAAGTTCATGACCCGGGAATTACGGGAAATCATGGCTATGCTCGGGTATCGAACGGTTAACGAGATGATCGGGCAGACCGATGCCCTGAAAATGAAAGAAGAGCATCGTCATTGGAAATATAACAACCTCGACCTTTCTGCTATTTTGTATAAGTACCCTGAAGCTTCGGGCAAAGCGCTTTACAACAGTGGAAAACAAGACCATAGCCTTGAGCAGGTCGCCGATCGCAGACTTATTAAAGCAGCAGCAGCTGCGCTGGAGCACAAAGAAAAAGTGCATATAGCGATCAACATAAAAAATACGGACCGTACCCTAGGAACCATCCTTTCCAATGAAGTAACCAGGCGATATCTATCTGACGGGTTGCCAGAGGATACCATTCACATCAAGGCGAGGGGAAGTGCCGGGCAAAGTTTTGGCGCTTTTACCACGAAAGGGATCACAATGGAGTTGGAGGGAGAAGCCAACGATTATTTTGCAAAAGGATTGTCCGGTGCGAAATTAATTCTCTATCCCGATAGGAACGCAGGTTTTAAGGCTGAGGAAAACATTATTGTGGGCAATGTGGCTTTTTACGGTGCTACTTCGGGAGAATCCTATATCAGGGGCAGAGCAGGAGAACGATTCTGTGTCCGGAATTCAGGAGCCGTAACAGTGGTGGAAGGGGTTGGCGATCACGGTTGTGAGTACATGACCGGAGGAAAAGTGGTGATTCTTGGGGCGACAGGGCGAAATTTTGCGGCGGGAATGAGCGGCGGTATTGCGTACATTTATGACCTGAAAGGGGACTTCGCCTCTTTATGTAATAAGGAGATGGTGGACCTGGATCCGCTGGAGGAAGCCGATGAGAAGGAATTGCAAGCCCTGCTTCAACAGCACTGGCGATATACCCAAAGCTCCGTGGCTGATTTTATCCTCAAAGACTGGGAAAATCAAAGCCAGCATTTTATCAAAGTATTTCCACGGGAATTTAAAAAGGTGATACGACTACAAGAAAAAGCGTCTACGCATAAAGCGTAAAGTATAAGGCCAATGGTTGATAACGAACAGCCATAGCTAAAGCATATAAAGGATTAAGTATGGGAAAGATAACGGGATTTTTAGAGCATACAAGGGTGCTTCCGAAGAAGGATCCACCGACTGAACGGGTGAAAAATTATAAAGAGTTTATTCATCGTTTCAAACCGGAAGAGTTGAACCAACAAGCGGGGCGTTGTATGGATTGTGGTATACCTTTTTGTCACCACGGGTGCCCGTTGGGGAATGTTATCCCTGAATTTAATGACGCCGTATATAATGAACAATGGGAAGAGGCTTATCAGATTCTTACCTCTACCAATAACTTTCCGGAGTTTACCGGTCGCATATGTCCGGCGCCCTGTGAAACAGCTTGCGTTTTAGGCATTAATCAACCGGCGATAACCATCGAGGAAATTGAAAAGCATATTATTGAGATCGCCTATGAAAAGAAGCTGGTAAAGCCTAAAATCCCAAATGTAAGAACAGGCAAAAAAGTGGCGGTTATCGGTTCAGGTCCCTCCGGACTGGCAGCTGCCGCCCAACTTAACTATGCCGGCCATGAGGTGACGGTTTTTGAGCGGGATGATCATCCGGGCGGACTTTTGCGTTATGGGATTCCTGATTTTAAACTGGAAAAATGGGTGGTGGACCGGCGCGTCGATGTGATGAAGAAAGAAGGGGTGGTGTTTCTGTGTAATGCTCATGTAGGCGTGAATGTAAGTGTTGACGAGTTGCTCAGAAAATATCAGGCCATCGTGCTAGCCGGTGGAAGTACGATCCCCAGGGACTTAAGTATTCCTGGCAGGTCATTGAAAGGGATTCATTTTGCGATGGATTTTCTCAAACAACAAAACAAAAGAAACGCTGGTTTGGAGGTTAGCGGCGCACCGATACTGGCATCCGGCAAGCATGTTATCGTGATTGGAGGGGGAGATACCGGCTCGGATTGCCTGGGTACATCCCATAGGCAGCAGGCCGCCAGCGTTACCCAGTTCGAACTCATGCCTACGCCTCCCAAAGAGCGAACTTCCTATATGCCCTGGCCTAGCTATCCAATGATTCTGAGAACTTCAAGTTCACAGGAAGAAGGAGGGAAACGGGAGTGGGCGATCGCCACAAAAGAATTTATAGGAGATGAAAACGGGCAATTAAAAGCCTTAAAGATCGTAGACCTGCAATGGGAGATGTCCCAAGAAGGCCGACCGGCTAAATTTATCGAACAACCCGGTACGACGCGGGAGATTCCTTGCGAGCTGGCCCTGCTGGCGATGGGGTTTCTGCATCCGCAGAAAAACGGTTTATTGGATGATCTGGGCATAGCGCTGGACGACCGGGGCAACGTAAACGCTTCGGTAAAGAATTACCAAACGAATATTCCGAAGATTTTTGCTGCGGGAGATATGCGGCGTGGACAGTCCTTGGTGGTATGGGCGATTTCCGAAGGACGGGAATGTGCCAGAAAGGTAGACGAGTTTTTAATGGGTGCTTCTGTTCTCGAGGCAAAAGATGCTTCTCCATTCAAAACACAGGGAGCATATGGATAATTAAGCCAGGTTCGGTATTCTGGAGTGGATCTTCAGGTATTGAGAGGGGGTCATTTGGGTAATTGCTTTAAACTGACGATTGAAATTGGATAAGTTATTAAAGCCGCAGGAATAGCATATCTGTGAAATGCTCATGTCATCTTCAATAAGCAGCTTGCAGGCGTATCCGATGCGTACTTCCAGGAGAAACTGCCAATACGTTTTTAGGGTTCGTGTTTTAAAGTACCTGCAAAAAGAATGGGGGCTGACGTTGGCAATAGCGGCTACCTCCTCAATGGTTATTTTTTCCTGAAAGTGGTCAAAGGTGTAATTATAGATTGCATTGATGTTATCGGTTTGGTTCAGTTCATATGATTTAGCAAAACCTACACCCGATAAGGTGTAATAATCTTTGGAGGAAGCAATAATCTGTAGCATGGAGATGAGTAATGTGATGCGCTCGGTACCTTCCGCCCGAAGCATATTTTCCATCATCGCTGATATTATTTTATGCGTTTCTCCATTGATGCGAAGGCCTCTTTTACTTCTGATCAGCAATTCTCGAATGTATTTGAATTCCGGTAAGTCTAACAACTGCGCTCCCCAAAAATCTTCTTTAAAATGGATCGCTACCGCTTCTATACGAAGACCCGGGAGCTCCTGGAAATAAATGGGATCACTGCGCCAGTAGTGGGGGAGATTTCCGCCAAGCAAGATGAGATCACCGTTATTAAAGGGCTCTACACTGTCTCCAACCAGTCGCATGCCTTTCCCCTTCCGAATTAATGTCAGTTCTATTTCCGGATGATAGTGCCAGTGATTGTAAAGATATGGACGGAGGTCCTCCCTTACACTAAAAGAATAATCAAGCGTCGGATTAATTTTTCGTAGAATCGGCTTCATGGATCTTGCTCCTTGTCTAGGGCATAAAAATAAGGGGAATTTCGAAGTTTACAAAAAACAGCGGGCCAATAAAGTATTAGATAATGTAGTTTTATTGCTAACGACGCGACTGTTGTGAAGGAAAGCCAAGATTGTATTATAATACGCTCAAAGTATAGGAGGTTGAAACGCGCTTCCATGATATGTTTGTATTTAAACATGGATGCTGCGGGTGATTGCAAACCTGTAAATATCTGATTCACTAAAGCAATAAACCCTTTACTATGAAAAAGATTTCTTTGGCTTTTATGCTGACTGTTTCTCTGCTGGTGTCGGTTTCTACGCTTTTCGGGCAAAAATTATGGCAGCTGGGCGATTATACTTCCGCACGAATTTCCAGTTATGACACCAGTGGGGCCAATGATGATGGAAACTGGAAAAATAAAATAGCACCGGGCGAAACGCGAACCATAGCCGAAGCGCAGGGCCCTGGGATTTTTAAGCATATTTGGATGACCATAGCCAGTAATGAGCCTTACCATTTGAAAAAAATTATCTTTAGAATATATTGGGATGGGGAAAAAACACCCAGCGTTGAAACACCCATCGGTGATTTTTTTGGCTTGGGGCTAGGAAAGTACTTCTTATATGAATCCAGGTTTCTTTCTGTAGGGTCTCAAAGAGCGTTGAATTGCTATTTTGAGATGCCCTTTAAAAAATCTGCAAAAGTGACCATTACCAATGAAGGAAGTCAGCCGATCAATGCTTTTTATTTTAATATTGATTGGGAAAGGCATAAATCACTACCGGAAAATATAGCGTATTTTCATGCGCAATACCGGCAGGCTGTACCTACGGACGGATGGACCAGTGATTGGAAATACAATGGCGATCCGAAGATTAACAACAAGGAAAATAAGAGTGGTAAGGGTAATTACATAATTTTAGAAGCGGAGGGCAGGGGCCAGTTCGTTGGAGTGACGCACAGTATTATTCAAAATCAGGGAGATTGGTGGGGCGAAGGAGATGCCATGATTTATATTGACGGCGCCCAAAAACCTCAGATTCATGGTACCGGGGCTGAAGATTATTACCTGGGAGCCTGGTGCTATGGGGGATGCGGAATCAATCCCTTCGGAAACCAGAAACCTACCTTCGCTTATCAGGACTATGGTAATCCTCAAAACGGAGGAGATGACAGAGGAGCGCAATGGACGGTTTATCGCTTCCATTCTGAATCCCCGGTTGCATTCAATAATTCTATTAAAGTAACCATCGAGCACGGCCATGCCAACCATCGATCAGATAATTATTACACAGTGGCTTATTGGTATCAGATAGAGCCCCATGCGCCATTTCCTTCTTTGCCGCCAGTAGCGGAAAGAATACCCCGCTTGATCAATACCGAGGGCCCGACAGTGGGGAAATGAGGGCCTGCATTAAGCTAAAAAGCTTGCCGTCTCTATATAATTTCTTCATTCATCTAATTAAACCAGTACAGGATGAGAGTTGTGATCACATTAATATTGGCCATTTTCTTATTGCATTTGAATATGGAAGCAAGTGCCCAGGAATGGAGCGAATTGGCTGCACCGGATGTTGGAGAAACGTGGGTGCGGCCTGTACAGGGAAAGCCTGCAAGGCCGATTTGGGGACATGCAGATGGTATCAGGATTGGTTTATCGCCCATGCCCGGCCCCCGGGGATTAATTCGAATTTATACTCCCTATCTGAAACAAGAAAAGTACAAAGTGATGAATTTTATCGCCATGGAACCCATTGTGAAGGGCAGTGAAAGAAGGGGACTTTCTGAACTGGAGATAAGCACGCTGGATGACAAAAAGGGAAAAAGGTTTTGGAGTGCGAACGATTCAACAATGATGGGTCCCCGTTCGGAAAAATTTCCAGCCAGGGGAGTGGTGGAAAAGATTAATGGAATAGAAACGCTGAGTGTGTTTATCTTTTCCGAGCGGTTTATAAGTGGGGCGGAGGTTTATGTGAGGATCAGATTTTATGCCAACCGGCCGAACGAGGTAGAAATCACGACTTATGCGAGAAAAGAATCCAAGCCTCTAAAAAATTTCATCGTAACAGCCACGATGGGAAACTATGCAAGATTAAGAAAACTATTTTTAAAAAATCGAGTGGTTATTGCTACACAATTATGGCCGGATTATAAGGGAGACGCTTTTACAAAACATGCCCATTTTTCAAGTATGGATTTGATAAAAGGTAAAAATGGAGCACTTTATTTTATAGCCGCACCCAATGAAAAAGATCCCCGTGATGCATTGTATAGTAAAGGAACCGCCAGCCATTGGAAATACCAGGGCAAAAAGGCTACCCAATATTGGTATTGTGAAAATCCTGACACGAACTTGGAAGGTCTTGTCAACGGGCGCTATACCTACTGGGCAAGTCAATCGCCTATTCCCGGGGGAATAGCTTTTGAAAATTTTGAAATGAAAACGCCCTTCCGGCAAGGAATAACCTATGTTTTTGGCATCAGCACCTTAGATCCTAAAAAATTAGTTAAAAAGATTGAGAACCAGGAAGAGTAAATGATGTATCGGTTTTTTTGATAACGCTTGGTGACAACCGCTTTAATGTCATTTTGTTATTGCTTTTTTCGGTCAGTTTGCAGGTTCTTTCTTACCATATGATTTACTTCGTTTAAACTGTGAACTTATTGGCTTGGAAAACGACGTAGCGGATACGGCTTGGCTTTAAGATAAGCGAATGGGAGTAAACAGAGTCCATTGACGGGCTGATAAGTAAGGCATTGCATTGTGTCGGATTTTTTTTATTTGAAACGGCACGTATCTGTTTTCAAATTCCCTTGTGCTGCCGCGTAGGGAATGTTGTGTAAAGCCTCCGCCATATACGGCTATTGAAAAGCAGAAATCTGAGCTGAATTGTTGAGGCCGTAAGCTGTTTTTGATTTTCTTAACTAAAAGATGTAGTTTTACCATAAAGATGTTTATTTGGCTACCGATAACTTACATAATGAAAAAGATTTATTGGCGAAAGTAGCGCGGGGGGATGAAACTGCGTTTACGCAGTTGTTTTATGCCTATCATAATAAGTTGGGCAGGTTTGTCATCCGGTTGACTGGGTCTCATGAAATGGCAGAAGAGATTGTACAGGATGTTTTTATGAAAATATGGACCAAACGCGAAACGCTTATTGCCATTGAACATTTTGATTCCTACCTATATATTGTTTCTCGAAATCATACGTATAATTGCCTTCGGCAACTGGCTAAAGCGCACCTTAAAAAGAAAAAAATAATGGAGCGTTTAAATAAGTTCGGTATAGCGCAGGAGGACGTGGTGTCTTCTGAATATTACCGGCTTATCGACCAGGCTGTAGAAAAACTGCCGCCTCAGCAACAAAAAGCCTATATTTTAAGTCGGAGAGAATGTTTGAAATATGATGAAATAGCCCGACAAATGAATCTTTCCAAAGAAACGGTCAAAAAATATTTAAAGTTAGCGACCCGCTCCATTAAAAATTATATTAGTGCTTACGAGAAAGTGGGTGGGGGTATCAGTAAATAGTTCAGCTCGCAGACTTCCGATGGCTTGATAAAAGTATATTTTTCCCCTCTTTTTTGTCAATACCCCCTTTTTTCCCTTTTTGGTGTCTTTTATAACAGAGGGACTGTTGTCCCGGTATTAACCCTGTCGATCAATAAAAATTATGGAAACAAGGCTGGCCTTTTTATTTAAGCGCTATTTTAATCAAACGGCTACAGAAGAAGAGAAAACGGAGCTGATGCTCCGCGTTAATGAGGAAGGAAATGCAAAAGAAGTAAAGGTTCTCCTGGACAAAGCATGGAAGGAAGCCGGCCTGTCTGAGCAGGCGTTTACGGATGAACAAAGTAAGACCATGCTCCTGAAGGTGATGAAAGATGGGAAGCGTAACGGATCAAAGCGTTCGGGTATAATGCGTTTCAACTGGATCAGGGTAGCTGCTGCAGCGGGATTGATTCTTATAGCGGTCGCCGGATACCTATGGCTTGGCTCTGTTGATGGGGGCAAGAAAGTAGCTGCAAATAATGGGCCTATGCAGGCGAATCAAGATGTCGCGCCCGGTGGAAATAAAGCGACGCTGAGTTTGACAAACGGAAAGGTTATTGTTTTGGATAGCACAGATAATGGTGTTTTAACGCAGCAAGGCAATATCAATATTGTCAAGGTGAAAAGTGGGTTATTAACCTATAACAGGCAACAGGTAAAGCCAGACAAACGGGAAGCCCCGAAACAAATAAACCAAAATACCCTCCGCACACCCCGAGGCGGGCAATACCAGTTGATATTGCCGGACGGGAGTAAGGTGTGGTTGAATGCGGCTTCTTCTATAACATTTCCCACTGCCTTTACCGGGGAAGAAAGAAGGGTAGAAGTGACCGGCGAGGCTTATTTTGAAGTAAAAACAGATGTTCGACACCCGTTTATCGTAAGTCTTCCTTTCTCGATTCCAGGTGGAGACCATGCGGAGGTCCGGGTATTGGGTACTGATTTTAATATAAATGCATATCCGGATAAACAAGCTGTAAAAGCTACTTTAGTTGAAGGAGCCGTAAGGATTGTAGTAAAAGGAAATAGCAAAATGTTAAAGCCCGGACAACAGGCCGCCATAGAAAGAAATTCAAACAGTATTTATTTATCCGAAGCCAATATAGAGGAAGCTATTGCGTGGAAGAACGGGCTGTTCTACTTCAATGGAGAGGACATGGAAACGATTATGCAAAAGATAAGCAGGTGGTATAATGTGGAAGTAACTTATCAGCATACAGTTCCTGATGGACATTATTCGGGAGTTATCAGCCGAAACACCAACCTGTCTGAGGTCTTGGAAATACTGAAGTTAAGTGGAGTGAAATTTAAAATTCAGGGAAGGCAACTTGTAGTGATCAACTAAAATTATAACCTATGTGGAGCAGTATTAATATTAGAAACCGCTTTTTAAGGGCGCCATAACAGAGAGCCTTTAGCTAAAAAATCCGTCCCGGATGGACCCCGGAACGGATGTGAAGTTTAAGCTAATTAATAACCACGTTAAAATGACTATTATGAATCAACTCAAACTATACAAATGTAGGTATTTTATTGCTATTCAAAAGGATAATAGCATACTGCCTGGGCTTTTTTCCTTCAAAATGCTGTTGATCATGAAACTGATCATCCTATTACTCGGTATCACTGGATTGCAGGTCACTGCGAAGCCTTCCGACGCGCAGAAAGTATCGCTTTCAGCAGATAATATCAGCTTGAAGGAGGTCTTCCAAAAAATAAGAAAGCAGACAGGCTACCAGTTTTTCTATAAAGATGAGCTGCTGAAAAAGGCTAAACCGTTAGCTATTCATGTGGAAAATGTCTCTATAACAGAAGCCTTGGACGAATGTTTTAAAAACCAACCACTCGCATATGAGATAGTCGGTAAGATCATTGTTGTAAAGAAAAAAGCGTTAAAAAGTAATCCTGTTCAGCCTCCGGATGTGGCGTTGCCTCCGGTTAAAGGAAAGGTTACCGATGCTGTTACCGGTAAGCCCCTGGCGGGCGTAACCATTCAGGTGAAGGGAGGTACCACAGGTACGGTAACCGATGCTGAGGGAAATTTCAGTCTGGAAGTACCAGAAGCAGCTGTTTTAATCATCTCCTACCTGGGATATGAGGAAAAGCAAATACCGGTGAATGGAAGGGCTTCCCTGACTGTTTCCTTAGTCCCGACCACCACTGGATTGAACCAATTGGTGGTAATCGGTTACGGGAAAGTCGCTAAAAAAGACCTCACCGGGGCTATTGGCTCCCTGGGTATTGAGGATTTTAACAAAGGACTTCAGACCTCCGTGGACCAAATGATCAAAGGAAGAGTGCCGGGGGTGCACATTACGCAATCCACCTCTGCTCCGGGGGGCGGTGTCTCTGTAAGGATTCGTGGAGTTAATTCGCTTACGGCCAGCAATGATCCTTTATATGTCATTGATGGTTTTCCAATAGATAACTCTGCTGTTACCCCGGGCGGCGCTTCCATGCAGCGGAATCCTCTTAACACCTTAAACCCTCAGGATATTGCTTCTATTGAAGTTTTAAAGGACGCGTCGGCAACGGCTATTTACGGTGCCCGGGGTGCAAACGGCGTGATCCTTATCACTACGAAAAAGGGAGAAACGGGGCGCCTGTCTGTTCAGTACAATTTTTCCGCAGGTATGCAGAAAGTAACAAAAACCTTGGATCTTTTAAGTACCTCGGAATATATTTCTTTTTTAAACGGATTAAGACAGGCAGAGGGACAAGCGCCCGAGTTCTCCGAACAGGAGATCAGTGAGATAGGCAAAGGTACAAACTGGCAAAACGCTATTTTTCGCGAGGCGCCCGTTCAAAATCACCAATTGTCGTTTTCAGGAGGGTCTGAAAGTACGAAATACTACATCTCTCTCAATTATCTGGATCAGCAGGGGATCGTTATTGGTTCAGGAATTAAGCGTTATTCCAGTCATATCAGTTTAAGCCATTCCATTAATAAATTTAATTTTGGTATTAACCTCAATACCAGTTTCTTGAAAGATGACTTTGTGCGAAGCGATCCTTTTGATATCAATGCAGGGGCGGGCGTAGTAGCAGCAGCCATTCAAATGGACCCAACCATACCGGTGAAGGATCAGGATGGCGCCTATACTAAACCGGAGTCGGTAGATTTGGAAAACCCTGTGGCGTTGGCCAATGGTCAGTATGATAATGCAAAAACCAATCGGACGTTTGGAGATATTTTCGCGGAATATGAAATTCTGGAAAGCTTAAAGGCCAAGCTCATGTTTGGCAGTGATCAGCGCACGAGTCGGCGCGATTTTTACAACAGCAGGAAGACGAAGCGAGGAGAAGGAACCAACGGATTAGCGCGCATAGGTGATCAGGAAAGAAGTGATTACCTGTTAGCATTTACGCTTTCCTATGATAAGTTTATTCACAGGGATCACCACATCAATGCCGTATTGGGTTACACCTACCAGGAGTTTAATTCAAGAGGGCTTAACGCAGGTGCCTTTAATTTTAATACAGACGATTTTTTAACCAACAACCTGAGTGCGGGAGATAAAGAAAGTTATGACCTGGGCAGTGGAAGGTCCAAGCATCAGCTGCTTTCTTATTTGGGCAGAGTTAATTATACGTTCAAAGATAAATACCTGGCTACTGTTTCTTTCAGGATAGACGGTTCTTCCCGTTTCGGTAAAGATGAAAAATTCGGTTATTTCCCTTCTCTTGCGTTGGGCTGGCGGCTTGACCGAGAGTCATTTATAGCTGATCTCGACGTGTTTTCCAGTTTAAAGCTAAGAGCCAGCTACGGGGTTACCGGTAACCAGGCTATTGGTAACTATAATTCGCTGGCGCTCTTAGGTCCTACGCAAACAGCGATTTTCGGTACTGCGGAATACAGCGGCCTTGCGCCGGTGCAACTGGCTAATCCCGACCTCAAATGGGAAACGACCAAACAATATAACCTGGGGTTGGATTATGGGTTTGTCGGAGGTAGGATAAACGGATCTATCAATTATTATATTAAGAATACGTCAAATTTATTGCTCCGGCTGCCTATCCCTTCCACTACCGGGTTTACAACCTCGCTGCAAAATGTCGGAGGTACCAGCAACCGCGGCTTCGAGTTTATAGTAAACTCGGAAAACTTTACCGGAAAATTTTCATGGAATACTACCTTTAACCTGGCGGCTAACCGCAATGAGGTTACCGACCTCGCCGGCTTGCCGTTTATCCTGCAGGGCGGTGCCCGTTTCGTTGATCAGATCAGTATATTAAGGGAAGGAGATCCTATCAATGCTTATTACGGCTATAGGGTCAAAGGGATATTTCATTCAGAAGAGGAGGTAAAGAATTCAGCACAGCCGTTTGCAAACCCCGGTGATATTTGGTTTGAAGACACAGAAAAGGATGGCAAAATCACTGCTGACGACCGAACCATTTTAGGTTCTCCCTATCCTGACTTTACCTTTGGTCTGAGCAATCATTTTTCCTATGCCGGGTTTGACCTGGACATATTCCTTTATGCGGAATACGGCAAAGAATTATTCAACTTTAACCGGCTTGATACGGAATATCCTTTTTCCTTCCGGCGAAACCGGATGTCGTATGTGCTGGATAGGTGGACGCCAGATAATGCTTCAAGTAATGTTCCTTCCTATTTACCTGCTGATGTTTCTTATGGCAGTAAGGTAAACAGCAGGGTAATTGAAGATGCTTCTTATCTCCGGTTGGAAAATATCAAATTGTCGTACCGTTTTCCTGCCTTACAGTCGAAAGTGATCAGGTCTCTTTCGCTTTATCTGAGTGCGCAAAACCTTTTCACCATTACCAGTTACAGCGGCTTTAATCCGGATGTAAATGCCTTCGGAGACGCTAATATTGTAGTGGATTATAACGCGTATCCGCTCGCGAAAATTTATACGGTCGGTTTTAATATTGGACTCTAAAACAGCATAGTCATGAAAAAAAATATTCTGGTTTTTTTATTAATCACCTTTTCCCTTACCGCTTGTAAAAAGCTGCTAAAAGAACAGGTATATTCTCAATTAGGTCCTTCTAATTTTTACAATAATTCCGATGACGCGGAAGCGCTATTAAATGGCGTATATACAGAGGCCCAGGGGTACCGGGATCTGGTGCGCGATCGGTTGGCGTTTAATGCCATGACCACGGATATCTTTTGGGAGACCGGCGGTTCTATTAATACTCAATGCCAGCCCATGATTGACTTTACATGGGATGCGACGCATCCCTGGTTGCATGGATTCTGGAACCGCTCTTACAGTGATATTCACCGGGCTAACTTGGTACTTGACCGTGTTCCGGCTATTGAAATGAATGAGGACAGAAAAAAAGAAGTACTGGCAGAAGCCCGGTTTCTTAGAGCGGTAAATTACTTTAATTTGTATAATTTATTCGGTACCGTTCCTCTTATTACTACTAGTGAGGTATCGGCAAAAGACCGTCCCGGCCGTCCTTCCAAAGAAGAATTTGTGAAGTTTATCGAAGACGAATTCTTAACGGTAAGCAAAGATTTACCTGCCGTACAGGAGCAATTCTACCGGGCGACAAGCGGCGCTGCATTAGGTTTTCTTTGTAAGTTTCAATTGAACAATCACGAATGGCAAAATGCTGCAAGTACGGCGCAGACCATTATAAATAGTGATGTTTATAAGCTTTATACCGAAGGAAACCGGACGGATTTATTTGCGCTAAATAACGAGGAAAATAGCGAGTTTATCTGGGTTATTCCGTTTATGGTGAAAGGGTTTGGCGAAGGAAATACGTACTTTAGCCATACGCTACCGGATAACTACACCTTCAAATACCCACCTAAAGTTAACTTCGCAGCGCACATTATGGTGCGTTCGGCTTTCGTCAATACTTTTAATCCTGAAGATGAAAGATTGGGCGCCTTTTTATTTGAGTATGTTAGCAATAAGACTGGCGAAACTATTGTACTTCCAGAAGATCATATAAGTGATCACAAATATCCGGAAGATCCCGATGGAATAGGGGATGTGAGTGGAAATGACTTTCCGGTCTTACGGTATGCAGATATACTGATGTCTCGCGCGGAAGCCCTTAATGAACTAAGCGGTCCCAATGCTGAATCTATTAGTCTGCTTAACCAGGTGAGAGAAGCGGCTGGTCTTGCCCCTCTGAATGTGAGTGATTTTTCTAGTAAAGATGATTTGCGCGATTACATTTTAAAAGCGAGGGGATGGGAATTCCATGGGGAAGCCAAACGCCGCATAGATTTAATACGGATGGGGAAATTTATTTCAAATGCAACAGCAAGAGGGAAACACGCCTTTGACTACCAAGTGTTGTTCCCCATTCCTCAGGGCGAAGTAGACAAAAATTCAAACCTGAAGCAAAACCCGGGCTACGAATAAAATAAGTGGCATTGCAAAGAGAAGAAGTAGAACTGGGAGCGATATTACTAAATTATTAGTTTATAAAAAACTTAAAGCATAAGTTTACGCTTCTGCTAAAGTCACCTGTCTCGTGCTACTATAGGAAAGTTCCTGAGTTGAATGACAGGTATATTTCATCAATCAAAACTAACATTCATGAAAAAAAAGGATCCGGATCAAAAGCAAAAAAGATTACAGGAGGGTATTGCGTCAGCGGAAAACCAGGAAACAAGCGCGCAGCAAAAAATGTCCAGGTCAAAGTTTTTAAAAAGCATTGGATTAGGCGGTGCAGGCTTAATGATGCCTACAATAATACACGGTAGTTCAAGGCGAATCCAAGCAGCAAAAGCAGCTCAGGCTAAAGTCAATGGACAGCCCAATATTTTGATCATATTTGATGATCAGTTGCGAAGGGATGCAATAGGTGTATTTGGCGGTGGTTTTAATTTTACCACTCCGAATATAGACAGGCTTTCAAACGAAGGAACAAATTTCAGAAACAGTGTTTCCACCTGTCCGCTGTGTACTCCCTTTCGGGGCATGTTAATGACCGGCCGGTATCCGACACACTCGGGCATTATTTTTAATTTTGAGCAGGCAAGCCCCAAACAAAATCCACATTGCCTGGCCAATGTTTTTGATGCTGCAGGCTACGATACGGGATTCATCGGCAAGTGGCATTTGGCTTCCGGCTATAGAGTGGGGAACGGACTATATAAGTACAATGCTCAGGCAGAGAACGCGTATAGAAAAAAGCATCCGAATTCAGAATTTGTTCCCCCCGGCCCGGATCGTCTGGGGTATAAGTTCTGGCAGGCCTATAATTTTCATGGAGACTTCAATAATTATTGGTATTACGAAGATAGCCCCAAAAAAATTTACTCACATCAATTTGAAACGGATACGGAATTTGATCAGGCCATCGCCTATATGGAGGATCATAAGCATGCGGAACGGCCGTTTTTACTTACGGTTGCACCTCATCCGCCTCATGAACCGTTCCGGGATTATCCGAAAGGGTATATAGAAAAGGTTGTTCCACCTGATCAGATCAAGTGGGAACCTAATGTTTCCAAGAACAACCCCAGGAGTGTGGAGGATGTGAGAGGGTATTACGCCATGATTAAAAATCTGGACGATAATCTGGGCAGGTTATTAAACTATTTAGATCAATCCGGCTTAGCTGAAAACACGATCGTCATCTTTACGGCTGATCATGGAGAGATGAATGGAAGTCATGGACGCCTTCAGAAAATGGTTCCCTATAAAGAAGCTATAAATATTCCGTTTATTATACGATGGCCGGGTAAGATTCCAGAAAGCAGGTTTGTTGATGCGATACACACCCCCATGGATTACTTTCCGACCTTATGTGGATTAACCGGCGTCGGTATTCCTGATGAAGTGGATGGCGTAGATATGAGTCAAGTTGTTTTAGGGGAAAAATATGTTACGAGAGATAACGTGCTGTTGGCAAACTATACTTCCAATTGGGATTTTCTGCAGACCGGGACAAACTGGCCCGAATGGCGTGGCGTTTTTACCGGCAGGCATACATATGTAAAGTGGTTGACCGGGGAAGAAGAGTTGTATGATAATGGCATTGATCCCTGCCAGATGAGAAATAGGGTTGGTGATCAGGACTGGTTTCTGACCCTACAGGATTTAAGGGAGAGGCTACGTGTCTTGCTCCTTGAGGCACATGATGATTTCAGGCCGGGCAATGAATATGATGAATGGTTTAACGGCGACCGGACGCTGAGACGAACGGGGCTGGGGCCGGTACCGGACTAATGGGAAGGGCCTTTCGGGAAATTGTTTAGGAATGCTTTGCCAATAAAGTATCATAAATCGCCAATCTGTTAGTATGCGTTTCCGGCATCCTTTGCTTTCTTTGTTTTGCTAAATGAGGAAACAGATGTATTTTGCTTGAACCAATTACTGAATCGAAATTATGAAGCTCTACCGGACCGCTAAAGGAAGTATTATCCATACCGGGGAAAAATATTTTCTCATCCATGTTGACTGGGACGCCTTGATCAACAACAGCGACCTATACGGCTATTTAAAAGATGAAATAAAGAAAGCAAATGCCATTGCTGTTGAAGAGGCGGAAGCCTGTATTTCGAATCATCTTTTCCCGCCTATTGGGGCGCAGGAAGTATGGGCTGCAGGAGTGACCTATCTGCAAAGCAGAGACGCCCGTATAGAGGAAGCCCAGGGGACAAACGGCGGTAGTTTTTATGATAAAGCATATGAGGCATCACGACCCGAATTATTTTTTAAGGCCCTTGCACACCGGGTAAGCGGCCATGGACAACCGGTGTATATTCGTGAAGACTCTATCTGGAATGTTCCCGAACCGGAATTAACGCTTTTCATTAACAAACGGGGAGCTATTTCTGCTTATACGGTGGGCAATGACATGAGTTCCCGGAGCATTGAAGGAGAAAATCCGCTCTATCTTCCACAAGCTAAGGTTTATGAAGGAAGCGCGGCGCTTGGCCCATGTTTGTATGTGTCCCCTCAACCTATTTCAAGGGATACGGAGATTGAAATGTCGATATACAGAGAAGATAAAATTCATTTTTCCGGGAAAATGCAGATTAGCCGAATGAAGCGTACGTTAACCGAGCTGGCAGAACATCTAAACCGTGGCCTGGATTTTCCCCATGGTTGTTTTTTAATGACCGGTACTTGTCTGGTTCCCGGGCGCGATTTTACGTTAAGGGAGGGAGACAGGATAACGATCGGCATTGAACATATTGGTACGCTGGAGAACGATGTAAAAGTTTATCGAAAAAGGGGGAACGTTCATCATTAGTCACTAATCAGAAAAAAGCGCTGCCTTTGCTGTTACACAGTCGCTGCCTTTCAACTTATAGGCCATAAAACCGTCTAAAATTTTATCAAATGAAAAAACTAACACTCTTTTTAGCACTGATTATTTCTTTGCAGGCCTATGGCCAAAGCGGAAAGTTTAGCGGGCTGAACATGAACATGGGGAACCTTTACCGGCTTTCTGATGCGGAAACACGATCCATAAGCCCGGAAAACCGTACCGGGGCGCCAGGGAAGGGCGGAATGGCGACGCTGGATACGGGGACTGCCGCTCATGCCGCACGTGACCTCGGGCAGGGTTGGAAAGTAAACCCTTATGTGAATATTCAACCCGGAGAAACCTTTAACATGGCTGAAATTGAAGGCTCCGGGGCCATTCAGCATATCTGGATGACTCCTACAGGCAACTGGCGCAATTCTATTATCCGCATGTATTGGGACGGAGAAGAAACACCCAGCGTTGAAGCGCCTGTTGGCGATTTTTTCTGTATGGGATGGGGGAAGTACGACCAGATCAACTCCCTGGCCGTTTGTGTTAATCCCGGTAGCGCATTTAATTGTTACTGGGTAATGCCTTTTCGTAAAAAATGTAAGATCACCATGACGAACATCGATTCAAAGCCCATGCGGCTTTATTACCAGATCGACTACACCCTGACAGATGTTCCTAAAGACGCCGGCTATTTTCATGCACAGTTTCACCGGGCTAATCCGGTTAAGAACGGCATTGATACGTTGGTGGCCAATATCAAGGGGAAAGGCCAATATGTAGGTACTTATTTAGCCTGGGAAGTCCACAATAACGGCTGGTGGGGCGAAGGTGAAATTAAGTTTTATATAGACGGGGACACAAAGTTTCCAACTATTAATGGCACCGGTGCCGAAGATTATATTTGTGGTTCCTATGACTTTGATTCTGACCAAAGAATGCCTGATGGAAGCATTTCAAGGGAATATACTGAATTCAGTACGCCTTATTCGGGCCTGCCACAGGTTATTCGCGGAGATGGGCATTACAACGTTATGCAGCGTTTTGGCATGTATCGTTGGCATATCCTGGACCCGATCCGTTTTGATGAAAGTCTGACTGTTACGATTCAGGACCTTGGCTGGGGGACAGAAGGCCGTTATATGGTTCAGCAATCAGACATCAGCAGCGTTGTTTTTTGGTACCAGCAGGAACCCCATGCGCCTTTCCCTGAGCTGCCATCAAGGGACGAATTGCATTATAACAGATGAAGCAGCTCGGCTTAAATCTACAGTACCACAGCTGACACCAAATATTTAAATTTGCGATGCTCCGATAAAGTCCTGAAGAAAATATATTTGCAAGTAAAAAGCGACAAATTAGTAAAATTATGGATAGCAAGTGGCTAGATTATTGGAAAAATGGAAAGGGGCTGTCGTCGGGCCTGTTGCTGTTACTTTGTTATGTATACGCCGTACCGGTATTCGCCCAGACAAAAACGAATTCAACCTCCGGCAGCAGGTCATTGACAACGGAATTGAGTCACTTGTATGACATTTCAAAGCTGCCAGGGTATCGGGAAGGAAGCCGGGTTTACCAGGTTTCCTCTTATGATACAACCGGAGGGAACAACGACGGATTTAGTGGTAAATATTCTTTTCTGCGCAAAACAAGTGATAGTGATCTGGTTATTTTTGATGTCAACGGATCCGGTGTGATCAACCGGATCTGGACCCCTACACCTACTGAGGATACATTGGATTTTTACATAGACAATATGGATGAGCCGGCGTTTTCCATAAAATTTAGTGATCTTTTTTCAGGAGAACGGTATCCTTTTATTCCTCCTTTATGTGGGAATGAAATTGGAGGCTATTACTGCTATCTGCCTATTCCATTTCAGGAGCACTGTAAAATTGTTTTCAGGGGAGAGCGCCTCATGTTTTATCAAATTCAGTGGCGTACCTATCCGGAAGGTACACAGGTGAAGAATTTTAACCTCCGACTTAATGAACGGGAAAAGTCAATGTTAAAACAAGTTGGGGAGTTGTGGGGAAAAGATAAGAAGAAAGTAGAAGACTTTGCAAAAGAAGCCTCTCATAAGATATATACCGAGACTAAATCTTTTGAGATCAGCCCTGGCGAAACAAAACAAATATTTGAATTAAACGAAGGAGGAAGAATTGTAGGTATTGAAATAAGTCCTGCGGGGAACTTTGCAGGTGATCACAAGCAGATGGATATTCAGATGTATTGGGATGATGAAAAGAACCCCGCTGTTTATTGCCCGGTTGATGATTTCTTTGGGTACGCTTTTGGACAACCTTCCATGCAAAGCCTCTTACTTGGTTCACGGGGAGGAGTAAACTATTGCTATCTTCCGATGCCTTTTGATGGTAGTGCAAAAATGGCACTTATCTACAGGAGCGGGGATCAAGCGGACGGGAGTAGTGCGGTAAAAATAAAAACCAGCGTTTATTATACAAAAGCGGAAAGAAATAAAGAGACCGAAGGCAAGCTGTATACCCGCTGGATAAGTCAGAAAGAATACCCGGAAGACGGTCCTCATGTTTTTTTGAGTGTAAAAGGGAAAGGCCATTATATAGGGACGATTCTACAGTCGCAGGGGCTCAATCCGGGAATGACACTTTTCTTCGAAGGAGACGATTCTACAGCGGTGGATGGGGAATTCAGGATGCATGGAACAGGATCAGAAGATTATTTCAATGGAGGTTGGTACGCCTTGTTGGATCGTTGGGATACGAAGATGAGCCTGCCGTTACACGGTGCGCTCACCTATTCATTACCGTTGGCCCGAACTGGTGGATATCGGCTTTTCCTTTCAGATAAATTGCCTTTTGACAGAAGTTTCTTTCAGAGTATGGAGCATGGCCCAACAGATAATGTGCCGGTTAAATATACTTCGCTGGCCTTTTATTATTCGGATACCCCGGTTGAAAAGTATATAGCACCAAACAATACCATTACCGCTGTTTATGCGCCGGATACCCTTATGATGTATCCGCAATTGATGAAGTTTTCGATAGGAGGACAGGTAGCTATGAAGTTTGACGGGCCATTGATTTTAACAGGTGATAATGGTTCTCTGGTCCGGATTGATTTAAGCGCAATACCTGAAGGGTACTATAAATTGTATATGGACTATAATGAAGGAAACAACGGTGGTGCTTTTTCGGTTTGGCAAAGGCAAGAACAATTGACAGGAAAGATTACCACTTACAAT
>CAYXRN010000007.1:0-53080 GCA_964467635.1 uncultured Chitinophagaceae bacterium | reverse complement strand
CACATTATACAGATCAAGGGAAGCAACCCAATTTACCAGCGAAAAATTTGTTCCCACTTTTTTATTATATACCGCGTTCTAATTTTTTTTCAATCTAAACCACAACTAATTTTTACTATCCCATTTTGATCTATCAAAATTTACATTTTTCTTTGGTAAAGGGGCATTAGTTTGATGTATCAAAATTTCAAGTGAATCTAATAACGACTGTACTTTTTTAGGGAATTTCTTAGAAAGATCATGACGCTCCCCGGGGTCTCGCCTGATATTGAAAAGCTCATTTTTTTCTCCAACTATTAATTTCCCGTAGGTCTTATGCCTTTCTGGTAAATATCCACGTGTATCCAGATAATCCCCATAATAATGGATAAGCTTAAAGTCTCCAGAACGGATGACACTAGCGGGAGTTTGTCCGTAATCAAGCCGGTACAACGGACGATGCCAAAATAACGTCGTTCGGTGTAATTCCCCTTGTTGGGTTAACAACGGGACCAGGCTTACGCCATCTAATACCTTAGAAGACGGAATTGAAGCACTGGCAATGGCCTTAAATGTTGGATACCAATCTACCATACCCACAGGAACATTCGTTTGACTTCCTGCCGGCACAACGCCGGGCCAACGCACAATTAAGGGGACGCGGATTCCACCTTCGTATAATAACCCCTTAGCACCTCGAAGAGGGAAATTATCCCAATCTCGGTTCATTCCTCCATTGTCTGAGGTAAATACAACCAACGTATTATTCGCCAAGTTCCTCTGCGCTAATCCATCTAATAATCTACCAATAGAGAGATCAAGATATTTGATCATGGCTAAATAATCCGCAGTTGGCTTTTCTTTAGCATTTCCAAAGCGATCGGTAGATTTTGGAAAACCACGTTCCATAAATACCTGAACCAATGAATCCGGAGCATCGATCGGCGTATGAATTGCGAAAAAAGCTAAATAGGCAAAAAATGGCTGTTTCCCGGCGCCACCGTCCACAAATTGAAAAAAATCCGCAATAATAGCAGGAGTGCCTTTATCCTTATCGATTTGCTTCCACCCTTTTTCATGTCCGTCGCCAATATAATCAAAGCCATAAGGCGCGAAGTAACTATCCCCTTTCTTTTTTTTCAAGTCTGCTACTCTGTATGCGTCTCCAAGATTCCATTTTCCACTGACCATAGTGGTGTAGCCGGCATCTTCCAACATATTTGCTACCGTATAATTACTCGTCTTAAGTTTATGAGTGAATCCGGGCACAAGCAGCGGTGTATTACGAGGAGAGCCCGAACCTTGTGCTATTATTCCTGTACGAACACCATATTCTCCTGAAATAAGTCTCGCCCTTGCCGGTGAACACATAGGCGCAGTATATGCTTGGGTAAATTTCATTCCCTGCTGCGCCAGTTGATCAATATTAGGAGTCTTTACATAGCGGCCTCCATAGCTGCTAAGTGCATTCCATCCCATATCATCTATTAATATAAACAGAATATTGGGTTTATATTTAGAATCACCAATCTGATGCTTATTTATAGATTGGCCTATAACCGGAGCGATCCCCAACTGTAAAAAGAAAAGGACAGTTATTATTGTTGTACGCATAGACTTTATTTGTTTATCATAGAATTAACATCTTTCTATAGCAAACCGGATCAACTATCTATTTAGCTGTTTGCATACTTGCATGTTACCCTCGTTTTCCCGAGATGCTTCTATTTTGCCGAACAATGTAGTTGCCAAGTTCAAAGATACAAGTTTAAAAATCAATCTAAGCTATTATTTCACTTGATCTGCGGTGTAGACAGCTCTGCCAGAAAGCCGCTCTAAAATAGCCCCGTTCGACGAACAGGCTGACCACTCCAAACGCCTGGCGTGCCGCTTAACAAGCTCTTCTACGTTTAGGGATTGGGCTATCTATTCAAACAACTCCTCTTCCTCGACAGCGGTAGCAGATATCGCTGTGTACGTCCTCAACAAATAGTCAACACGCTCTTTTGTTAATTGCATAAATACCTTTTTAATCAAGCTATATAGTTAAGCGTCTTTAAAGCAACAAATATACTAGAGGTGGTGATTTAAGCTTAATAGGAATAGCCGTCCGGAAAAATGCTGTGTCGGCTGTAATTTGCCAAAGAAAAGCCTATCTTCGCATGAATAATATCGATCCGATGCCATTCTGCCAAAGGGCCGCATCGTTGTTTCACCGAGAGCAGTCGCGATTCAGCCCTATTGCTTGCTGGCCATGCCGCGAAAAACACCTTTACATTCCAGACAATCCTATGAATCAGTTATCCAGCGAAGACGAAGACAACATCATTCATGTTTTAACCCAAAGTTTTAAAAACAATAAAAGTGTTCAATATATTACCGGAACGGGAAAGTCACAAGAAAAGAAGCTAAAAGTATTGATTAATTATTCTTTAAAATACGCGCTGGCATTTGGAAAGATTTATCTAACTGCGGATAAAAAAGCATGTGCGCTAGTCACTTTCCCTCATAAGACTCAAACAACTTTCAGAACGATCTTATGGGATCTAGAACTGGTACTACTTTGTATCGGCCTAAGACATATTGGTAAGGTTTTAAAAAGAGAAAACGCGCTTAAAAAACTTCACCCTAAGACTCCTTTTTATTACCTGTGGTACATTGGTGTCAACCCTGATCATCAAGGGCAAGGCATTGGCACGGCGCTCCTGCGGCGTATTAGAAGGGATTCACAAAACGCAGGTATGCCAATTTATCTTGAAACGTCAACAGAGAAAAACATTCCATGGTATGAGAAAAACGGATTCCGCATTTTTACAGAACCGCTGGATTTCTCTTACAAGCTATACGCGCTGCGGACTACTGTTCCTTGTTAGCCTTTGCATTAAAAGTGCCGAAAGATGTGGATTTTCTACCAAAACAATTAAGTTTTTTGTGGTTCATTTGATGTCTTTTAGTTTCCTCAATAATTCCTTATCCTGAATCCATTTCTCCATTGCTCTATGGTAGGCGGCTTTTGTTTTGGTAATACGCAAGACATGAGGCGATCCTTCTTTAATTGTTTCCATCTTTAGATCAATAGAGACCTCTTTTATCGCATATTCCATTGTGTTCCTATACGTTTTAGCCGCCTTATAATTAAAAACGATTGCTGTGGGAGATAACAAAAAAGGCTTGAGTATTTGCCATTCATCCTTATTGTATTCCGTATCTGGGACTGGTCGACTCCAGTCCTGCGGTTCCTGTGGAATATCGTCCGCCCTCTTCTGCAAAAGCTGGCAGCAGCCCTGAAGTAATATATCCTTAAGTAAACTAAAATGGTCCGTTAGCAACAATTGCGGACCAAGCGTTTCGTGTACGAAATCTCTTGATACAATTGCTAAAAATTGCTTGGCTACGTGCTCATTCCATTCTTTAGTGGAAGGCATAAAACGCGCGATCCAAAAAAGATTGGCCAAAGCATTTTTACTTATTCCCCTAAGGGAATTCGAATCTATTCGAGCGATTACCTGAGGCAATGCTTCCATTTCTTTTTTTGCGAGAACAGAAAATCCTTTTTCTTCAAAAATACATTTTTCCATTTCGAGCCATTTTTCCAATACGATCAAATCCGGTACCTGAGCCAGCCTTTCAAAAAGTGACAAGCTTATTTTTAAGGGCCAAAAAGAAAACAATTTTATCCAATATTCAACGGTTATCTTCTCAAAAAGAAACCGCAAGCGCTCATCGCTGCATGTTAAAAAGAATGCCCTATCCGCCTGCTTGATCAACCATTGGGCAATCACGTTATAATCAGGCATTTCGTCTCTATAACTGAGTTCTCTTGTTAGCCCGTCTCCTAAAATTCCATACACAGCTTTTCGTGTTGTATCGCTGATCTCCTGCTGCTGGTTAAAATAATCAATCCAGGCTAATTGTGTAGGCGTATGCTGTGAAAGCAATAAAGGCAGACACGCCTCTTGTGACCAGACTACAACAGCTCCATAATGATACCAATGCTCCAGATCCGGGCCATAGTTTCCCATATATCCGCTGTTTTCCCGTTCAAGCGGTTCTTCGCCATCCAAATTAAACCCAGCAATCAAATCCTCCTCCGCTACATACAAATGGTCTAAATCCGGATATTGGTTTGTCGCCCAATGCTCTATTTCAATCCGCTTGTCAAGCACCTCTTCCATTACCGCAAATTCGTCGGTATCATCATATCCATCATAAGCAGGAATTCCAATAACGTAGGAAGTTACTAGGCACATTTTAGCATAGCAACCGCAACTTTTCGCTGCGCGCATCATCACTTCAGCTTTATACCGGTCATTCAGCTTTAACGCTTCGCCGGAAAAATTTTCAGGCGTATATTGATGGTCCAGCAAGACGATACAAGGTTTACTTCCATTTTCGTTAACAGCCGCCTCAAATATTCCGGCCAATATATCTACCTGTTTTTTTATAGATTGTAATGTTATTTTCTGCCCCTGCTTTTTCTGAATCAAGTTATAAGTGAGACAAATCCGATATCCGGATATCACAGGTTTGACTTCATGATCACAATCCGCATAAAAGGCAGCATAACCCATCGAGTAGGCCGTTTTCGAAAAATCAGCCAGCATTTCCTCTCCTTCGAAGCGGATCGCTAATTCCCCGCCGCTAAACCGAGCGGGCAGATTCACGATTAAAGAGCCAAACATCCCTTTTTCTTTTTCAGAATCCTTATGTGTTAAGAAAAAATCTCCTTCTTCATAGATGAGAAGCTTATAGAGCTTCGCCTCCACCTCGCAGCCATCCAGCCCAAGCTCCGATTTTACCTTACTAATCATATGCTTTAAAAATTGATGCCATTGTGGGTTATGGATATGGAGTTTGTCGGCATCAATTTCCCAGCCACTCCTGACCTCATCATCGTAAACGGTCTCCGCACCCTTCCCAAAGGGCGCTTTATGGGCTTTTTGGATTAACAAGTTAGCCTGTAGCTCATTGACCGGGAAAGCGATTTCCCCCAATCCTTCTACCTCCAGACCCGGGAAAACAAATGGCGCTTCCCCGACAGTAGCAAATTTTCCACTGCCTTTCAACCCATCCAGACAATGCAGTATATCTTCTCCGTATTTTCGCATGGCGCTTCAATTAGATTACTCAAAAATCGCAACTTGTTGCAAAGATCAAATGCAAAACTATAACTTATTACAAGGTTTGCATAAACCAGCCACATATCGCTTAGAGTTCCAGGTTTCAGGCGGGGCTATTTTCCGGCTGACGCCGAATGCCGCTCTATTTAGCAGATAATAGCTGATGTAGCAAAGCCGGGAAAGCCGGAAGTATTGGCCCTTCAATCGTATTATCAGAGAAAAAAAGATTAGCGCAGGGCCTGAAGGAAGGACGAAAAATAATGTCCACGTACCAATCATACAGGTAGTCCTGGAAAATGGATCAGCATAAGTCTCTATTTTTTTTTACCTTTTCCCAAAAATAAGACCTATGCTTAAAAAAATAATCCTCCTTGCTGCTGTAATATTGTTTTTCCAAAACGCATTTGGTCAGCAAAGCTGTCCGATCATTCCCTTGCCCGCACATCACGAGAAGGTAAACGATGCATTTCTGATCAGCAGTCACACAGCGGTAATAGTGGAAGATTCAGCCTTTTTTCATGCAGCCTACTTTTTAAAAAATCAATTCCTACGCTATACCGATATTCCCCTTGCTTCAAAAGCAAACCGCAAGCCGGCTATCATCCTTAAAAAAAATAACGATTTAAATGCACCTCATGGAGCCTATACCATCCACATGCAAGCCAACGGGGTTACCATTGCCGCAGCGGACAAGGGAGGGATATTCAATGGCGTAGCTTCTTTGCTGCAGCTTGCTTTATTATCAGCAAAACAACAGGACACCATAGTCCTACCCTGCTGGAACATCAAGGACGCCCCCTTATATTCCTGGCGTGGAGTCATGCTAGATGAATCAAGGCACTTTTTCGGAAAGCGAATTGTTAAGGAGGTCCTGGACCAAATGGCCCTACTCAAGCTCAATCATTTTCACTGGCATCTGACTGATAAACCCGGCTGGAGAGTACAGATCAAAAAATACCCGCGTCTTGCCTTGGTAGGCGGTATCGGCAATCATTCCGATTCATTGGCTCCTGCAAAATATTATACACAGCAAGACATCCGTGAAATTGTGGCTTACGCCAAAGCGAGGAATATAACCGTCATTCCTGAAGTGGACATGCCCGGCCATGCTACTGCCGCCAACCGTGCCTACCCGCAATACAGCGGTGGAGGGACTGGCCGCTTTGGTGACTTCACCTTTAACCCGGGAAAAGAAGGCACCTACGAATACCTCACCAATATATTAAAAGAAGTAGCAGTATTATTTCCTTCCGGCATGGTACACCTTGGAGGGGATGAAGTATCTTATGGAAGCAAGAGCTGGAAAAATGATTCGGCTGTTCATCGACTGATGCAAAAAAACAAGCTGAATGACCTCCAAGCTGTTGAGCATTATTTCTTCAGAAGGATGACCGATTCCGCCCTGCACTATTTTGATAAAATACTGGCTTGGGATGAAGTGGCAGATGATTCCATACCGGAAGATAGTGTAATCATTTTCTGGTGGCGTCACAATAAACCGGAACAATTGACCAAAGCTTTAAATGCAGGCTTTCGGTTAGTACTTTGCCCGCGCATTCCTTTGTATTTTGATTTTGTTCAGGATAGTTCGCATCGGCAGGGAAGACGCTGGGGTGGAAATTTCAGTTCCCTAAAACAAGTCTACCTGTTCTCTGATCATACTTATCCGGCAGCTGAACAGGCTCCCCAATTGGTGCTGGGTATGCAAGCTAATTTGTGGACTGAAAAAGTACGGTCAGAAAGGAGACTTGAATTTCTACTGTTCCCAAGAATTGCTGCCTTGGCAGAAGCCGCCTGGACGGCTCCTCAAACCAGAAATTATAAGGCTTTTTTAAATCGCCTGAAAAAGCAATTCGACTTATATGAAAAAGCTAATATTTATTATTTTAATCCCTTGGCTCCGAAAAAAACGCCGGAAGCAGTAGATCTCTTTAATTAATTTTCATCCAGGTGCAAATAGATAAAAATAATTTGCATTTCATTAAAAATCATTATTATTTTGGCAACCAAAAAGAGGGGCTATAGGTACTGGTTTTGATCAATGATCAATTGGAAGCACGTGCAGCTAAAACAATATAAAGTGCCCCGTAGCAGGGTGTCGTTTTGCCTTAGCTAAAATCAGATCGCACGCCCTTAAGGCGTTGATTGTTATGACTGATTATCCGATTCTTGCTCACCAAATCGTTCTCCGTTTAGCCTTTGTCACGCTACCGGAATACGAGTGGCAAGCCCAGACCGGTTAAAAAGGTAGCGGAAGACGCCTTGCTATAATGATAAAATGATGTCAGCAACTGATTCCTCGGATTGGACTTAAAAAACTACTCACCAAAATACAGACTCATGAACCCAAAAGAAGCCGTTGTAACACCAGCCGACACAGCCGGTGAGCAGAAGTTTAACCGTTCCCTTGGATTATTTGACGGCATAATGCTGGTAGCAGGCATTGTAATCGGGTCCGGCATATTTCTTACCAGCGCGGAGATCAGCCGTACCGTGGGAGGTGCAGGCTGGGTAGCCCTAGTCTGGATCATAGCCGCCTTTATGACTATTATCGGCGCGCTGTGTTATGGCGAACTGGCTGCTTTATTTCCGCATGCCGGAGGCCAGTATGTGTACTTGAGAAATTCCTACAATCCGCTGATCGGGTTCCTGTATGGTTGGGCCTTTTTTGCCGTTATCCAGTGTGGCACCATAGCAGCGGTAGCTGTAGCATTCTCCAAATACCTGGCTTTCATTTTTCCTGCTTTAGGGGAAAATCATTTTTTGCTAGAGACCGGGAACTTTAATATTTCAGTCTCTCAAGCAATAGCCATCCTATTAATCGTTTTATTAAGTTTTATTAATTCTAAAGGGGTAAACAAAGGGAAACTGATACAGGGTATATTTACGGTGGCCAAAGTACTGGCGCTTTTTTCTTTGATCTTCTTTGGATTTTGGCTGGGTTCCAATACTGAGGTATGGACGGCGAACTGGTCCGATCCCTGGGCATTATTTCATCACGATGTCATACGAAAAGGCAATACCGTAGTAGGATATACAGACGCTATCCCCGCCTATGGTATAGACATCATAGGACTCGTTGGTGTCGCGATGGTCGGTTCTCTTTTCACCAATACCGGATGGAACAATGTTACTTACGTGGCGGCTGAAGTAAAGAATCCCCGTAAAAACGTAGGCCGCAGTTTATTGTTGGGAACGCTGCTGGTTACGGTCATCTACTTGTTATGTAACGCCATGTACATGAATGTTTTATCCATGCACGACATTGCTTTTGCCAAGGCGGACCGCGTAGCCGCCGTAGCCGCTACAGCTATTTTCGGTTCTTTTGGTGCATTAGCGCTGGCCGTTTTGATCATGGTATCTACTTTTGGGAGTGACAATGGCTTAATCCTTAGCGGCCCGAGAGTTTATTACAGCATGGCAAAACATAAGCTCTTCTTCCGGGGCGTTGGAAAATTGAACAAACACAGTGTCCCCGGCTATGCGATCTGGATTCAGTGCATCTGGGCGTCTCTGCTTTGCCTGTCAGGCAGATACAGCGACCTGCTGAGCTATGTAATATTTGTTGAAGTGCTGTTTTATATGCTTACGATAATTGGCATTTTCATTCTTCGAAAGAAGATGCCTAACCAAAAGCGCATCTATAAGGCCCCGGGTTATCCGATACTGCCTGCAATATACATCCTCCTGGCTGTGGGCATTTGCGCAGCGCTGATTATTTATCGTCCGCTTTATACTTGGCCAGGTCTTATCATCGTCGTTTTAGGCATACCCATATATTATATGCTCCTACGAAAAAATAGAAAAGCACAATTACCGGCCTGATCCTTACCGGAAGGTATAATCGCAGTCGGGACTACCCGCTTTAAAATCATTGAGCCGGGATTACAGTTTTGAAGATGGCCCTGCCCGGTAGACGACCGCTTTTTTGTCGCCCCGGCACAGCTGCAGCAGGAAAAAGGGGCGGCTTATCTGTCGCAATCCTGATGACAAAAGAATTTTAAGAATCTTCGGAGCTATTGCCTCAGCTTGCGGGCGTTACTTTGCCATCCCGCTCCCGCATAAAATAGATACGGGTGTTTTCAAAATAATCCGGGGGATCCGCTTTGTCCGAACGATAAATAGGCTGAAAATTAAATTCAGTCATCAATCTGCCGGAAGAACGGTTGATATCGGTATTGAAATAACGCCCTTGCCTATCCAGCAAGCTTCCGAAGTAAAACATCGTCTCAAAGCCATTCAACGCTTCATTGGAAGGACGGGCGTGATATTGATTAAAATAATGCCACATCATCCGTTTCATGACCGGATAATCCGCCAGATTCTCATAGGGAAATACAGAACTGTAGAACAAGGTTATTCCCGCATATTTTTTTTCTTGCAATTCACTCAACCCTCTCAACGTAGGCATCCCCACTACTTTGATCTGGTATTCCTCGGCGTAAGGCACCAGCTGGGCAATGATATTCAAAGATACATCAGGATAGAGTGTAGTGAGGATAACGACATTGGTCTTCCCCTGCTCCAATTGTCCGATCAGGCTTTCTATTCCTGTATCGTTAGTCCATTCAAAGGCATTAATTGGCACTTTACGACCATAGCTCATTTCTTGATAGGCCTGTTGAAGGTATTGAAGGTTTTGTTTCCCTTGAGCATTGTTGTAATAAATAGCCGTTATTTTCTTATTGCTGAACTTTTGCTGCGCGAAACTTTGAATGGCCACACAATGTATGCGTAAGGTGCTGTTCACAATGATCAAAAAGGGGTTGTTAGCAATTCCTCCGTCATTGGGATAAGTAGCAGATACAAAGTTGATTTTTTGTTCTTTTGAGAAATTTGCTATCGTCTTAAACGCATTTCCTTTGACGGCACCGATAATCAGGTCGGTAGAGTCCACTTTTCCGCTATTCAGTAACCGGTCCAGCGGCTCTCTGCCGGAACGGCTATCATACACATGTAACCGGATAGGAATTTGCTGCTCCCGAAGGCTGTCCAGCGCCATCAACGCGCCTTCATAGAAGCTTAGCCCGTCTAATGTAGTCGATGGCAGCCGCTGATGGGCCCCGACGGTAAAGCCGGAGTCGTTGAAAATATCATCGACAGACAGCGGAACAAACAGCGCTACATCGTAAACCTTTTCTTTGTTTTTTTCACCAAAGACATTTACATCAAAGGGCGCTTCTTCCTCGTTCTTTTCCTTTTCAGGCAGCTGTGGCCCTTCTTCCACTTTATCGGGAGGCTGCGGCAACTGAGGTCCCTGTGTTTTTTTGAATAAAAAACAGGAAGAAAGGACCGAAGAAATGCCTATTGCCAGTAAAAACGCTGCTGTTTTATTCATTTGGTCATTTTTTTAGGATACCCTGCCCTACAAGCCAGCAATACAAGCATTGCTTAATAGCGCAAAAATTATTCCCATTCTATCGTTGCCGGCGGCTTGGAACTGATGTCATAAACCACCCGGTTAATTCCGGTTACCCGGTTAATAATGGCATTGGATACCTCCGACAGGAATTCGTAGGGCAAATGGGCCCAGTCAGCAGTCATTCCATCAGTCGAGGTCACCGCTCTCAAAGCTACGGTATATTCATATGTACGCTCATCACCCATCACTCCTACACTTTGCACAGGCAACAGGATGGCACCTGCCTGCCAAACCTCATCATAAAGTCCCTTCTCTTTCAACTTAGCTATAAAAATAGCGTCTGCCTCTTGAAGCAAATGTACCTTTTCCGCTGTTACGCTCCCTAGAATCCGAATACCAAGCCCCGGTCCCGGGAAAGGGTGTCTTTTCAAAAAGGCCTGCGCCACGTCAATTTCTTTTCCCATCTTACGCACTTCATCCTTAAATAAATTACGCAGCGGCTCAATCAGCTTCAGGTGCATTTTTTCCGGTAGGCCTCCTACATTGTGATGAGATTTGATGGTTGCCGAAGGGCCATTGACTGAAACCGATTCAATCACATCCGGATAAATAGTTCCTTGCCCCAAAAATGCGGCGCCTTTAATCTTTCCAGCTTCCTCCTGGAAAATATCGATGAACAGGCCACCAATAATCTTCCGCTTTTTCTCCGGATCTTTTACACCGTACAAAGCGTCATAAAAACGCTCCTTAGCATCAACACCGATTACATTTAGTCCCATCTGGAGGTAGGAATCCAACACCTGACTGAATTCCTCCTTCCTCAAAAGTCCATTATCAACAAAAACGGCTGTAAGTTGGTTACCTACCGCTTCCTGAATCAGGCTTGCTGCTACGGTAGAGTCTACGCCCCCGCTCAGCGCCATAATCACCTTCTGTCGCCCGACAATCTCGCGTATCTGCTTTATGGTTTCGCTGACAAAAGCTTCTGGAGTCCAGTCCTGCGAACATTGGCAGATATTTACCAGAAAGTTTTTCAGCAGTGTAAGCCCTTCTGTGGAATGATACACTTCCGGATGGAACTGCAAGCCATAAAAAGGGAAACGACCCACACCATTTCCACTGAAAGCCGCTATTGGGATAGCCTCTGTGGTCGCAATGGTTTTAAAATTGTCGGGCAGGCTGATAATAGAATCGCCATGGCTCATCCACACCTGACTGTCTACCGACATACGTTCAAATAAAGGATCCAGCCCATTCTGGGTCATTTTGGCCCTCCCGTATTCCCGGTGTCGGCTGCCGGCTACCTCTCCGCCGAAGCTTTTTGCCGCCAACTGTGCGCCATAGCATACGCCTAATACAGGAACTTTGTCCAGCAGCGGAGCTATATCCAGTTTCGGCGCCTTTGGATCGTTCACTGAAAATGGGCTTCCGGAAAGGATAATCCCTTTAATGTCGGCATCCATGGGAACGGGCCGCAGACAAGGATGAATTTCACAGTAGACGTTGCAGGCTCTTACCTTACGGGCGATAAGTTGCGTGTATTGTGAACCAAAATCAATAATGAGAATTTTTTCAGCCATGCGGACAAAATTACAATCTTTTACCTTCATCTATTCACCACCAACACATACTTTTCGGAAAAATATGGTTCTTCAA
Source organism: uncultured Chitinophagaceae bacterium (assembly GCA_964467635.1). GTDB lineage: Bacteria > Bacteroidota > Bacteroidia > Chitinophagales > Chitinophagaceae > FW021-bin31. The sequence continues at coordinate 40,963 of CAYXRN010000007.1, read as the reverse complement.
AGTAATTATTGATGGAATACAGCCGGGGCTGGTATCCGCTGTCGGAAATTTCTTCGGCAAGATCTCCCCCCTTCAGACAAATTAATGCGGATTGTTGCGGTCCTTTATTTTTTTTCAAATGGGGCAGCCCCCAGTTGCAGAGCTTTTCCAAAGGGGCCACTGCGCGGGTTACGAGAAAATCAAAAGGCGGTCGCCCTACGTTTTCCGCCCGATTGTGCTCCGAAGTCACATTGGACAAATGCAACGCTTCGGTCACCGCCTGCACTACTTTGATCTTTTTAGCTATGGAATCCACCAGGTGAAAATGGACTTCAGGGAAAACAACAGCCAGGGGGATACCGGGAAATCCTCCTCCCGTTCCTATGTCCATGACTGTACTGCCGGGGGGAAAAGCGACTGCCTTAGCAATGCTCAAACTGTGCAATACATGCTTTTCATACAAATTTGGCAGGTCTTTCCGGGAAATCACATTGATGTTAGCATTCCACTCGGCATACAGCGGGGCTAAAGCAGCAAATTGCCCATATTGTTTTGCGGTCAGACCGGGGAAATATTTATGAATTAGTTCCAACGTTTTTTAGGTTTTAACATTAGCGCGGGGGTAAAAATGATGTAATATATGCTCATGAGTATCTCAAAAGGCAAACAATACCAAAACAGTCCTTTCTCATTCAATTTCTTTAGGCTCAGGGCCCAGATCGTGAGTTGAATAAGCAGCTTTATGCCGAAGACCAGCCAGGTTATATGCAGGAAAGGTTGGTAAAAAAGCGCCGCTATAAACAAAGGATAAAACAAAAATAACGACAGGGAGAAAGCCCCGAGCAACAGACGATGCTTGAACTTGTAATGCCTGCCAGTTGATACATGACGGGTTTTTTGGCGGTACCAGGCGCCCCAGCTTTGCTTCGGTTTGGAATAAGTGATAGCCTCTTTGTCCACCACTACCCGGGTATTTTTCCGGTTGGCGGCCGCATTGATAAACAGGTCATCATCGCCGGATGGAATATTAATATGGGTCAGAAAACCTTTGTGGCGAAAAAACAGCTCCTTTTTATATGCCAAATTACGTCCTACCCCCATGTAGGGAATACCTGCCAAGGCAAAAGACAAATATTGCAAGGCGCTAAAAAAAGTTTCGAACCGGATAACCCGGTTCAGTAGGCCAGGCTGGCATTCATAAGCCCCATAGCCTAAGACGATTTCTTTTCCCCCTGCAAATCCCCTACCCATGTGATGTAACCATTGGCGGCCCGCCGGTTTACAATCCGCATCCGTAAGGACAACCCGATCATGAGCAGCACCTTTTATACCGATCGTCAGCGGGTATTTTTTCCCGGGAATGCCTTTTGCCTCCTGGGTCAGGTTAATAAACCGGAAATGCGGATAACCCGGTGCTACCTCCCGCAAGTAATAGAGGGTATCATCCCGGGAATTATCATTTACTACGATGACCTCAAATTGCTGATCTTCCTTATCTGGCTGGTCCCGGTAGCGTTGTTGCAGTATAACAGGCAGATTCCGTGTCAAGTTACGCGCTTCATCTTTTGCACAAACGATAACGGATAGGGCCGGAAGCACTTCTTCTTGTTTCACCTTACTTCGATAAAATGCCAGGCGGCTGAAAAAAAACAGGTAATATATCGTCTGAATCGCTGCAACTACAATAAAGGCGTACCAGGCGAGTTGTAAAAATGAAAGTTCCATATTTGCCAGCAAAAATACAGTCTTTAGCCATAAATTAGCTTTTCCTTATCATTTATTCGGCGTTAAACGATTGATTTCCGGTAAATTTGCCGGGTTTACAGAAAGATTCCATGCAATTCAACTTGATTCATAAAGACCCGCAAAGCAATGCCCGCAGTGGTAAAGTGGAAACAGCCCACGGAGAGATCGCAACGCCCGTCTTCATGCCGGTAGGCACCGTTGGAAGTGTAAAAGGCGTGAGCCAGCAATTGCTGCGGCAAGAAATAAAAGCACCGATCATTCTTGGTAATACCTATCATCTTTATTTGCGACCAGGACTGGATGTTATTCAAAAAGCCGGTGGGCTCCATTGCTTTAATGGATGGGATCAATCTATTCTGACAGATAGCGGAGGCTTCCAGGTATTCTCCCTGGCGGCAAACAGGAAAATAAAGGAAGAAGGTGTGGTTTTTCAATCCCATATTGACGGCTCCAGGCACTTGTTCACGCCGGAAAAAGTCATGCAGATACAGCGGCGTATTGGCGCAGACATCATTATGGCATTTGATGAGTGTCCGCCATATCCTGCGGAACATCACTATGTGAAAGAATCCACAGCACGTACGCATCGCTGGCTGGATCGCTGCATAAGTGAATTAGCCCAGGATCCTCCCTGTTACGGTTATGAACAAACGCTATTCCCTATTGTTCAGGGCGGCGTCTATAAGGACCTCAGGACGCAATCCGCGGAAGCTGTAGCCGAACGGAATTGTGCAGGAAATGCCATAGGAGGGGTAAGTGTAGGCGAGCCGTCGGAATTGATGTATGAGATGACCGCTATTGCCTGTAGCATTCTTCCCGAAGATAAGCCCCGCTACTTGATGGGTGTGGGGACCCCCTGGGATTTACTCGAGTGCATTGCCCTGGGGATAGACATGTTTGATTGTGTAATGCCTACCCGTAACGGCAGAAACGGCATGCTGTTCACGGAGGCAGGCGTAATAAATATTAAAAACAAAAAATGGGCGGAGGACTTTAGTCCTATTGACCTGCATACCCCTTGTACAGCCAGCCGGGAGTATTCCAAGGCTTATCTCCGGCATCTATTCTTAGCCAAGGAGCTCCTTGCTTTACAGCTAGCCAGCATCCACAACCTCAGTTTTTACCTGAATTTGGTCCGGCAGGCGAGGACACATATTGGCGAGGGAACTTTTGTTCAGTGGAAAGATCACCTTATTCCCAAAATGAAAACCCGTATTTAGACTTTTCTGGAACCTCTTTACTACCTTGCAAACGGAATGAAAAAGCTCGACTGGTACATACTGAAAAAATTCCTGGGGACTTTCTTCTTTGCGATTCTGATTTTCGCGGTACTTTCCGTAGTAATTGATATTACAGAAAAGATCGACGACTTTATTAAGCACGGACTTACGGCCTCCTATATTGCCACGCATTACTATATCGGCTTTATCCCCCATATCCTGGCCCTTTTGTTTCCGTTGTTCATATTTATCGCGGTCATTTTTTTCACCTCCAAATTAGCCTATCGCTCGGAGATCATCGCCATATTAAGTACCGGAGTCAGCTATCATCGTTTTCTGCGTGCCTATTGGGTTGGAGGCATTTTACTGGCCTTGCTGCTGGGCATTGCAAACCAGAGCCTCATTCCCAATGCCAATGAAGTTCGTGTCAAATTTGAGGATACCTACATTCATGATAAGAAGGAAAACGTGGTCTTGCGTAACCTGCACATGCGGATTGATACGCTGCGGTATATTACCATAAGCAACTATTACTCGGCTGACCATTACGGTACCGGTTTTGTGCTGGAAACCATCGACGGACAAAAACTGCTTTCACGTCTGCAAAGCCGCACCATTACCTGGGATTCTACAAAAGACGGATGGGAAACCGGAAGGGCCATCATACGGGAACTGGGAAACAACAAAGTAGACGTAACTGAAATCCGGGACACCCTTCTAACACTCAATATCACGCCCAAAGACCTCCAAAGCAACGCCGACCTGATAGAAGCCATGACCACCAAGGAACTGAAGGCCTATATCCGCCACCAGAAGCTCCGGAGCACCGGCGGGTTGAACTATCTCTATGTAGAAAAGCACCGCAGGACGGCCTCAGCCTTTTCGGTTATCATACTTACCTTAATAGGCGTGATCATCGCCTCCCGAAAAGTACGCGGCGGCAGCGGATTACATCTGGCCATCGGCATTGTCATCAGCGCGGCTTACATTGTCTTTATGCAATTTTCCACCACTTTTTCAGTAAAAGGCACCCTTAATCCACTGATTGCTGTGTGGATTCCAAACATTATCTTTGGCATACTGGCGTTTGTGCTTTACAGAAGAGCGCCCAAGTGAAAATGTATGCTTTCATTCAGGGCAAAAGCTGGTTGTCTTCAGAAGAGCCCTTTTACAGCACCCATGATGCCGCCTTCCTCTCCCGACTTACCAGAGAAGGTAGAAAGCAGTTCCTGTACATTAAAACTGTCATCCCCCGGATCGGCGGTCTTGTGGAACAGCTTATTAATCACCAACGGTATCAAGGTGGAAGCGATTCCAGCGGCCTTTCCGCTGTCCAATCCCACTTTTTCAATCAAGTTCTGCACAAAGGACCCTTTAACATGATCGATAATCCCGCTGATGGCTCCGCTTCCCCCTCCACCGGCGAAAGAAGAAATAATGTTTTGCAATCCGCCTCCGGAAGTTTCTTTTTGGACACCATCAAAAATGGAAGCCGCCGCTTCCTGGATGACGCCCTCTTTCTTGTCTTCAGGAATGTCGGGATTGTTGATTACGGCGTCTTGCGCATTTTCCCGTACCAGGCTCAGAATTTTGTCTAACATGGTTGTAAATATTAATGTAAAAAATGATTAGCCTGTCAAAAATAAGGAAAAAATCAACATAGCCCTTGGAAAGTTAATGTCCTTCTCTGCTTGCGCTACTTTTCAGGTTCACCGGAGTGCAACCGGTCGAATAGTCTCTTAAACTGTTCAAAATCAACCTGGCTAAACAACACGAAAATTACTTTTGCAGGCAGGGCATTGTTTCCCAGGAAACGACCGGTAGCCGAAAGGGCGATCCGGCCTGCCTCATCAAAGGGATAGCCGTAAACTCCGGTACTGATCGCAGGAAATGCCAGCGTTTGTATCCGGTGCGCCGTAGCCAGTTGCAGGCTGTTAACATAGCAATTTTGCAACAATTCCGCTTCTCTTTTATGTCCGCCATGCCATACGGGTCCTACCGTATGGATCACATATTTTGCCGGCAGGTCATACCCCCCTGTTAGCTTTGCTTCTCCCGTTGGACAGCCGTTAAGGGTTTTACACTCTTCTAACAGCTTCGGTCCGGCAGCCCGGTGAATTGCCCCATCCACTCCTCCTCCGCCCAACAGGCTGCTGTTGGCGGCATTTACAACAGCATCCACTTGTAAGCGGGTAATATTCCCCCGAACAATTTCCATTCTATCTCTACTGTCTTGTGGCATAACAAAAAAAATTTTTAACCAGTTAGATATTGGCTAAATTTACAACTAAAAGTAGAACCTCATGAGCACGCCTATTACCTGTCCGCACTGCCGGTCGGTTTTTGACCTGGAAAATGTATTAACAGAAGATGTGGAGAAAGCTTTAAAAGAACAGTATGAAAAGCGCCATAGAGAATCGATGAATCAGCTGATGAAAGAAAGGGCCACTTTGGAAGAGCAGCGAAAAGCGTTTGATGCAAAGAAGGGCAGGGAGAATGAATTATTCCAGGAACGCCTGGCAAAAGAACGCCAAAAATTGCAGGAAGAACTGCAGCAGCAATTGCGAAAATCCATCGCGGGCGACTATGAAAACAAGGTGAAAGTACTGGAACAATCCTTGGCGGATAACGAAGAAAAATTAAAACTTTCACGGGAAAAGGAATTACAAATTCTACAGCTACAGCAACAGCTTAAGAACCAGAAGGAGGAAATGGAACTGCAGCTTAAAAAAGAACTGATGCAACGCGGGGAAGAAATCGAACGGCTGGCGGTTAAACGCGCCCATGAAGCCGAAGAATTGAAGCTAAAGGAAAAGGAACATCAGATCCAACAGATGAAAAAACTCATAGAGGAGATGAAGCGAAAAAGTGAGCAGGGGTCTATGCAATTGCAGGGAGAGGTGCAGGAGATCGCACTGGAAGAAATGCTACATTCGGCTTTTCCCTATGATGTGATCACAGAAGTCGGAAAAGGAATTCGTGGGGCCGACTGCATGCAGGAAGTAAGAAACCACTTAGGTCGCCCATGTGGCAAGATCATCTTCGAAAGTAAGCGCACCCAAAGCTTTTCGGAGGCATGGGTCGAAAAGTTGAAGGCCGATATGCGGCATACCGGTGCAGATATCGCCGTCATCGTTACCCAGGCGATGCCCAGAGACATGGATCATTTCGGAACGCGCAACGGCATCTGGATCTGTGGATTTCGCGAAGCCGTCGGGTTGACGCATGTGCTGAGAGACGGACTGATAAAAGTGTCCCAGGCCCTGAAAAGCCAGGAAAATAAGGGGGATAAAATGCAAATGCTTTATGACTATTTGACCGGCAATGAATTTCATCAGCAGGTAGAAGCGATTATGGAAGGTTTTGTCCAAATGAAAAACAGCATCAATAAGGAGCGGCTACAGATGGAAAAGATCTGGAAAGAAAGGGAAAAACAATTGGAAAAAGTGTTGTTGAACACCACTCACCTGTATGGATCGGTAAAAGGAATCGCCGGGGCCGCGATAGGGGAAGTAAAGCTGCTGGAAGGAATAGATCAGTGACGCACGAGCGGTACAGGCAGACCGGCAGGTTGCCACCCAGCCGCCGCTTCGCAGCCGAAAAGGCTAAGCCACTTATTCCTTCAGTTTCGGCACAGCTTCCCGGACTGCCCCGTGAAGCAATACCTTTTTGGAATTCGCCGGTTTAAATTTGCCTCAGCCAATACACGCCCATGCGATATCGTGCTTGTAAAACTTAAGCTGCCGGAGAAAACGGGCAGGCCCTGCCTCTTTTGATCCTTTCAAAAGCCGGCTCAGCTATGCTTCCACTAATCGTGCTTCATTTCCGTGTTATACACACCTTCTGGTGGATAAGTAGTTAATAGCGCTTAAAAAAGTGGAAAACCAGGTGAATAACCTCTGTATTCTGGTGCTATTATTGTACTTTTACAGTGGAAATACTGTGACTCTATGCTAACAAATATTTTACCAGAGGGCGGGAAGAAAGTAAAAAATTAGAGGTACTTTCGCCTTCGGCCTTTTTTCTGGAGCAACTTCCCTTTTGAATCAGTTGCGGAGGAAAACAGAGCCTGCAATTTTTAAAGAAAGCATTTTACAACATAAAATCTTATTTTTCCCAAAATATGGAACTCTCAAACCTCAAAAAAGATGTTAATGTAAGAAGAAAAAGTTCAGATATTTCCTCCTTAGTTTATGGTAAAATCCCTCCACAGGCTAAAGACTTAGAAGAAGCAGTATTAGGGGCAATCATGCTGGAAAGAGGGGCTTTTGATACGGCTGTTGAAGTACTGCGGCCGGAGTGCTTTTACGTAGAATCACATCAGCGCATTTTCCGGTCCATGAAAGAATTGTCGGATAAATCCATGCCGATAGATTTACTGACAGTTGCCGAAGAATTGAAAACCAACGGGGATCTGGAAATGGTTGGCGGGCCTTATTACCTTACCCGGCTGACTAACATGGTCGCTTCTACGGCCAACATGGAGGCACACGCCCGTATTGTCCTTCAGAAATTTATCCAGCGGGAGCTGATACGTATATCCGGCGAGATCATCAAGGACGCATTTGAAGATTCCACTGATGTCTTTGATCTCATGGATACGGCCGAAAGAAAATTGTATGAGATCACGGACACCCATTTACGAAAAAATTACACCAATATTGGGGACGTCCTGAAACAAACGCTGGAGCGCATAGAAACGCTTCGGGAGAGTAAGGAGGATATAAGTGGAGTCCCATCCGGCTACGCCAATTTGGATGGCATAACCCGGGGCTGGCAGCCTACGGATCTCATCATCCTGGCCGCCCGGCCTTCCGTTGGGAAGACGGCTTTCGCACTCAATCTGGCTTTACGCGCCTCCAGAGATCTGATAAAACCTACGCCAACAGCCATCTTTTCGCTGGAAATGTCCGCGGGGCAAATTGTACAACGTATGCTTTCAATGGAGTCAGAAGTCTTGCTGGAACGAATTTCTTCCGGTAAGATGGAAGATTATGAAATGAAACAATTGATGGTCAAAGGCATTGAACCACTTTCAGAAAGAAAAGTCTTCCTGGATGATACCCCGGCCCTGAATATGTTTGAATTAAGGGCAAAATGTCGTCGGTTAAAACACAAAAATGGCTTAGGACTCGTCATCATTGACTACCTGCAGCTCATGACCGGAGGCAACGACCGCAACAGCAACAGGGAACAGGAGATCAGTAAGATATCCAGAGACCTGAAGGCCCTGGCTAAAGAGCTGGAGTTGCCGATAATTGCCCTTTCCCAATTAAGTCGTGAAGTAGAGCGTCGCCGGGACAGCAACAAAATGCCTATGTTGAGCGACCTTCGTGAGTCCGGTGCAATTGAGCAGGATGCCGATATGGTCCTGTTTCTGTACAGGCCGGAATACCATGATCAGGATGTTAATGAAATGGGGGAATCCATCAAAGGCTTGACTCAGATCAAAATTGCCAAACACAGAAATGGTAAACTAGCCACCCTGAATTTCAGAGCGCAGCTGGACATACAACGCTTTGAAGAAATTGACAACCAAGATGAAGACGGTGGCTATGATGGCTTTAGCGGTGGCGATAACCCGGCAGGTGGCGGCCCCCATTTGTACATTCAAAAAGGCTCCCGTATGAATGACATGTCTTTTGATGATTCAGACGACACACCCTTTTAAGTGCAGGTAATCCTGAAAACGACCGAATATTTTTCTAATACATTAAGGAAGTCACCCAATAGAGTCCGGCGGCCAGTATAGCGCTCACCGGAATAGTGAGTATCCATGCCCACAGCAAGCTATAGGTCACTCCCCAGCGCACCGCTGACAGGCGTTTGGTGGCGCCTACGCCAATGATAGAACCGGTAATGGTATGTGTGGTACTCACAGGTATGCCCAATGTTTCGGTAATGAACAAGGTAATGGCGCCGCCCATTTCAGCGCCTACGCCTTCGAAAGGTGTTACTTTGGTGATCCGGGTTCCCATGGTCTTCACAATCCGCCATCCTCCCATCATCGTACCAAGGCCCATGGCAAAATAACAGGCAAAAGGAATCCATTCAGGAAGATTCTGAATGTGAATCTTTCCATCCTGCAACATGTAGTCAATATGAATCCAGTCCGGCACCGAATACGGATTACCATGAATATTGAGGATATAGACCACTACGGCTGCAGCGATAATACCCATGGTTTTCTGGGCATCATTTCCCCCATGCCCCAGACTCAGTGCCGCTGAGGACAATAGTTGTAAATATTTAAACGAATGCTCCGTCTTGGAATAACTTGATTTTTTACACAATTGAATGATAAGCAATGACAGGATCATGGAGATAATCATTCCAATAAGTGGGGCCAGAAATATAAACGCCCCTACTTTCAACATGACCGTAAGATTTACCACGCTGAATCCGCCATGGGCTACGGCCGCACCGGCGAAACCGCCGATGAGGGTATGCGAAGAACTTGAGGGGATGCCCAGCCACCAAGTTAATAAGTTCCAGGTTATGGCCGCCAGGATACCACAAAGAATCACCCATAAATTAATCTGCAGGGTATGGGCTACTTTAGCTACGGTATCGGCCACGTTTAAATCAAAAATCCAATAGGCCATAAAGTTGAAGAAGGCGGCCCACAATACGGCCTGAAACGGCGTAAGTACTTTTGTAGAAACGATGGTAGCAATCGAATTGGCCGAATCATGAAATCCGTTGATGAGGTCAAAGACTATTGCCAGGGCTATAATAACAAGAAGTAAAGTCATATTGTATTTCGGTCAACGGTAGATAAGGAAAAGGAGATTAAGCATATTTAATAATGATAGACTCTAAAACATTGGCTACATCCTCACATTTATCGGTAGCCGTTTCCAGCGATTGCAATATTTCTTTCAACACAATGATGCGAAGGGGATCTTCTTCACTTTCGAAAAGCCGGGCCACCATACTGTCATAGATATCATCGGCATGATTTTCCAGGCTGTTGATTCGCACACAAGCCTCGGTGATGTTTCTGAGATTCGTCATATTTCTCAACTCATGTATCGCTTTTTTGACCTCTACGGTGGATTTATAGATTACCTCACAAAGCGAAGATACACTTTCATTAATTTCAAAGAATTTATAGAGCAGCATCCTTTTGGAAGCTCCGTGGATATAATCAGCAATATCATCCAACGTAGAGGCCAGGTTGTGAATATCCTCCCTGTCGAAGGGGGTGATAAAGTTTTGGCCTAATTCAACGAAGATTTTATGGGTGGTGTCGTCATTGGCATGTTCCAGGTCGGCTATGCGTTTGAATAGCTCCTTTTGTTTTTCAGGGTTGCTTTGGTTCACTCCTTCTATCAGGAGAGTGGACATTTCTTCCAGGTTATTGGACACCTCCTCAAAAAGCACAAAGAATACTTTATCCCTGGGTAAAAAAAACTTGACTACGCTGTTAAAATTCATAATTGGGTATTTATACTGCCACAAAAATAAAAAACAGATTCGGGATTTACGGAATAAAATCTAATTGTTGATAACTAATCCAATTGTTAATAACTCAATGCGTACAGGCGCTACTTCTCAGTGCCCTTTGGGGAGGGTAAATCCAAACGTGGAGCCCACCTTGGGCATGCTACGCACATGAATGGTCTGGTCGTGCGCTTCTATCAAGTGCTTAACAATGGCCAGGCCCAGCCCTGAACCTCCTACGTTGCGGTCTCTCCCCTTGTCCGTCCGATAAAATCGCTCAAAAACACGATTCAGATGATCTTTACTCATCCCACCCCCGTCATCGGAGATTTCTGTCAGAATCTGCTTGCCGTCGAGATCATAGAAGCTGGCAGTCACATGGCCGCCCATTTTTCCATACTTGATGGCGTTATCCACCAGATTAAGGAGCACCCGATGGATTTTATTTTTGTCTGCATAAACCTTCAAAGGCGCTTCACAGCCTTTTTTTATTGCAAAGGTTATTTGTTTAGCCTGAGCTTTAGGGGTCAAAACCTGAAAGACTTCCTTGGTTTCGTCCTGGATAATGAAGCTTTGTTTATCCAACCGCAATTCCCCGCTTTCGATTTCGGTAATCTCATCCAGGTCCGTGATCAGGCTGCTCAACCTGTCTATGTTTTTTACCGCGTTCTCTAAAAACCGCCGGTTTACTTTTTCGTCCTCCAAGGCACCCTCCAGCAGCGTATGCATATACCCCTGAATGGCGAAAACAGGCGTTTTTAGTTCATGGGAAAGATTGTATAGAAACTCCTTCCGGTATTTTTCGTTGCGTTCCAACATGGCTACTTCATCGCGCTTCTCGGTAGCCCACCGTTCCACATCCTTGCTTACCTCTTCCAGGGATTTTTGCGGCAATACGTGTTTATTAAAATAATCTTCCCGCGGCGTAGCTTTGGTTTGATAAATGATCTTGTAGATCAATTTTATCTTTCTGTAGATAAATTTTTGAAGAGAATACCGGAATAAGGCATAGGTGATCAAAAATACCACGATGAAAATACCGAGGACTACCTCCCATCTGGGCTGCCAGAAGAGACTTATTACAACGTATACCAACCCGAGGATAAGCGCATTGTATGCAGCCAAAACTCCGGGGGTAGCATTTTTATTTTTTAACATATCAGCCACTTTTTTCCCAAGATAACCAATTAATAAGGCTCTTCCAAAAGCGTAGCTTATGCGCTTATTTCCAGCTTGTATCCTACGCCCTTTACCGTCTGAATGATATTAGCCGGTATTTTTTTTCGAATTTTCCGGACATGCACATCAATGGTACGGTCCCCTACAATAACTTCTGCTCCCCACACTTTATTTAATATCTCATCGCGAAGAAAAACCCGCCCCGGATCACCTGCCAACAGCTCAAGCAGTTCGAATTCTTTTTTCGCCAAGGTGACTTCTTTATCCTGATAGTAAACGGCAAACCGTCCTCTGTCAATCAGCAGGGAGCCCACATTTAAGGGAGCGGTACCGGAGTCCGGTTTAAAAGTTCTGCGAAGCACAGCCTGAATGCGGCTGAGCAACAAACGGGGTTTAATGGGTTTGATAATATAATCGTCAGCACCAAGATTGAGTCCTTCCACCTGGGAGGTTTCGCTTCCCATTGCAGTAAGGAAGACCACCGCTATTTGCTTCAGCTTGCTGTGTTTACGGAGATCTTTCAGCGTTTCGATCCCATCTTTTCGAGGCATCATAATATCCAGCAGTATCAAATCCGGCAAAAAGGCTTTGGCCACATCCAATGCATTGGACCCATCATGTGCCGTCGCGGTTTGAAAACCCGCTTTCTGAAGGTTGTAACGGATAAGCTCACAAATATCTGGCTCATCATCAACAATCAATATCTTTATATGCTCGGGGTTCATGTATGACCAGGCTGATTTAATTACTGCACAATAATAGCTCTTTTTTGCCATTCGGATCAAATAATCACTTATGGCACAAAATATGTAAAAAATCGTTAAAGCGATTTGCTCGGAGCATGGTACATATTCGCTATTATTGGAAGGAGTAATAGCCTGAAATAGTGTTAAATTCCTGTAAATAAGCCACTTTTAAACCTTTTAAAGTCGGTGATTTGAAAATATGGCTATAAATTTGCAGTAAATCAGGCATTTAAGTATTAAACAGATAATATTGGAGAATGAAGAAGTTTTTTATTCTTTCGTGGATCGGGTGTATGATCGGTTTTTTCTTTTTCTACACATCCGTTAACGCCTCTACCCGACAAGTGCCGGGTACGGATACTTCCGGTATCCTCATTCCCATCTATTTACAGATTTGGCATGACAAAATATCGCAGGCCCAGCAAATTGCTGACGAGTTTGACGGACAAAAAGACCATCTGGTGGAAATTTCAGAAGAAAATGCATTGAACACCAAGACCACCAAGGCGATTTTTGGTCAGGTAAACCAAATGCGGGCGTCCATCGAAGGATCTTCTGAAGATAAAAGGCATAAGATTCTTTACCTGAACAGCATTCACCAGATGCTGCAGGAATACAACCAAAAAAGAGCGGCCGGTGTATTGAAACTTGACGCCGCCCCTAAGCTGATTGACAATTTTTCCAAAATGCTTCAGGCCGACCGGAAAGGAGAGAGCATTGCTCCCTTTGTACAAAATATTCCCTATGAGATCGCGGCCATCAACGTCAGGCAATTTTCTCAGAATTACGGCTACAACAAAGCACGCTCCTACTTGCTCCGCCTATACGCCAAGGAGCATCCCGAAAATTTCCTTAATACGCTGAATCAATATTATCCTGACCTTGTCGATGCTCCTTTTGTAGATTCTATTGTCGCTAAGATAGCAAGGACCTATCCGGTGCATGTTTATAATTACGCCACTTCATTCACCGTTCTCGGACGTAAAATAAGACACAATCCGGATTCCCTGGTTCAGGCGATTGTAAAGATCGGGGCTTCTGATCAGGCTATTCGCCTACTGCCCTTTGTGGATTATATTGTTGACGGCACCTATTCTGTTGCCGAATTGGAGAAGGTCGCTCGTGACGAAGACGCTTTTTATAAGTTGTCGGTGCAAACGCTTATGGATATGAACAAACGGGCCATCTCAGGCGCGCACCCGGTGGGTTTGAAAGCCATGGAACACAACGTAAAAAGGAGGGCTATGCGCTATATCCGTATGGTCAACGAGCTGCACGAAAGTCCTGATCGCATACGCTTCGCTATATCCAACAAGCTTACGCCGCAAGAGATCTATTATGTACTGGTAAACGGTCAAGAAGAAATATACACCTCCAGCTTCGTAGGATTGTACCAGCGGATGATGGCCCGTATGGACCCGCCACGAGGCGACAAATTCCTTGTTTCCCTCGTCTTTGACCATTTTAGGAAGTTCATTACCCTTTCGGCGGCCTATAATACCCTTGATCCGTTTTTGGAAACCATGAAACCCGCCAATGCCAGCTTACTCATGCGGAAATTTGTCACCGGGCTGGAAAACAGTACCGGGCTGGAAGACGCTGTAGACGTGGCTGACGCATTTGGCAGCATCGACGACACGGTTCTATTGAACAGTCTGCAGCAACAGGTGAACCTGAATTTCCAAAGAATGGTGAATGAGAACAACGAAAGGGGAAAAGTCATCTACGGACTGCTGGCTACCTTATTCAACACTAAAAATTCCCACAGCGAGGCAGGGGACTGGGCTGACCAGATGGCCGAAAAGCTGAATCTCCCCCCGCTTGATTACATTCCTTATGAAGCGCTTACCAACAGTGAGGGAATGGTCTATCAGGAAGTTTTCTTTTATGGGGATAAAGACGGCTTTGCGTCGTTCCGCAGTTTTATGTCCAGTTTTAGAAATAACGATTGGAATATAGACGACGAAAAATACTGGGTTAAAATAACCTCCAACCGCGGTGAACCGATTACCATTTTTGCCAAAAAACCCATGGCTACTGAAGATGAAGAAGGAATGAGTGCGCTACAGGCTTACCTGGAAAAACATAAAATTAACCCTACCGTGTTTATCCATCGTGGTCACAGCTACCATGTAAAGGCTTCCATAGAACAATTGCAAAGTTCCGCCAAACTGGTCATGCTTGGCTCCTGCGGCGGATACAACAGCTTGGCCAGCGTGTTAAACGTGGCCCCCAACGCACAAATCATCACCTCAAAACAAACCGGGGCAACGGGAGTGAATGAACCCATCATCCGTGCCATTGAACGAAACATCCGTGAAGGGAAAGACCTGAAGTGGGAAAAAATATGGGGGCACCTGAACAATTATTTTCAAGGCTCCCCTCACTATTATCAATTATTCCAGGATTACATTCCCCCACAGGAAAACCTGGGCGCCGTATTTATTAAAGCATACAAAAAGATCATGAATGCAAAAGCACCGGTAGATACCGTTGGCGCCTAGCCGGACACGTATTCGCTTTGTTACAGATACAGGAGACACCCCAATCTTCGGAGTTGTTAAATTTAGGACGATCGTGAACTACCGGAAAGCATCCCCGGATACAATTCGTCGATACATCCTAACACAACTATAGGCGCTTACCTCCCGCAGGCAAAAGATCTGTGGGTTTCACGCTCCGTTTTATAAATATCAGCGCCGTCCAAGTGGTGGCAATAAGCGGAGAGCCGTCCACCACGTAAACCATTAGCAAGTCGATGCTATTGATAGGTTTCCTCTATCTTACTTCTGTATTTATAGTACATCTTCTCGGCGATTGCAATCGGATGTCCCTGAGGTTTTAAGGGATAACGTTCATGGCCATTGACCCATTGCCATTCCCAGTCTTTAATCCTATTATCAAACGCTTCTACATCCACAACGGAATCCTTACTCATACAGGAGTCCACATAAGCGAAAAATTTTTCCCATCGAACCTTATAAAAATGCTTCAGTAACCCAGCCCATTGCTTATTAGCATATTCGTGTAACTGACAATCTTTGTTGCCCCATAATGTGATCAGGTCTTTAGCATTAAACTCATACAAATTTTTTTCTTTTTCTGTCTTTCCCCACTTCCTGGCATTCATTATCCATGGGCCTAACAGGAAATCTTTGCGGGTTCGTAACAGCGTGTTCATGTCATCTATTAACTGCAGGAATTCCCGGGCATATTTATCAAAAGCGGATTTATCATGCGCTTTATATGCTGCGACAAACTGCTGTTGCAATGGCAAGGCATAATTGGCTAGTACCTGACGGGTTATATCTACAATATCATATTGAAAACCGTCACTGCCTTTCAGTTCAAACGCGGCCTTCATAAACATGTCCCAAGCTATCACCAGTTCCATCGGATCATACGTCAATTTGGTATTGGTATACCTGGCATATTTCGAAAAAGTTGGCCGGCCGGTAATAATAGATTCCGGTCCTCGGAATCTGCTTGCAGGCCCGTTATAAACCGAATTCGCCAGTATTTCCCATGCCACATTCATGTAGCTGTTCTTTTCACCATACCTCCGAAGTACATACCCTTTCAACCATCTATTTACATCAATGGGGGCTGAACGCCATACATTATCCAACATCAACTGATACATAACAGGATTTTGTTCAATAGCTTCGGGTGTGAGGCCGATACCCATATATTTTCCTGCCGCGGGATCACCCAAAAGGCTGGAAGGCGTATGGGCTATTTCACGCATTCTGCCGTATAAACTAACGTCTCCACCAAAATTATGGAGCATATTCCAAATCCAGGGTTTACCATAGTAAGCGTCCGTCCGGTTCCATACGGGCTTTGCTTCGCTCCACAAATCCAGAATAATCATGTGGTCATCGGGGACCGCATTCAACAAAGCCTGTACCTGTTTAGGCTGCCAAAATTCACTTTGATAGGAAAACATCCAACCTTGCATTACCCAGATTGCTTGAGGGTCTGCAATTTGCATCGATTGGAATACACGCCTGCTCATTGAATCCAGAAATGTGGAATCATTGGAAGGGGGAAGATTTTCATTAAAGGTGTCTGCCGAATACAAATGATCGGTACCATAGATCCTGGTTTGTTCTTCTATAAACATTCTGCCAATACGATCAAACAAAGGGTCGGCAGGATCTAAAATATATACGGAATCAAAGTTCGCCGCTGTCCACTTCGTTTTCTTCAATTTTGCCTGCGGAAATTTTTTCTTAAAGTCAGGCGGGACATGTCCGGTAAACGCGGGCAAAACCGGTGTCATTCCCAAAGAACGCTCGTATTCCAATATCTTTTTTTGAAGTTCCTTATGGGTATCTATCCAGTGCTGGGGAAGCGGACCGCCCCAACCGTCCAGATTTCCCATCCAGAACCAGGCAAAATAGGCAGGGCCGCTAAAAAAATTCTTTAATTCTTTCTTCGTAAACCCAAGTTTTTCATACACCTTTTGCCAAATGGCAGCTTCGCCGGTCAATGCCAGTGGCATGTTTATTCCGTTTAATGCCATCCAATCAATCTCTTCCTGCCAACGTTTCCAGTCCCACCAAGACATGGTATAGTTAAACGTACAGTAATTCAAATAGTAACGGTATTTATAAGGCGTGACTTTCCGGACTTCTTTTTTTACCTGTGGCAAGGTATCAGGCAGCTTCAGGTTCGTACCATTCCATGTGATGCTGCAATGGCAAAAGTGATATAAATAATATTTCAATGCAGAAGCCACCGAAACACCATTATTCCCTCTCAATACAATCTTACCGTCCTCACTTTCAAGTTCAAAGACGTCTTTCCCATCCGCGGCCGATATATATTCTACTTCGAAATAATTCGCTTTCTGTGGTATAACGCGTTTAATCAAGGATTTGGCTGCCTTCTTATTGAGTTGGGCGCTGGAAGGAATTACAAACCCTAGGCAGACGATTAATACAATAAATTTTATACCTAACTTCGACATAGTGTTTATTTTTGATTTATTTCAAAACATCGCTCATAACCGGAGCTAACAACCGATAGCCATAAACGTTGGGATGTAACCCATCTACAAATAAGGATTCATCGATCTTGCCGTTGCTCTGGAGTAATACACTGTTTACATTTATGTATTGCACTTCCAGGTTGCCTGTCATTTGTTCAATGCTACTATTAAGTATGGCGATACGTTGCTCGTAATTTTTTCTCGGCAACAATCCCATCAGTATGATATGCGCATCGGGCTGGTGTCTTTTTACCGCATTGAGCAAAAAACGCAAACCCGCGACAATGGCACTGTCAGAATCTTTGGTTACGCTTAGGTTGTTTGTTCCGATAAGCAATAGTACGTTATCAGCTTTGAATCCGTCTAACTCCCCATGGTACACCCGCCAAAGAACATTCTCTATCCGATCGTAGCTGAACGCCATGTTTCTCACCTTTTTCGGTCTGAAATAACGGTCCCAGGAATCCGCTCCACGATATTCCATCTGTTTAGGCGTCACTGGCTGCCCGCCCCAATAATGAATAATAGAATTGCCGAGAAATACATTTTTAGGAGGGTCTTTTTTATTCAAACTCAGTAATTGCTGGTGACGATCCTGCCAGTTATAAGTATTAGAACCTCGGTATTGCTGTATAGGTATTTCGGTTGATATGCGTCCTGCGGTATCTCCCGGGACTTGTTGATTAGCCGTATTCTCAGATTCCGGCTGTATTTTCGTATCTTTCTTTCCACACGAAAAAAGTAACAGCGAAAAGATAAACGGAATTACAAATCTCTGTTCAACATAAAATTTAATGTTCATAAACCGAAATATCTCTTTATTCTTCTATTTCAAAGAATTTGCAAACGGTGTCGTAGTCATTGAAGTCAGGTAATGGTTCGGAGCGGCGCGCAAATAAATATTTCCCTCCTGGAATGATGACATACCTGAACGACAATTTCGTAATATCCATATTAGTATAGATCCTTATTATTTTGACTGTTGTCAGTTGCGACATCTGGGGATGAACACCTGCTCCGGAAGCTGGTGTACCTGTATAATAGTCCGCTTTGGAAACAGCTGAGCCAGTCTTTTCTTTAAAATACACAAACACAAGACCTGAATCTAATATAGCCTCCGTTAATTCAGGCGCATCCAGCCTCATTCTTATAAATCCTGTTCCATAATCATAGTCTTGCTTTGCATGTTCTGAACCTCCTTCAATCCAGTCAGAGGCAATCACACCAGCGACACTACCGCCGTTATCCCCAGGGTCTCCTACCGGACCTCTCGGGCCTTCCTCGGTACCAGGAGGACCCTGTTCTCCCCTTGGACCCGGCATACCTTGGTTAGGGTCCTTAGTACAACCGGTTAAGTAAACAAGTAGAAATAATAAGGCAGACAACACGTTTAATTTTATTCTCATCTTATATCCAATTAAAAACAAAAAACAATATTTGAGGCAACTTTCCAGGTTATTTTTGAAGCCTAACCGCCTGATGGTATGATAACGTACTTTATACTATCCAACGAAGCGTCATAGGTACTCTGTATTTTAATTTGTCCTGGTTCAAAATCCGCATTTACGGTCAAATGGTCATTGAAATAATTCAGTTCGTGAATAACCTTGTCTGTTCCTTTTAAGTAAACGACCAAAGCGGCCTTATTAACAACTTTTTCAGTAATCAATGTATCGTATATGGAAGTAGTCCACCATTCTCCGTTTTTAGTAAACTTATATGTTTTCCACTCAGAAGACTTTACTGCCGTTTCTGGATCATCAACACCGGGAGGTCCCTTTGGTCCTTGTTCTGTTCCGGTAGGTCCCGGTTCACCCACCGGTCCCTGTTGCCCCCTGGGCCCGGGTGGCCCTACTTTTGTACATGCAATAAAAATCAATGACATGAAGGCTGCTATTAAAACTACTCTACTGAACATATTATATGAAAGTTATAAATGATAAAGTTAATTATTTGGGAATATTGTAATATTTACAAAATTGAGAATACCCGTCTGATTCCTCCTCCGGCGCAGACCTGCGGGTAATATTAACTCCATCCTCTATAGGAATTAAAACATACCTGAATCGATACTTATCAGCACTCGTATTATAAGTAGCATGAAGAACAATTTCTCCGGGTTTAACGGAATAATAAATAAAGGCTCCCCCTCCCGTGGCGCTTGTATAGGGAAGTTTATATATATACCCATAATCACTTGTGGTAGCATTATTCTGGAAGAAGACAAATACAATCACGCTATCTAAAACACTTTCTGTTAATTGGGGAACAGAGATCGAATGGGAATAATCCCTGGTGCCATTATAGGTAAAAGCATAGTTCTCCCATTTAGAATAAAAGACGGTATCAGACGGCTTGGAATCTCCTTTAGGACCCTTAGGACCGGGAAGTCCTCGCGGGCCTTGTTCCCCCACAGGGCCCTGCGGACCCGGTGGGCCGATTTCGGTATATAAGCAACCTGCTAAGCTGCTTATCGTTATAATTCCAACTAACAAAGTCTGCCACCTAAATTTTAAAATTATCTTCATAACTGGTATTTTTCTATGTATATTTTATTGATTATTTTATGGCAGTATAAAAGATACGCTGAGGATATTTATCTGATTGCCATTTTCCAAGTTCCCCTCATTTTCCGACTCATTTACCAGCCTAACCAAAACATTCTTATCACTCGGAATATCGGGAGTAAAGACCGCTGTTTTCTTCTGCCCTTTGGCTGTTGTTGCGTTTCCGGCAGAAACCCATGTCCTTCCTTTATCTGTAGAGATTTCAACGCCCAATTTGAATTCGGTTCCCGTCACACCACTTGCCATCGATACAAAGTTCACTTTGACTTCCTTCAGTCCCTTTAATGGAAAGTTATTCTGAATGTATCCTGCGTCAGCCGTACTTGTTTTACCTTTCAGCCTGGGGGCCATACCTCTGTAATCCCCCTGGCTGGCATCCTTCGGAAGAGATGCGCCGTTAAAAGTCCATAAACCGCTTGGTGTAACTTCTTTTTCATTGGTCAAGTAATCAGATTGAATTACGGCATATTTAAAATCTTCTGTAATGGTATCTTTTACCGGGGACGTACTACAGTTCTTTGGAATAACCAACTTAACCAAGACGGGATAATGATCAGAGGCAAATTTCCCTCCGGCAGCGTCCGTTATCACTCTTTGGGACTTTATCTTAAAGTTATTACAATGTGCTACAAAAACGTAATCAATCCGGTCGGTAGCGTAGGATATATTATAACCGTTGTAAGTGCCCTGATAAGGAGTTTCATGGGACTCGGCCAATAGATAACTATCTGTCAGTACGCCACCTTCTGCTATTTTAGTATAGATGTCGGTATATTGCGTAGAATTAAAGTCTCCCGATAAAATAACCGGATATCCGGCTGCTATGGATTGAATCCTGTTGATTATCAAAGACACCGCGTCCCATTGCTCTTTTTCTCCATAGCGGGAAAGGCTATTATGTGTAGCAAACACATAAAACTCTGTTCCTAATTTCTTATCCTCAAAGAATGCCCAATTACATATTCTGTATTGATGTCCCGCAAAACTTTTAGAGGGTACATTAGGAGTGGAAGACAACCAAAACCGACCGGACTTTTTTATTTCAAACCGATCCGTCTTATATAAAATGCCGACGGTTAATATCTTATCTGCCGTTGTTCCTTGTACATTTGAGCCGTAATAAGTATATCCCGGTATTAATGACTCCATATCTGCCAACTGACTATAATAGGCTTCATCTACAGTAACGATATCAAAATCGTATTTATCAAAAATATCCTTTACCAGAAATTTTCTGTTCTCCCATAAATTGGTCGTATTTTTTCTGTTGTCGTATTCAATATTGAAGGTGGCATAATTGATTACATTAGAAACCTCCTCGGAACTACTGTCTGTTTCTTCCGATGGATTATCATTTGGCCAGTCCCTGGATACATAGTCAGCTTTCTTACAAGACATGCACAGAAATGACACGATAAAGCCAATGAATAATACTCTGAAAATGTTATGTACTTTCATAAAATAATAAAATTTAATTAATACCATCATCCCAACCTGGATTTTGTTTAAGGTTTCGGTTCAATAGACGTTCCTGAACAGGCAATGGATAGAGATAATCTTTATTCTCCTTAAATTGTTTAAAAAGACCGGGGTTAGGAATTACGTTTCCTCCGTTTGCTCCATTCTCTAAAATCAGTTCATTATTTAAATCATATACCTGAGCCCCGGCAGGAGGATTCGATGGTTCATTGGCAGCTCCGTTATAAAGGATTAGATCGACATCACCGTTATGATCCAGGTCGTAATCACCCACACCGGGAAAATACATTCCTTCGAATTGATCGGTCAACAAATGCCCTTCATCCCAACGCATCAAATCCCAATACCGGAACCCTTCCTTAGTCAATTCAATTCTTCTTTCTCTACGAATTTCAAGGATTACCCCCTTATCAGGCCCGGAGACATGCTTGTACTGAGCGGCCAAAAACGGGTCTGGGTTATTATTTGCATCGGCCAAATTAATGTTGGGCATGCCCACCCTGTCTCTTATTAATTTAATGGATCGGTCGAGGTCACCTTGTGTAAGCGTGCCCAGTTCCGCCTTCGCTTCCGCAAAGTTCAACAAAGCTTCCGCATATCTGAAAACAGGCAGATCATTCGTATTCCTGCTGTTATCCTGGTCGGCGGTTGTAATAAATTTAGCCCATTGATAACCGGTTATGCAAGCCGAAAAATCAGGAACTAATGCGGTAGCGGAACCTATCCGGGTATATCCCGGCGTCCTAATCGTCTGAGCCAAACGAGGATCCCTATCCTGCGTTTCAGCATAAAACTGCATGGTTTGGTATCCTGCAATATCTGTAAACCTGCTTCCATCCTTCATCAAGTAAGAATTAACGAAGGATTTGGTTACCCCGGGACGTCCATAGGAGGAAGACAAAGTTCTAAAATTAGCATCATGGTAAACTGACTGGCTCTTATTAAAAGAACGAGCTAAAATAACTTCCTGGGAAATCGCATCCTCAGAGGAAAATAGTTCCAGATAGGCTTTATCGGGTGTAGAGGTATAAATAGCATATCCACTCGCTGCCATCAATTTCTCGGAGGCATCCACACATTCTTGCAAAAGGTCCTTCCCATCACCGAGTGCGTTTCCTTCGGAGTCCTTCCCGAAAACATCATTTTGGTGATACTTTCTAAAAGTTCCTTCAAAAAGGCAAACCCGTGATTTTAATGCCAGAGCCGTCCACTTGGTTGCCTGGTTAATCTCATGATCCGCCGGCAGATGCGCGATAGCATAATCCAGATCAGCCAGAATCGAATCCACTACCAGCTTCCTGGAATCTCTTGCTTTCTTCAACATGGTTTCCTCAGAGGAACCAATCGGCTCTGAATACCAAGGCACATCGCCGAACATCCTCACTTTTTTATAGTAAAACCACGCTCTGAAAAAGCGAGCAACCGCGTCGTAATGGACCCTGGCAACCGTATCGGAACACTGGTTTGAATGAGCCAGGTAAAAATTAATTCTTCTTAGGTTCGTCCAGCTCCATCCACCTCCTGTATTAGGTATCAATCTGGTGCCTTTCACCGCCTCACTGGTATTGGTAATTGCCTGGTCATCGGCATTGTATGTGGGAGAATAGAAAATATCATGGGCACTTGGAATGATCTGATCATAAAACTGATTGGTGTATGTCTGCAAATCCTTTTCAGTTCTAAAAAAAGTCTCCGGGGATAAAGAAGATTTAGGAAATTGGTTCAACTTATTACAGCTTTGAAAAACTGTAAAGCTGGCAAACAAGAGGATCACCAAAGCGGATACTTTATATATATATTTTGATTTCATAATATTAGATTTAAAAAGTAATGTCAAGACCGAATGAGAATATCTTTGTACTAAAAGGATATTTCCGGCCGTCATCCTTGCTGTGATTATAGTCTCCTCCTCCCACTTGTTCCGGATCAATATATTTTGTATCCAGTTTCGTCAGCGTAAATAGATTATCTCCGCTAAAATAAATCCTCAGGTTTTGCACATAGATCTTTTTAAGCAAATCCTTAGGCAAAGAGTATCCAACACTTAAGTTTTTTAAACGTATATATCCGAGATCTTGTAGATACTTATTATTAGCGTAATAGAGACTTCCATTATTAGCCATATAACCCCTCAGCAGGGGGAAATATGAATTGGGATTATCCACACTCCAAATCTTATCTAAAAAATCAACAGGGATAAATGAGGTATAGGGACGTGAATAAGGCCCCCAAAATTGAACAGCCTCTTTGCCCGGATACCAGTTTTGGTGAACTACCCCCTGAAAGAACAAGGCCACATCAAAATTATTCCAATTTCCTCCCATGGAAATTCCAAACTTGTATCGGGGCGTACTGTTCCCAATAATCCTCCTGTCACCTGGGTCCGCAACAGTGTTCTTGCCTACTCCGATTACGTTATCACCGTCCAGGTCCACGAATTTCAAATCTCCCGGCTTCAAGCCTCTCCACTCAGGGGGAGCCGCTTCTATCCTCTTATTGACGTACGACTGATTCACCGGATAATTGTCGGCTTCCTTTTGTGTTTGAAAATATCCGTCCACAGTGAAGCCCCAAATATCCCCCAACTTATGGCCTACATAATATTCACTGATGAGAGAATCCGGATTGTCAAATTTTGTAATCACTCCCGTATAATCGGAAACACCTACTTTAACAAAATAATTAAATTTCTTTTGCATTACACTGGCTGAGCTCCTCCAGTTTAAGCTCACTTCCCAGCCCTTTGTCCTGAGATTTGCCGCATTCTCATCCGGTTCAGGCGCGCCATATACGGCGGGCAACGTTTTCCCCTTGGAAAGCATTCCCGTGGTATTTCTGATATATCCATCAAGAGAAGCCGTCAGTTTGTTGTCGAATACTGAAAAGTCTAATCCTATATTTTGAGTCGTTACTTTTTCCCAGGTCAATGAAGACGATACAGGATTAGGCATACCGATATAGGTTGTCTTTACATTATTAATGAGATACTTAGCAACTCCTGTATTCATTGTTGGAATGTAGGCATATACACCTACACTCTGGTTTCCCAATGACCCGTATGTCACCCTTAGTTTCAAACGATTAATAGTGTTCTTAATATCTTCAAAGAATGGCTCTTCGCTTATGGCCCAGGCACCCGAAACAGACGGGAAAAAGCCAAACCTGTCTGATTCAGGAAAACGGGAAGTGCCATCATATCGTCCGTTGAATTGAAAATAATATTTAGAATCGAAATTATAGGTAAACCTGCCAAAGAACCCTAATATATCCCACTCATACGCATTACCATCTACCAAGGGGTTTTCGGTACCCAAAGATAAATCACTCAACTCCAAAGACAGCAAATCGTTAATCTCGCCTTTTATACGCTTAAACTTTGAATTAGCAGTGTTCATTCCACCCATAACAGAAACAGCGTGTTTGCCGAACTGATTCTGATAGGTAGCGAAAGCATTGATCATATTTTGCTTATTATTCTCGAGCCAATCTTCATACCAATCAACGTTTGAATACGGATTAATCTGTGTTACGCCAGGATACAATGAATACGGCACCTTCACTTTACGATAGGATTGTGCGGTATAATTGATAAGCCCGGTATAATTACCTTTTATGCTCAGCTTATTGTCAAAAAAATGCATTTCAATCCCCGTCGTATTCCTAAACTGATAATAGTCCTTAACAGCCTTGGTATGTCCTTCAAGCATAATACCGTGCATGCCATGATCAATACTATAAGGTCCCAAGCCAGTAGTCTCGGTATAAGTACCGTCTGGGTTTAGAGGCATATAACTTGGCAAATAAAAATCCGTTGTCATATTCAGATTACTAAATGCGTTATACCTCCCAAAATTATATTTGTAATGATAAAAGGACGCGTTATTCGTTACTTTCAGCCAAGGAAAGATTTCAGCTTCGACCTTTGCCCTGAGGTTATGTCCTTTATAAATGTCAGGATTAATTTTCCAAATCCCTGCTTGTGTTCTAATGTCTCCAGACAGGTAATAATTGATTTTGTCATTACCGCCTGATATGCTTAAGGAATTTTTTGAGAAAGGCTGGTATTGCCTGTATAAATAGTTCCACCAATCAAAATTTCCATAGTAGACAAACTGATCTTTTCCATTTCTATTTTGCACGAATACCCACGGTCTTTCAGGATTTTCATACTTGTCATACCTTCGTTTCTTTAGCTCTTCCATATCGTCCTCGGTATATCCGGTCGGGCTTGTCCCCAGCGTCCGTTCGTAAGATTTGTTCCAAATCATAGCCGCGTCATAACCTATAGTGATAAAATCGGTACACTCAGTCTGTGTAGCTACGCCATAATTGGTACTGTAAGTAATTTTCGGTTTACCACTTTCCCCTTCTTTGGTCTCAATTAAGATAACGCCGTATGCAGCCCGAGCACCATAAATAGCCGCTGCTCCCGCGTCTTTTAATACGGTAACGGATTTGACATCATTGGGATTGACCGTATTAATAGACTGAGCCACTCCATCTACAAGGACCAAGGGGCTACCACCGTTGATGGAATTATAACCCCGGACATTCATGGCTCCTCCTAAGCCAGGTCTGCCCGTTGAAAAAGACACATTGAGGTTAGGTATCCGGCCTTGAATTGCTTTTGCAACATTCGTCACGGGAATATCATTTAATCCTTCTTGCTCAAAATTAATCTGAGAAATCGACCCCGTCACATCCTTCTTCTTCTGTGTTCCATATCCCACAACCACCAGCTGGTCCAACGACGATACATTTGTTTCCATTACCACATCAATATCCTGTCTGCCATTGATTGATACCACTTTCTTATTATATCCCACATAAGAAAAAACAAGCGTACCCTGTAAATCAGACACTGAAAGCGAATAATGCCCATCTTGATCCGTAACCGCTCCAGAATGCGTCCCTTTTAATCCTACACTGACGCCTATCAGCGGTTCTCCGGACTCACCGGTTACGGTACCCGCAATGGTTGTATCTACCGCAGCCCCGGTAGATACAGCATTATCTCTACTAAGCGCTTTCTCTGTCTTTTTTTTCTTCAATAAAATAAAACGATCCCTAATTTCATAAGTCAGACCTCTGCCTTTGATAATATAATCCATTACCTGCTTTACTCCCGCATGTACAAAATCCGCATCTATCCTTTCCTGGTCATTAAGGATGTTGTTGTTGTAAAAAACAATAAGGCCGGTTTGCTGTTGTAAGGCTTTAAATACGCTAGCAATGGTTATATCCTTACCCTTGAGATTCACGGAAACAGAATCCTGCGTAGCATAAGCATTGGACTGTATAACGACCAAAAATAAAAGAATAGCCAAACAGCATCTTATAAAAAAACAAGCAGTAGAACAGGTAAACTTTTTCAAACCCATATTCAGATTTTTTATCGTTAAAAATCAATGATTCATTAAGGATGACAATATTTTGATAAAAACGGGTGAATGCGTCACAATTTTTTTATGCCTCGTCACAATTGTACATACCCTAATCCTATGTATAAAGCAAGTTTAAACATGAAAATTGAAATCAAAAAGAGGTTTGTAAACCTCGCTCCTGTTGTAAGCATTATTCGCCCATTGTCAAAAAATCGCATTTCAACTTGTGGCTAAATCCCGAGGTGCAATAAAAAGGGAAAGGAGGCTCTACAGGGATCCATATGGTGAATAAACAGATCTTATTTCATTATTTCACACGAATATGAATAACCCCACCCCTGGTATCATAGTAGATATCAGAGGTCGTTTTCAAATTTGCCAAAAATTCTCCCAGGGGCTTATCCTTAAGCATAGCCCCGGTAAACCGGTAGGAAGCTGAACGCTCATCTTCAAAAACGATCGTATCATCGTACCATCGATGTACAACCAAGGCAATGTCTTTAAGCGGCGTATTTCTAAAATAATAGACGCCATCCATCCACGACAATACCATGTTTTTATCAAATGTTCTTATATCAAACCCATTTTCCGGAGAAAATACCGCTTCATACCCCGGCTTGAGTATAACTTGCTTTCCCTCTCCCGTTCCAGTGCTTACCGCCCCTTCTATTAAAGCGGTTTTTATGCGCAGGCTATCATAGGTATTCACATTAAATGAAGTTCCCAAGACATTAATATCTGTCTTAGGGGTATGTACAATAAAAGGATGATCCTCATCTTTGGCTACTTTAAAATAAGCCTCTCCTTCCAGCCATACTTCTCTCGTACCTCCTGAAAAAGTAAATGGGAATCTCAGCCTTGACATCGCGTTAAGCGAAATCTCCGTGCCATCAGAGAGCGTTATCTCATAGGTCCGGGTAGGAGGTATCACAAGGGTATTAAGTGATTGCGCGCGCGCTTTGTCCAAGGTAGCATAACTCAAACCGCCTTTTTTTACTTGCAGGCTGACGTTATTCATAATCTTAGCAGTGTCAGATAAATGATACTGTGACAAGTTAATGACTTGTGTGCCCCCTACAAGTAATTGTACATTATGCGTAGGGGTTCTGGCACTGCTAGGCGATGGTTTAACATAGAAAATATAGGTTCCTGCCACAATCAGGGGGATCAGCAATGAAGCGGCCACTGCCATCCATCGCCCTCTTTTCTTCTTCTTACGCTTTTGTGCTTCGATCCCATTTCTAACATGATCCCAGGCTAATTCGGCATCTACTTCTTCCAGACCGCCATAAGGGTGGCTTTGTCCAAAGGTCTCCTTAATCCGCTCCCATTGCTGTCTCACCTTCTCGTCTTTTTCAAAAAGCGTAGTCAGATAATGGTCGCCTTCCTCACTAATAAGACCTGCCAGCCGCTCCAGCATCAATTGTTCAATATATTTTTGTTCTTCCGTCATTGCCTTTATTTAGACAATTTTTATAATTATATAGGGTGAATTACCTAAAAGACTCCAACCTCTCGCGCAATACGCGCAATGCCAGTTTTAAATGGGTCTTTACAGAATTTATGCTGATCCCCATTTCATCAGCAGCCTCCTGATACTTCTTATTCTCCATATATACCAGTGTAAAAGCCCGCATTCGTTGAACAGGCAACTCCTGTACCAGACAGTGTATGTACTCAGCCAGGTCGTTTTCCTCTACATCCATTGTTCTTCTTTCCTTCAACCGATATTCCTTATAAGAGTATTTTTTCTCCTTCAGCACTTTATTTTTCCGAATCCTGTTAATACACTTATTCCTTACCGCACGATACAGATAAGCTTTTAGGGAATAGTCAATCTGGCGATAACTCTTTTTACTCCAAAATTCAATAAACAATTCCTGAACAAGATCCTCGGCTGCTACATTATCTCCCAAAAGGAGAATGGCCTGCAGGCACAGCACCTTATAGTACTTTTTGAAAAGCACCTCGTAAGCCTCCAGTGAACCTTTCTTAAGCCATTCAAGCAATTTATAATCTTGCTGTTCAGACATACATGAAAGAAATTTAGTTAAAAGTCCCCCCTAGTATATAAATTTCAATTGTTAATAAACTATTTTACCAGATACGGCGCCAAGGCTTTCGCTAAAATCCGGTAGCCTTTTGCATTGGGATGCAGCCTGCCATCTTGGAAAAGCGACTCAATGACTTTTCCATTTTCATCCAGCAATTTTAAACCTGGATCTGCGTAATTAACATTTTCCATTCCGCATAAACGTACGATCTGCTGATTCAAATGAGCTACCCTTTTTTCTCCGCCCTTACGTGGGTAAATGCCGATCATTAATATTTCCGCTTGAGGTTGCCTTTGCTTTACCGCATCAATTAATAGTCTGAGCCCGGCGATGATTTCCTTGTCCGAATTGTATGCAAGATTATTGGTCCCGATATTTATTAACACCTGTTTGGCGTGATAGCCATCCAGTTCTCCGTGATATATACGCCACAATACATTCTCTATTCGATCCCAGGAAAAACCCAAATTACGTACACCATGCGGCGCAAAATATTTCTCCCAGGAGTCCTCCCCTCTTTGTGTTTTACTAAATTCCGGTTCTCCTCCCCAGTAATGGGTAATTGAGTTTCCGAGAAATACGATCCTCGGTGGGTCTGATTTATTCATCTCCAGTTCCCTCACGTGTCGATAATTCCAGTCGTAATTTTTGCTCCGGTACTGTTTTACTGGCCTGCAGGTTGAATATTTGCCCACCGGCTCCTGTAATACCTGTCGGATAATATCTTCATAAGCCTTGGCATACAATTCCATTCCATAATCATTAGGATGAAGACCTGCCACGGTACTTTCTATGTCAAAGCCTATGTCGTCAGCGGTTAACAAATAAATATCCTCTACACCGGCTGCTTTTAATTTAGCAAAAGCGATTTTCGCCACTTCATTCACATACCTGGATTCACCATCTATCTGTTGATCCAACACGTGCATAGACACATGAGGATCTTCCACAACTAAAATCGGGATGCCGGGCTTTTTACGCCTCAATTCCAAAATTGTATTGGTCAACCGTCGCGCGATCGTATCCTGGGGAAATCCCCTCATATTAGGAAGACAGTCCAATACATAGATTTCCGGATCCAACTCTGTCAACAAATCAACAATAGGCTTTTCTAATAATCCATTTCCCGAAAACCCTAAATTGATGACCGGACGATGCAACCTTCGCCCTAAGATGGAAGTCCAGGCCATCCCGGGCCTGGAAGCACAAGCACCCTGCGCGATAGAAGTCCCATAAACGACTACCGGCTTACTCGGGCTAATCGGCAGCCATGTCAGGTCAGTACTGTCTGGAACACCAATTTCCAGCCACTCCACATTATTATACAAGGGTAAATACAAGTGGTACTCCTTGGTGTATTTAGCAGGCAGGTTTGTATAGTGATATAGGATTGTGTCTCCGAAATGAAAACCACCGGACCACTGACCACTCCATTGCCAACCCCCATCTTTGTCTACCGCATACAAATCTAACCCGCTTACTCCTGTAGTAGGCATATGAGGCATATTTAGCTTTCCGCCGACGATGTAACGTATATATATATCCGTCGCTTTGGTTTTAAAGCGGAGCGTTAGTCCGGCGGTCTCATGAGATAAAAACCATACCGGTTTACGAACGTCATCCTCCACCTTAGCCGGCAAGCGGTCATAAAAGTGCGCCAATCCCTCGTGCCAGCCTTGTCCCTGCAATACCGGAAAATCTGCCGACTCTGGATTCTTCCATTGGATGTTTTTTTGTGAAAAGACAGAGAGCGAAGGAGTCAAAAAAAGTAAAACAAATAGAACACGTTTCATCACTGCTGTTTTTTATTTTAATTGCGCATATAGATTCGGGTAGTCCGTTATCTCTCCATCCACCCCCATGTCTTTCAGTTTTTGCATTTCTTCCACTGTATTGGGAGTCCATGGAATTACTTTTATTCCTTTTTCATGAAAGGCTTTTACCCGCTCAGCTGTTACAAGATGGTAATTCGGGCTGAAGATATCAGGCTTAAAGCCTAAAGTCTGGATATAACCTTCCACACTGTCTTTCTGACTGGCACCCACTAAGTAGGATATTTGAACATCAGGCCATTTTTGATGCACCATTCTCAAAGCCCGTTCGTCAAAAGATTGTATCATAGTGCGAGCGGCAATCCCTTTGCGGGTAATAATGCCCATGGAAGAATCTACAAAGGCTTCCAGACTGGAATAATGGACGCCATCGGACTTTGGGCTTGATTTAATCTCAATATTGTAATGAGGAGTTTTCCCTTTCCGTTTGGCATAAGCCTCTACCGAATCTATCAATACATGGAGCAGGGGCTTCACCGCATGAATTTTCTTTTGTTCAGGAAAACCCGGATGAGGTTTGATCCCCGCATCGTATTTTGCTATGCTGTCATAAGGCATATTAAACAATAGCCTGCTCCGACCATCTTTTTTGGTCATGGTATCGCCTTCCGGCGTCAAACAAAAGAGGGCATTCATGTAGGCATCATGGGATACTACAATCTTTTTGTCTTTGGACATTTGCAGATCCATTTCAAGCGTGCAATTATAATCAATGGCCATTTTCTCCGAAGCGATCGTGTTTTCAGGCATCAATCCGCGTCCCCCCCGGTGCGCCTGTTGATCGAAGGTACCGGCAGGATCGCTGCACGAGGCCAAAAAAGCAAGAATTGAAATAACGGTCAGGAAGTAAGCAGTTGTTTTCATTGTCTGATAATCATTTTGTTTGAAGTAATTTGTTTATGCCAATTCACTGTGGTGATGATTTTTCTGTGAGAACCGGCAAATCCACAGAATTTTTTATTTCCGGCCCATAAAGGGGTCGCTAATGCTTTCCTTGCCGGTTTCAACATGGCCGGCATAACGTCGGCCAAAGGTATTGTTACCCTCCACGCCGACCTTAAAATCATACCATCCGGATGACTTTTTTAAATCCAGGATTACAGCCACCGATTCTCCTGCAGGTACGTGCCTTTTAACCGGGCTGTTTTTATAGGATTGGTCAGTAATCAAAATATCGACATCTTGTTGATCTTCATTTGTTATTTCCACCACAATATTTCCGGTAGGCAGCGTTTTTAACAAGCGGGAGCGCTGGTATTGACACGTTAACTGCAAAGCAGGATCTTCCCGATCGCCGTTAAACTCACGTAAAAAACCGTTCGGGCCATACACCCGCAAATGATATTGCTTGTTCTCAAAATGGGCCAATGGCCATTCTTCTTCCAGCTCCTGACCGGCGGTCACTGCAAAATCCCATGACCGGGCCGCTTCATAAATCCCTGTCTTGGTGTCTTTATACGTCGCTTTCGTAATCTTATACCTACCAGGGGCGTACACCTTAAAGGGAGAACCAGCCGACTTTTCACCAAAGAAATCGCTTCCGGCGCGCATAGTCAATTGAAAGCTTGCTTTTTCCGAATCCAACTTCCCTTCGGCATACAATTGGTATGGCAGCGGACGAGCGACGCGAACGCCTTCTTCCTGATGACTCATCAGTGGAGAAGTCATCGGGCTTTTATTAAATGCAGCTATTTCCGCAGCGCTTAATAATTTAAAATTGGCGGGTGCCTTTTTGAATTTGGCATTGTATATTTTTTCCACAAAGGCATCCATTTTCAGAAAATCTACCGCACTTTTCTTATCCGGATCAAAACGGTCAAAAACATTAGTCAGGTCACCACAAACGGTTCTCCGCCAGGCACTTATATTCGTTTGCCGGATATCCTTCTTATACTTTTTATAGAGAAAATGCTCCAAAAATTGCAGCGATGATGTATGGTCAAAAATTTCGGAACACACCTTGCCGCCTCTGCTCCAGGGCGAAGCCACGATCATGGGCACACGAAAACCTAAACCGATCGGGCCTGTACGTGCTCTGCTCTTTTTAACCCCTTCTTGTATTTCCTGCTCACGACGGGTAAATTCAACACCGGTGGCATTTATCCCCGGAGAACATTTTCCCGTAGCCGGATCATCGGGGTCTGGCGCTACATAGGGCGGGATGTGATCAAAATAGCCGTCATTTTCATCATAGGTAAGGATAAAAATGGTTTTCTTCCATACCTCGGGATCTTTTGTCAGAATATCCAGAATCTCGGAAGTAAACCAGGCGCCATACCAGGGTGCGCTCGGATGGTCTGACAAGTTCTGGGAAGGCACCAGCCAGGAAACGGTAGGCAGCTCACCGGAATCGACATCTTTTCGGAATTGGTACAATACGTCTCCTTTTGGGATAAGCACTTCCCGCTCTGTTCCCTCCGCCTCATATTTCAGTGTTTCCAGGTCATGGTAGTCCGGATCCGCTTCATTGGTGACAAATGCCTTGTTGTAGAGATTCTTTTGAAAAGGAGAAAGCTTTTCAAAATTTTCTTTACTCCATTTTTTGAGCTGATCATTGGTATCTTCAAGTACCTCTTTTTTCTTCGCAATCTCAATTTTCAGCTTTTTATAATCTTTATCGCCCTCCGCCATCGTCTGGAACTTCTTCTCCAATTCGGCTATCTGGCCGGGCAATTTATCCGCCCTTCTTTTTAAACTCTGCACATACCTTGAAAAGAAACGTACGTTGTATTGCGATAAAAACTCTAGGGGGTTGCAGCCAAAATTGGACAGCCACGAACGCTGGTCACCGGAGAGGCCGCCTCCGGCGCTCAGATCATTTTGATACACTTTCCAGGACACGCCATGTTCTTCCAGCCTTTCCGGAAAGGTTTTCCAATGGGCTTCGCCATAAGGAATATCATTTCTCACATACGCTTTCGCTTCACCGCTTTTTTGACCTTTTATTGTTCCCGACCAAAGGTAAAGCCGGTTAGGCCAGGTGCTGGTCATACCTGAGCAGAAATTTTGGTCGCAAATAGTGAAGGCATCCGCCATAGAATAGTTAAAAGGCAGGTCCTCCCTGTTATAATGCCCCAATACAAGCGGCATGGAACGATACTTTTTATGGCCGGAACGCTTAGCCTCCATCCAATTGTCGTATTTGCCGTAATTATTGGCATCCACCTGGCTGGATCTGGAATGCGGTATTGACCCCATCCAGGTAGCTTTGGTATCTTTGATATTAAAACGAAATGGAGCGTAAGTTTCCCCCGATTTAAAACTTTGCAGCCAAACGGAGTTGCCGTTGGGTAAAGTAATTGCTCTGGGATCGTTAAACCCGCGTACGCCGCTCAATGTGCCAAAACAGTGGTCAAAAGATCGGTTTTCCTGCATGAGAATAACGACATGTTCAGCGTCCAGGTACGTACTGCCCGCTTCCGGATCAATGGCTATTGCTTTGCGAATAGACTCCGGCATGATACCGGACATACCAGTAGCGCCGGAAAACAGCATGGCCTTTTTAAGAAAATTTCTGCGTGTATCCATAATGAGGGTAAAGTTAAAAATAGTTCTGAAAGATTAAAACCGAAACTTAACGAAAGTTATTTTGATAACAAAACGATAACATCTAAAACCCTCATTTCACTTGTTCAACGTACGCAGAACCATGGCATTTCGCTCATCCAGCGTAAAAATGGTTACCGAAGCGTTGTCCAGAAAGAATTTTTGATAATTTCTCAACGGCATTTCTAATTTATAGGAAAGGAAAAGTCTGTTGACGCCATTATGCCCTGCCACGAGGATCGTCTCGTTTTGTCTGTCGGCTACGAGCGCTTGAAAAAACGCGTTGACACGCTCCACGACCGCTCCGGCGGTTTCCCCCGTCGCCCCGGCTTGTACATGGGTCGGATCGGTTATCCAAGACTGCCACAGCGCTTTATTCTCCGGAATAAATACTTCTTTAGGCTTCCCTTCCCACAAGCCAAAATCCACTTCCTGTAAACGGGAGTCCGTATATACCTCCGTCTTTCCCGAAACTATTTGTGCCGTTTGAAGCGCCCGTTTCAAAGGGGAAGCATATATCGCGTCAAACTTTACCGCCTTTAATTTTTGACGAACGGCTTCTGCCTGACCAATCCCTTTTTCTGTTAATGGGAGGTCCGTTCTTCCGCAATATTTATTTCCTTCGGCGTTCCAACGGGTTTCTCCGTGTCGGAGTAAATAAATCGTAAGCATGGTTACTGGTTATTTTTAATTTAGCCTATCAGCTAATATATTTTTTTTCTTTCAGCTTTTTTACAAACTGGCGGTAATTGTTACTGTAACTATGGGTCAGCGGCTTTTCGGGATTAATTACTTTTTCCTCTTGCGTTAATGATGCAACAGCTTCCTGCAACGTGTTAAAATAGGTATGGGCCGCGGCTAAAATCGCTGCGCCCACCGCACCGGAAACGTATTTCATTTTGTATACCGGCAAATCCAGGACATTGCTTCTGATCTTTAACCAAATATCACTTTTACTTGCACCACCGGCAGTATAAACAGCCTGTACTTTTTCGCCGGAAAGGCCTTCGATCATCTCATAGGCATACCGTTCCAGATAGGCTACCCCTTCCATATTGGCGACAAACTGTTCAAGGCGCGAGAGACCGGTGGGCTCAAAACCGCGCGCCTGAGGGGCAATAAAGGGAAATCTTTCTCCTTCCGTTCTTAGCGGCCAGGAAATATAGGCTGAAGGAATAAGTTGTTCAGCCTCTTTTGATAGAATGTCCAGATCTTTTTTAAAACCCAGCGAGACCCAGTCGGCTCCCGTGTTGCCCGCCCCCCCGGGCATGTAAAGACCTTCAGGATGTTTATGGTTATATAACCTTCCCCTGGGGTCAAGGAGTGGCTCTTTCGTCACTCCCTTTATAACCATAGTCGTCCCTATGGTGGTGTTCCAATCTCCTACTTTTACAGCTCCCGACGCGATTTGTGAAGCACAACCATCGGTCATGCCCGCTACGACTTTAACCGCTTGTTTTAATCCTAATGCGTGAGCTAGTTCGGCACTAAGGGTCCCTATCGGTGTACCGGAAGATACAACCCGAGGTAACCATGCTTTTTGAAGCGGAAGCTTGTTGTACAGATAGTCCGGCCAGGATCCGGAAAAAATATCATATCCTGATTTTAAGGCATTGGTTTCATCAGAAATGTCAAACCTCCCATGCAATTTTCCGGTAATAAAATCAGCCGCATGCACCCATTTAGCGATTTGTGCAACCTTTTCAGGAAAATGCTTGACATACCAAACCATTTTACATAAGCCGCTGGAAGCATTGAAGCCGGTGTAAGCAGGTCGGTTTCCAAAATATTGTAATGCCGTCTCGTTACAAAGAGAGACAACCTCTTCCGCTCTCTTATCGCTATACATTAACGCGTTATGAAGCGCCTGATGTGCTTTATTCAGCGGGATGACCGTCCCGGAAGTAGAAGTAACCGCGATCGCTTGCAGCCTGTTTACGTCAATACTTTTTCGCGCATTTTCCAGCAAACTGGTTAACAGCTTCAAGCAGGCATTCCACCACTCCTCCGGAGGTTGTTCTTCTCTAGCGGCCTCATTTAACGCGAAAACCGTATGCGCCTCCTCTATTAAAGCGCCTGCTGAATCCATCAATACGGCCCTGGCCCCTTGGGTACCAATATCAACCCCTACAAAATATGCTTTCATTGCTACGCTGTTCAATCGTTACCAAATATTATTCGTACTGAAGGCGGGCGGCCCTGGTTTTTATCTTTTTATATACGGCTTTAGCTATGTAATAAGCGCCGGTTTTATCGGGATGTACCCCGTCAAAAAAATATTCTTCATAGGCCTTTAAGGCATGGTTCAGGTTGAGGATATGGACATGCGCTTTGTGCGCAACTTGACGTATGATAGGGATCTCTATTTGTATAATACTATCTCTTATCTGGTATTTGTTCTTATGAAAAACGGGGACCGGCAAGGCGGCCCAAATGAGCGGATGGGAAGGCAATCTTTTAAATATCTCCAGCATGTCTTTATAATCAGCGGCAAATTCATCTCCATATTTCCAGTTCCAGGGCTTGGTATCGTTGGTCCCCAGCATAAATACGATCACATCCGGATTCCACTGTTGAAGCTGTTGAAAGGCCGCCTCCTCCCAATAAGGATGATCGCCTCGTTTCAGGAGCGTTCTTCCGCTTACGCCAAAATTCCGCACTGTATAATCCGCTCCCAACATCCGCTGTAATTGTGCGGGATAGCTCAGGCTGTCGCGATCCTTAATACCAAATCCATAAGTAATGCTGTTGCCGACACAGGCCACTTTAATTTTCCCTTTTAATAGGGCACTTTTCGCCGCAACAGAAAAGTCGCTTCCTGTGAGTAAAAACAGAAAAACAACAAAAAAATAACGACTTCCCATTTTTTAGTTTTTGTATGATTTAATTTATCGACCGATTTACCGCTTCTCTTGTCTCTCTCCATTTTTCATACCAAACAGGATATCGTTCATTCACTCGCGGGTGGATCACTTCAATGGTGTCATCCAACGCCTCCTGTTTTCCTAAAACCTCACTGCAAACCACCGCGGCCCCGGAAACAGAAGCCTGCTGATATCCGTTTCGAAACAACAACTTTTTTTGAATCAGTCCTGCAAGAAAATCGCGTAAATGACGGCTTTGAAAGCCTCCTCCGCAGCACCACACATAGTCACGGTCATAGGCCGAAATATCCCTTAAACAATCAAAATTCTCTTTTATACTACAGGCGACATCCCAAAGCGTCGCAAATGCAAAATCTGCTCTCGACAGCTGTGTCATGACCGGGACGTTAAATAAAAATCCGCCCCGGGTAATTACCCGCCTTTCATCAGCCAATAAGGACCCTAAACAGGCAAAGCTTGCGGGTTCCTCTATTGCATCCATTTCAGCTTCAATGGTCTCATAGGATTCATTCGGATAAAATATAGATTTAATACGTTGATAATTCAGGCCGGTAACGCCGCAGTTGGTCTCCAGAATATATTGTGCTTCATTCAGATGGCTGTTGGTCCAGGAGCGCTGTTGGGCATCAAGCTCATAGCGGTTGCTTATTTTAACAAGCGGAGTGGTCGTTCCTGAAACGATGACCACGTCCCCGGTCTTTGGACGTGTGCTTTTGACGGCCAATTGGGTATCCGCTCCGCCGATGAAGACAGAAATATTTGCGTTTAGTCCCAATTGCGCAGCGACTTCTTTATGTAGCGATCCCAGCCTGGTTCCGGAGAAACGCAAAGGAGGAAGGCTTGACTTATCTATTTTAAAGTCTGCAAGTAATTTATCCGACCAACATTTATTCTCTACATCATACAGCAATGTTTCGGATGCTTGCGCGTGTTCATAAGCCTTCACGCCACAAAGCCGATACTGTGCCCAGTCGCTAATACTCATAAAACAACCCACTCTTTCCCATTCTTCCGCATACGCTTTCCGGTAGGCGATTACCTTTAACGCCGAGAACAGAGACGTAGGATACCGGCCTGTAAGCCGATATACCATATTTTTATCTTTGATCATCCCTTCCATACCCCTGCCCCTATGATCGTGATTTGGGAATCCGATCATTGATCTTCCGCTCTGATCCAAAAGCACCACGCCCTCCCGCTGGCTGCTTGACGTGATGGCTACCACTTCAGCCTCTTTATACGCTGAAAGTGCCTTTTGGATAAGTTTGATAACCTGATTCCATAAATGCTCCGGTTCAAAATATAAGGCATTTTGGTTTTTACCATCTTCCTTATAATGTACATTATCCCTTCCCACCCAAAGCAATACGCCGTTCGCTCCGACTAATGCGACACGTACATTTCCTGTACCTATGTCCAAGATTAAATATGCTTCCATGTATAATTTCAGTTAATCGCGTCACTTCATACCAGAAAGGTTCTTTCTTATGGTTTTTTTAACTCCCTAAGGATTTACCAATTCAAAGGCTTTCTTGTCGCTGCCTACCCATTTATACTTATAAAGCGTGGCAGCCTGCTGGCCATCCTTCGTCTTTTTGTTATGCGAAATGTAGAAAAATTCTTGACCTAAGGGGAACATGCCGGTAGATCCCCATTTAAAGTTCCAGCCTCGTACACCAGTCTTGTCATCTTTCGATCCCTTCGGCAACAAAGATAAGGTTTCCACCGAGATCATTTTACTACCAGAAGGTATGGTGGATGTACCTGGCTCCTGATGGCCATCAATTACAAACAAACTATAATTGGGAAACCCTGGTTTAGTCCCCTTGTATACCGCGGCAAAAAAATTTCCGGTACCAGGATCATAAGCTAAATTTTGAATGCCATAACGAGTATTACCGGTTTTAACAAAATACTTCGCCAACGGCTTTTCCGGGCCTGAATGATGGGGATTTTCCTGGGAAAGCCTTTTTCCCAGCTGACTCCAATTTGAAATATCGTATTGCAATATTACCTGATGGTCATTATCTTTCCTGTCCCGATTGCTATAAATGCCATAAGCAACGTATAAGTATTTGTTATCGTCTTTTACATCCCCGATTGAGGGACCCAAGGTCACCCCGTCAATACCAGAACATCCGAACCGATGTTTAAACATACGGTCTCCTATTTTCACCTTAGCTTTATAATCATCAACTACTTCTTTAAGATAAACCGTGTGCAATAAGTCTTCGTCTTCCGCTTTCATATCGGGCCTTACAATTTGAGCGCCATCAAAAACTGCGATATAGAAGTTTATATTGTTGCTGGTTGTCAGGCCCAGTTCTTTACTGATGCCTTTACCGATCTTATCATCTTTAAATTCCAGTGACCCGTATATGCTATTGGTTTCAGGATCAAAAGCCAGATCGCCCAGGTGTCCCACAAAACCCGTTACACTTCCCACCAAACGGCCGGACAAATCCATCTTAATCAATTTATCGGTAAATGAGCAATAAATAAATCCATTGCTTTGATCTACTGCGATGCCCTGTATGTGAAACATTCCTTGTGGACCTGTGGAAACCGCATCGGGTAAACCAGCCGCCGTATATTTTTGCGATTGACAGCCCATTACGCAGGGCAAAACAAATACCTGTAGAAGGACAAACTTTATTATATTAAAATTTATCATACTATACCACTTTGACCACTTCCTCCAAATTAGCTACAAAACTTTCCTTTTTATTATGCCTCACATACCAATTTAATAAATTTCGGTTCATTATCATGGCATGGTGGTTCTCTACTTCATGCGTAGCTCCGGCAATATGAGGAGTTGCGAGTACCTGAGGCAAATGAATAAGCTTATAATCCAACTCATCCGGCGGCTCTGAATCGAAGACATCCAAAACCGCACCTTTTATTTTTTTATTGCGCAGTGCACTTAATAAGTCTTCTCGTTTGACAACCATCGCTCTGGATGTATTGACAAAAATCGCCTCGGCTTTCATTTTTGAGATTAAGGACTTGTTAATCATGTTCTTGGTCTCCTTATTAGCCGGGAGGTGCACCGAGACAATATCCGCTAAGGAAAACACCTCTTCCAGGGAAACTTTTTTACAGTCCTGATCATATGCTTCTACATAAGGATCATAAAAAATAACGGCACAAGGAAAGTTTTTAACCATTTCAGCGATCCGCCGGCCTATTGCGCCGAACCCGATCATCCCGATTGTTTTTCCCGCTAATTCATTGCCTTTAAACTGAAGGTACGAATCATGCGCCCCTGCCTTCCAGGACTCGTTCTCCAGCCAACCGACAGCAGGAAACGTATTGCGCATCAAGGAGATCACATTTGCCAAAAACATTTCCGCGACCGCCTGCGCATTGCGGGCAGGCGTATAAAAAACCGGTATATCGTTTTCGGAGGCCGCTTGCAGATCGACATTAGACGGAGTTCCCCGGCAGACCCCTATGAACTTCAAATCTTTAAAAGTCTCTATTACCTTTTTAGTTACACTATCGTGTTCTGTAATTAGTGCCTCCGCCGCCGCCTCCTGCAATAATCCGATTAGTTCCGCTTCATTATATGCGTGTCCATTGGGTTTCCACGGACGGTAAACAATTTCTCCAAAAGCTTCCTTTAGCACCTTACATTGCTGCTCATTATAGGGAGCCGTTACTAATATTCTCATTACAAAGTGATGTTATTATTATTCTGTTCAATTATTAAAGCTTGTACGGTGTCGCGCATCCACCTATAGTTACTTGTTTTAAATTCAATAGTCCTCCCCTGCTTCTTGCTGTTCTTCCATCAGACGACAACCCCCTTTTCACTGGTATTAGAAGATACATGATGCGCGGTTTTCGCATTGCCCGGAAGGGTAATAAACCGGGTTAAAACAGCGCTGATAAAATACAG
>CAYXRN010000006.1:0-56180 GCA_964467635.1 uncultured Chitinophagaceae bacterium | reverse complement strand
CTTCAATAAGGCTTCTGAAAAGAAGCGCAAGGTGTTGAAGTCCGAAGCTCCTTTGTCTTTAGCAAATGGGTAGCAGTTCACATTTGAATTTAAAAAAAAGGATAAATTTATGCATACCTCCCGCCTGGAAGCATTTAGCGATGGCGTTATGGCCATTATCATCACCATTATGGTATTGGAGTTGAATGTACCGGATGGCACTTCCTGGCACGACATACAGCCGGTTATTCCGGTATTGCTGACTTATATTGTCAGTTTCATTTACGTAGGTATTTACTGGAATAATCATCATCATCTGATGCAGATAGTGGAGAAAATAAATGGCAGTGTCTTGTGGACGAACCTGCACTTGCTTTTCTGGTTGTCCTTGATGCCCTTTGCTACCGCCTGGATGGGAGAAAATCACTTTACGAAAATTCCTACGGCGGTATATGGGTTTGTCTTATTTATGGCGGCCTTATCCTGGTTGATTATGACAAGAACCATTGTAAAAGTGGAAGGCAAAGCGTCCAAAGTGGCTGCCGCCTACAAGCGAGATAAAAAACAGGTACTGTCCATGGCCCTTTACGCCGCAGGAATTATGCTCTCCTTCCTGTTTCCGCCGGCCGGCATCGCCTTATATGTGTTGGTAGCAGTACTTTGGTTTATTCCTGACAAGCGGATGGAAAAGGTATCGCAATAGCGGAAATGAATATCTTTGCCTCATGATCACTGATTTCAGACTCAAGGTTTTTCAGACCGTAGCATCACAATTGAGTTTTACGGCCGCAGCAAGGATCCTCTATATTTCACAACCAGCCGTGACACGGCATATCAATGAGTTGGAAAAAAACATCCAAAAACCGCTTTTTCACAGGCATGGCAATCACATCAGCCTGACCAAAGAAGGGGAATTGTTGATGGACTATACCCGGAAAATCATGATGTTGTATGAAGAGTTTGATACGGAGATAAAAGCTTTGCAGAATAATTTATCGGGGCAATTGAGAATAGGCGCCAGCACGACGGTAGCGCAATATATTTTACCTGCTATTTTAGCCCGATTTAAAAAGGCACATCCACAAACGCACCTCCACCTGCAAAATGCGAATACTCGGGAAATTGAACAGCGTGTATCCGATCAGACAATCGATATAGGGATTATAGAAGGACAGGCCCTTAATCCACTATTGCATTATGAGCCGTTTATTGAAGATGAAATTGTGCTGGTAACGCATACGAGGAACCAATCTCTAAAAGAAGGCGGCATCAGGGAAGAGCAGTTAAAGAACCTTCCCCTGGTTCTCAGGGAAAGAGGCTCAGGAACCTTGGATGTAGTATTGAATACCCTAAAACAGAAAAATATTTCAGAAAAAGATCTACAGGTGGTTATTGAATTGGGGAGTACGGAAAGCGTAAAAAAATATTTGCTGTATTCCGATGCTTTTGCATTCCTGTCGGTTCATACCATCATACAAGAGCTTTCAACTGGTCAGCTGCAAATAATAGATATAGCCGAAACCGAGATCAATCGAACCTTCCAGTTTGTTTCCCTTCATGGACAACACAGCGTTGTTTTATCCCGGTTTAAACAATTCTGCCTGTTGCACTATAAACAAAGTGAATAGCGGATAACAAATAATGATGGTGCTCCGGGGTCATTTCATTGCATCTTTGCAACTAAATGATTCGGTATGAGCCATAAAACAATTTTAAAAAAAACAGCATTTGTCCTTTTAATGATGGGTTGCCTGACCCCTGTTATTAGTGCGCCTATTGCCTTATTAGCCGGTTTTCTATTTGCTGCATGCTGGGGGCACCCGTTCCTAAAATACAACCATAAAGCGACCAACTGGTTATTAAAAGCAGCTGTGGTAGGATTGGGCTTTGGAATGAATGTCGGACAAGCGTTGCAAAGCGGGGAAAGGGGTTTTGAATTGACGGTTTTTTCTATTTGTGCCATACTGTTACTGGGCACTTTCCTGGGGAGGGTATTTAAGATCAACGCCCGTACTACCCACCTGGTATCTTCGGGTACCGCCATTTGCGGTGGCAGTGCGATTGCGGCCATTGCACCAGTTGTCAACGCCGGTGAAAAAGATATGTCCGTAGCCCTGGGAACCGTATTTGCCCTTAATTCCATAGCCTTAATCATATTTCCTATTATCGGCCATGCATTGAACCTGTCACAATATCAATTTGGTTTGTGGAGCGCTATTGCTATTCAGGATACCAGTTCTGTGGTAGGTGCGGCCTCTGCTTATGGAAAAGAAGCGTTGCTGATAGCTACTACGGTAAAACTGGCAAGGACTTTATGGATTGTCCCTGTGGCAGTGGTTACCATGCTGTTTTTCAGAAATAAGAAGAAAAAAATAGCCATTCCCTGGTTTATCGGCCTGTTTATCGTAGCGATGCTGGTCAATAGCTGTTTTCCTATAGCTCCCTGGTTGACAACCGGCATTACCAGGGTCTCAAAGGCACTATTGGTTTTAACTTTATTTCTGATAGGAGCCAGCCTGTCGATAGAAAAGATAAAAGCCGTTGGCTGGCGACCATTGCTGTTAGGCCTCTTGCTATGGGGCTTTATTTCTGTAGCTTCGTTGTGGGTGATCCTGCAGTTGTGATCTGTTTGCTCACGGCATACTTGCTATAGGGACAAGGCAACATCAATGCTTCCCGTATATGGGAGCAAGACAAGAATTCGGCTGGTAAATCCGGTCAGATACCTTTTGACTTCATCGGGGCCCATTGTGGTAAGGTATCTTTCCCCTTCGGCGGTATCGCAAAATATTATGGTCAGATGGTTTCTTCGTTTGCTCAATAGGTGAAGCATCACCAGAAACAATACGTCAATATATTCTTTCGCAAGGTTAGTCGCTTACATCCCATTCACGCTAAAGCGATGGATGGGGTTTACGCACTGTTTTATAAAAAGCGCCCTGAAATACAACCAGACGAATGTGCCTAATGAAATGGTTGGAATACGTGCTGTTGCTGAAGTTAAACCAAGTATGCTCATCTTGTGTTTGTTAATCAGTTAACAGCCCTTAGCTCTTTCCCTTATTATGGTTCTGCGGTTTTCACCGTAAAACTGTGTCTTTCCTGCTTCTTCCAATAAGGAAGCCATCCTTTTTTACCCTTGTCATCATCTGGATAATTGGGACTGAGCAGCATGGTCTTCGTACGCTTTACCGGTCTCCCGTCCTGGACAAACCCGGCTCCGCGCTCCTGCAGATAATCTACCAGGTTACCGCGCCATTCGGCAATCTCTTTTGCAGCCGACACCTGGTCAATGAGGTCATTGTTTTCCTGGGGGTCTTTTTCCAGGTTGAAAAATTGTTCCTGCCCCGTAGCGAAGTGAAAGATATACTTTCGCCTTCCGTCAGTAACAGCAGCCCAGTAATTGTTCTTGAAATAACAGGTGGCATGTTCCATCCCGATGTATTTTCTCCAACCGCTTGTATTTCCGTTCATTAATTCCAACACATTTTTTCCGTCCATATCTTCGGGTATGGTTTGCCCGGAGGCAGCCAAAAAAGTGGGCAATATATCCTGAATGCCAACGGGATGATCTATTGTGTTATTTGACTTTAATCGCAAGTTTTTGGGTGCCTTTATAATCAGGGGAATGTGTACGGACCCCTGATAAGGAAATGTTTTACGCCAGTGATAATGATCGCCCATTTCATCTCCGTGATCAGATAAAAAGCAAATCAAGGTGTTGTCGTACATGCCTCTTTCCTTCAGCTTATCTACAATTTTTCCTACCTGATCATCTATGAAGGTAATATTGGCGTAGTAATGTTTTTTAGCCGCTTTTACCTGCGCTTCCCCAAAGTCACCAAAAGCGGCAGTGACCGGTCCCGTAGTGGGTATGGGTTTATCCGTATCGGGATAGTTATAGATTTTCCCCTCCCAATTGCCAATCGCCGGCCCCTTCACCGTGATGTCTTTATAACGGTCCAGGCTACGTTGCGGCGGATCATAGGGACTGTGTGGGCGTTCGAACGAA
Source organism: uncultured Chitinophagaceae bacterium (assembly GCA_964467635.1). Classification (GTDB taxonomy): domain Bacteria; phylum Bacteroidota; class Bacteroidia; order Chitinophagales; family Chitinophagaceae; genus FW021-bin31. The sequence goes on along the minus strand of CAYXRN010000006.1, from coordinate 52,189 downwards.
ACCTTTAGGAATAGCGGTGCATCTACATCGTAACGGCCAATAAAGTCCGCAGCGGTTTGCCCGATCCAATGGGTAGGATGTAGTCTTTCATCCAAGGCAAAGGGAGCCGCCAACCTGCTGTTCCAGCCTATGCCTGTTTTGTCCGGGTTCTTGCCCGGTGCCTCCAGCTTGAACCAGTCACGATAATCACTGATAAACCCATCCTGTTCAATTCTTCCACTTTCATCCACCAAAGCGCCATTAAACCCATGCAGTGATTTTTGCGGGTACCAATGGTTTTTACCTATACAGAAGGTGTAGTATCCACCTTCTTTTATCATCCTTGGCAGTTCATATTTGTATTTTCGGGCTACTCTGGAATAGCCCAGCATGCCATTGTGCCAGGGTTCCATCCCTGTAAGCAGGCAGCTGCGTGCCGGCGTACAACTGGGAACAGGGCTGTAGGTTTGGGTAAACAGGGTCCCTTCGCCGGCTAAAGCATCTATATGCGGGGTAATAACATCGGGATTTCCAGCGCAGCCCAGCGCATCGGCCCGCTGTTGATCGGTCATGATGAAGATGATGTGGGGCTGTTTGTGGTTTTTGAGTGGCGCTTTTTTTGGTTCGGGCGCTGAAATTTTTAACGTTGCTCTGCCGGAAGCTGTTAGCGGAAGTAATAATTGGGATCCCAGGGCGAGTCCCCCCAGTTGCTTCAAGGCTTGTTTACGAGAAATTTTTTTTCTGCTCATTTATCTATCTTTTGTATTAACTTGTCTAAAAGCACCTCCTGTCATTTATCCATCCTGTGCCGCTTCTGCCGGGGGCATAAAGGCTATTCTTTATTTTTAGTATCCATTACTATTGTTACCGGTCCGTCATTTAATAATTCCACTTTCATGTCGGCTCCAAAAATACCGGTTTGAATGGGTTTGCCCAAATCACAACTGAGTTGCCCGACCATCTTCTGATAAAGGGGAGTAGCGACAGTTGGTTTAGCGGCCCGGATATAGGAGGGCCTATTGCCTTTCTTTGTACTGGCATGCAAAGTAAACTGACTGATGAGCAGCAGTTCTCCCTCGCAATCTTTTAGCGATCGGTTCATGACGCCTTCCTCGTCATCAAAGACACGCAAATTTACGATCTTCCGGCTTAGCCACATAACATCCTCTGCTCCGTCCCGATCTTCAATCCCTAAAAATACCAGCAGCCCGCGATTAATCCTTCCCACTGTTTTTTCCGAAATAGCCACTGATCCATAACGTACTCTTTGAATAACTGCCCTCATGAAAATAGCATGTTTTGTAACAAAAGTAAGCGTTTCCAGCGACTTCTCTATTTGTGAACAACCGGTAAAACTCCTCATTCGAATATTTCTTTTCCCATATCGGAAAACAAGCCATTCATAAATGAACCAAATTTGCAGGATCGAATACATCGTTTTATGCCCTAACCATTAAAAAATGCGGATACTTTATATTTTCTTTGTCATTTTGATGATCTCCCCTGCTGCTTCTGCCCAGACAAGCATATTGATAGGTCAAATCACAGATTCGCTGGGCAATCCCCTTTCAGACATCTCCGTTTCGCTACTGGGTACCGACCATGCGGCAATCACATCGGCCGATGGCGATTTTACCCTGAAAAGCAGTCCGGGAAAGTACAAGCTGGCTGTTCATGCGGTAGGCAAGAAAACAAGGCTTATTCCCGTATATTTAAAACGTAATGACACGACGATACTTTCCGATATCAACATTACCGATAAAAACCATCTGCTTAACGAAGTCATCGTTTCCGGAGACAGAGCCGATTATAAGGCCAACCGCGTCTCCGGCTCGTTGCGCCTGATGACGCCGCTGGATAAAGTGCCACAAAATGTACAGGTCATCACCGCTGCAGCCTTGGCGGACCGCCAGGTCATCAGCATGAAGGATGGCGTTGTCCGCAACGTCAGCGGAGCCACGCGACTGGGGCATTGGGACAGTTATACCCGGATTAACATGCGGGGAACGCGGGCCTCGGAATTTAGGAATGGCTTTAATGTTACTTCCAACTGGGGACCACTGACCGCTGACATGAGCATGGTAGAAAGGATTGAATTTGTAAAAGGCCCCGCGGGATTTATGATGTCCAACGGCCAACCCGGCGGCATGTTCAACATCGTCACAAAAAAGCCTACGGGGGAAACAAAGGGAAGTGTGAATATGACATTTGGAAGCTTTGACTTGTATCGGGCCACCTTGGACCTGGATGGTCACCTGGATAAGAAGAACCGTCTGCAGTATCGTTTTAATCTGATGGGCCAAACCCAAAATTCTTTTCAGAAATATAAGTTTGACAAGAGGTACACCCTGCACCCTGTTTTAAAATATCTTATTGATGATAAAACAGACCTCACTGTGGAATATGCTTTGCAATACGCTCAATTTTCTAACCTGGGGAGCTCATATCTGTTTTCCGCTAAAGGCTACGGGGACCTGCCAAGGAACATGAACATACTGGATCCCGGGCTGGCGCCTACAGAGGTGACCGATCAAAATGTTTTTCTTTATCTGCATCATCAATTTAATGAAAATTGGAAGCTAAGCGTTCACGCGGCTTACATTCATTCCAGACAAACCGGCAGTTCCGCCTGGCCGGCATCGCTGGATTCAGCCGGCAATATGATCCGGAATATTACGACCTTTGATGCCCTTAATGAAGACAAATTCGCACAAGTCTTTCTCAATGGGAAGGCCACAACCGGCCGTATCCAACATAAAATACTGATCGGCCTGGATATGGGAGACAAAGAAAACACCTACGACTGGAATCAGTCTCACGCCCTGGATACTAAAGCGCAGCCTTTTAACATTTATCACCCGGTTTATGGCCGTCCGGCTAACGGATATCCTGATTTTGACCGCAGCAAAGGCTTAAATGAAAGAGCGGGTGCCAATAAACTGAATCAGTCCTACTCCGGTATTTATCTACAGGATGAACTTGCCTTCTGGCAGGACAAAGTCCGGCTGACGGTAGCCGGAAGGTTTACCCACGTAAAACAATCCACTTATGGAGACCTATATAGTGCTTCTAAGGTAACCCCCCGCCTGGGATTGAGTATTTCATTAGACCAGTATACTTCGGTGTATGCTTTGTTTGATCAATCCTTTATTCCGCAAAACGGCTTGTTGAGAGGAAATAAACTCCCTGATCCCCAAACAGGAAATAATTACGAAGCCGGGGTGAAAAGGTCCTGGTTTAATGGCCGGTTGCAATCCACCCTGTCCGTCTATCGCATCTATAAAAACGGTTTGCTTGTAAGCGATCCAGACACTACCGGCAATTCCGACCATCGTTATTCCTTGCAGCTGGGCCAGGCCATGACAGAAGGCATAGAACTGGATATTCGTGGAACGATCACTCCAGGACTCAATGCAATCGTCAATTATGCCTATACCAATTCCGAAATAACCAAAGATATTGATAAGAATAAAGTAGGCGATCCTTTACCAGGCTTTGCCAAGCATCTTATTAACGGATGGCTCACCTATGAATTACAAAACGGGGCTGTTAAAGGATTGGGATTTTCTGCGGGCGCTACTTACAAAAGAGATCGCAGCACCTGGAGCTGGGGGGCAAAAAACCAGATGCCCCTACCGGATTATTTCAGAATGGATGCAGGGATATTCTATGCATATAAAAAATTTAAAGCTAACTTGTCCATCAATAATGTGTTGGACGACTACCTATATGTGGGCGCACCCTATGGGGATTATTACTATTGGCAGATGGAAGCGCCCCGCAATTTCAGGTTCGGAATTACCTATCATTTTTAAATGCTGAAAGCCGCCGACTATGCCCATTAACAAAAAGTCGAAAGTAAACAACGTGATTACCTGGCTGCACCTGTGGTTGGGATTGATCTCCGGTATCATCGTGGTCGTTGTGAGTATTACCGGATGCCTGTTTACTTTTCAGAAGGAAATATCAAGTTGGGTGCATGCCGATGAGTTTTTTGTTTCTCCCCCCACAAAGGCCGCGGTCCCTTTGCCTTTGAGTGAACTGAAGCAAGCGGCCCAGAGAACGCTGGGAGCGAATCACGTGGTCAATTATGTGACCACTTACACAGATCCGGACCGGGCCTGGGAGTTTATGGCCTACAAGCCGGGGAACCCCGATGCCCTGACCTTTCCCGGATCGATTGCTTATTATGAATCCGCTTTTGTAAACCCCTATACGGGAAAGGTAACCGGCACGATAAATTACATGGGCAATTTTTTCACCATCGTCAAATACATTCACTGGAGTCTTTATCTGAGTACGAAATACGGACAACCTATTGTTGGCTGGGGGACCCTGCTCTTTGTTATCTCGTTGATCACCGGGTTTATCATGTGGTTTCCTAAAAGATGGAACCGAATAGAAAAAAACAAGGCCTTCAAAGTACGATGGAAGGCCAGGTGGAAACGGCTGAATTATGATCTGCATAATGTGTTGGGATTTTATGTAGTGGTGATCGCCCTGATTCTTGGGCTTACGGGACTCGTTTATTCTTTTCGCTGGTTCAAGCAGGGCGTATATGCCGCCGCCACAATGAGTACAAAGGCACCTGTTTTTCCCGCCTACACCTCCGATGGAAGTGTGCCGCATGCCAGCCATCCTATTGATAGGGCGTTAGCTTCTACAAAAAACCAATTTCCAGGGGCTACCCGTTATGCGGTAACCCTTCCACAGGCAGCAAAAGCCCCCATAACGGTAACTGCTTATCACCAAAAGGAAGTGTATTACGACTATGACGCCGCCTATTACGATCAGTACTCCGGGGAAGAATTAGGTCAGGCCCTTTATCAGGACAAGAACAGGGGAGAAAAGCTGTTAGCTATGAACTATGATATTCACGTAGGTGCCATCGGCGGTGTCTGGGGGAAGGTCATTGCTTTTCTGGTGAGCCTCATCTGTGCAAGTCTGCCGGTTACGGGTTTTGTCATCTGGTGGGGGAAGAAGAAAAAAAGCACGAAAAGGAAGCATAACTCCGCTGGTTACAAGTACAGGAGGATAAAGGCAGTGCGGGAGGAGGTCGTAGACTAATTTCCTACAAATACAACAGAAACCCTGCCCACCATTAGAGGGTAAAGAAACTTTAGTCGAACAACCACTGCTACAAGCAGGCACAGGTGTTAAGCATGCCGTGAGCGCTTTACGGAAAGAAAAAGCCATAGACCGGGCACCATAATACGGTAACCCCTGCCCCGCGTTTTATTTTACAGCCTCCCTGGAGGCCAGTTCCTACAGTCCTTCTTTCGTGTTCTGCTGAAAGCTTTTGAGCTTATCTTGTATAGACAGGCCTTCTCCGTTATCAGCAAAAACATGCTCAACCATCCCCTGTAGCGGTTCTGGGATTTTAGACTTTACTTTCTCAATCAAAACGGTAACGGCTTTGGTCGCTTGTTCTTCTGTAAGCCCTGCCTTTTCTTGTAATTCCCGGATGTATTCCTGCATGATCGCTTGGTTAAGTGGTTATATGGGTTCAATAGCTGTATAATGGTAAAACTTGTCAGCCGCTGTCCCGGCCGCGATCCTCAACTCCCTGAAGATCACTACTGCTCGCCGGTCGCGAGCCACGGACAGATTGAAAGGGCCTCAAAATCAGGCTACTTTCAGTTGCTGCACAATCGTCGATTGCTCCAATTGTTCTTTGGCATAGTTCAGGGTCAGCGCAAATGTTTTTCTGTTGGACGAGGGCAGACGGAACATGGCGTCTGTTAAAATCGCTTCACAAATAGAACGCAGTCCCCGGGCACCTAGTTTATATTCAATGGCTTTATCTACAATAAATTCGATCGCTTCTTTTTTGACAGTAAGCTGAATCCCTTCTGCTTCAAAAAGCTTTTTATATTGTTTGATCAGCGCGTTTTTGGGCTTGGTTAAAATATCTTTCAGCGCATCCCGGTCCAGTGCGTTGAGATAAGTGACTACCGGAAGACGGCCCAGTAATTCGGGGATTAGACCAAAATGACGCAAATCTTGCGCATTCACATATTGAAGGATCTGCTTAAGCGTTTGCTCTTCCTGCTTTTTATTGGCCGTAAAACCGATGGTATGCGTTTGTATGCGGCGGGAAATCACTTTGTCAATACCATCAAACGCGCCCCCACAGATAAAGAGAATGTTGCGCGTATCCAGCTTAATCATCTTTTGATCGGGATGCTTCCTTCCTCCCTGGGGCGGGACCAGCACGTCGGTGCCCTCAAGTAATTTCAACAACCCCTGCTGCACCCCTTCTCCGCTGACATCCCTGGTAATGGAGGGATTGTCCTGCTTGCGGGCTATCTTATCTATTTCGTCTATGTAAACAATACCTCTTTCGGCTGCCTCCACATCATAATCACAAACCTGCAACAAACGGGTCAGTATACTTTCTACATCTTCCCCCACATAGCCTGATTCGGTAAAAACAGTGGCGTCTACGATAGCGAAGGGCACCTGCAACATCCGGGCAATGCTCCTGGCCAGCAAAGTTTTTCCGGTACCTGTCTCCCCTACCATGACAATATTGGATTTCTCAATCTCCACCTCATCATCATGTAACTGCTTGAGGCGTTTATAGTGATTATAAACGGCTACCGCCATTACTTTCTTAGCGGAATCCTGCCCGATTACGTATTCATCCAGAAACTTTTTGATTTCAACCGGCTTGGCAACATCCGGATTAAACGGGAAGGCGGCTGCTTTGTTTTTGTTTTGACTCCCGGCGAAGGAAGGCAATTGTTCCTCCAGCATAGCTGCTGCATGTTCCACACAGGATTCGCAGATATGCCCTTCCGGTCCTGCGATCATCATTTGCACTTCACTTTCTCCCCGCTGACAGAAAGAACAGTGAATTTCTCTATACTTATCCATGTTCTTTATATTTTTGCTGCCGATTGGTCAGCTTAGTTTGGTTATCACTTCATCTACTATGCCATATTTAATGGCGCCATCCGCATCCATCCAGTAATCGCGGTCAAAATCCTTCATCACTTTTTCTACCGTTTGTCCGCAATTGTCCGCCAGTATTTTTGCCCCCAGTTCTTTGGTTTTCTGGATTTGTTCCGCTTGTATCTCCAGGTCGGCGGATACGCCTCTGAACATGCCACCAATAGAGGGTTGATGAATCATCACTTCCCCATGCGGAAAAATTTTTCTTTTCCCTTTTTTTCCACCGGAAAGCAAAATACTGCCCATGGAAGCCGCCATACCCATACAAATAGTGGCTACCGGAGATTTAATCATCTGTATTGTATCATAAATGACCATTCCTGAGGTCACCATCCCTCCCGGGCTATTGATGTAAAAGGCTATTTCTTTCCCCTGGTCAATCGTATCCAGATAAAGCAGCCGGTTGACAATATCTTTGGCAGAATCATCATCCACTATGCCCCAAAGGAACACCTTCCGTTGCTCCAGGAATTTTTTATCAAACTGCCTGGTACTAAAAAGGTTTTCCAGGGTTCCCGGATCCCGGGGTTCCTCTTCCTCTTCTTTGAAACGGATATTTTCTGTATATACATTCATTTTCGTTGGTTTCGGGTTATTTATTTTCTTCGGCCTGTCCATTTTTGGAAGCATTGGCTTTCAATACTTCGTCTATCAGGCCATAAGCCTTGGCTTCTTCCGACAGCATCCAGAAGTCCCGATCAGAATCTTCTGACACTTTCTCATAGGTTTGTCCGGAATGATAGGCAATGATCTCGTACAATTCTTTTTTTACTCTTTTGATCTCCCGCGCCGTTATTTCTATATCGGAAGCCTGCCCCCCAATCGCGCCAGAAGGCTGGTGCATCATGATACGGGCATGTTTGAGCGCCGTACGCTTACCTTTTACGCCGGCACACATCAGTACCGTAGCCATGGATGCCGCCATACCGGTACAAATCGTAGCCACATCCGGCCCGATGACCTGCATGGTGTCGTACACCCCAAACCCGGCATAAACGGACCCTCCGGGACTATTGATATACATTTGGATATCACGGGAGCTGTCTGTGGATTCCATGAACAACAACTGTGCCGTCACAATATTGGCTACATAATCGTTAATGGGCTCTCCCAAAAAGATAATACGGTCCATCATCAAGCGTGAAAATACGTCCATGGAGGCCACATTCATCGGCCTTTCTTCTATGATATAAGGCGTGAGGGCCTCTACAGAATGACGGGTATATTGATCGAAAGCAAGGCCGCTGATGCCGCGATGCTTCGTCGCATACTTTCTAAATTCTTTATCCATGTTCATGGTGTTCGTGGTTGTGTTCTTCAGTTATTTTAATGAATTCTTCCGTGCTGATTTCTTGATCGGTTATATCGGCTTTTTCTACCAGCCAATCAAACAGTTTATTGGTCAGAATGGTTCGATAGGCTTCATCTACACGGCCTTCTTCCTGCATCAGGCGGCCTGTCAATTCCTCTACCATGGCCTGGTTTTCCTCCGTGACAGCCGGCATCTGGAAGTAGCCCAGTATTTGTTGACGCAAAAAATCTTTGACCTCTTCAGGCGATGCCTCCATCTTTTCTTTGTTGATAATGCCCGATGTAATAATGCCCCACTTGGTCTGTTTTTCAAATTCGGGATACTGCTGATCCACTTCCTCCTCAGACTTCAGCTTTCCACCTTCTGTCTTTAATTGTTTTTTGAGGAAATCAACCGGCAATTCCATGGGGGTATCGTTTACCAGTTGCTCAAAGATTTTATGCTCCAGCAGATGCTTGGCCTGGCGATCCCACTGCGCTTGAAAGTCTTCGGTAATCTTTTTGCGAAAATCCGCTTCCGTCGCAATACCGCTGTTGGGGTATACCTCCTGGAAAAAAGACGCTTCCAGTTCGCGCGGAATCGCTTTTTCTACCTTGGTAACCGTAAGCAGGTAGTGATTTTCGGGGGTGCTTTCTTTATCCGCCTTCCAATCTTCGAGTACCCAGTTCAATTCTTTTTCTTCAAAAGCATCTTTTAACTGCACCGTTAGCGTATCTCCCTTCTTTTTACCCTTCAGCTCTTCCTGGAGGCTGGGCGCAAAATAATCCAGGCGGAACTTTTCTTCCCGCTTTTCTGCTTCCCCTTCTTCTGCCGGGTTTCCTGCTTTATCCGCGAGTTGAAAAGAGAGGCTCACAACGTTTTCCCCTTCTTTTACTTCCTCCAGTTCTTCGAAAGTAGCTCCCCTCTGCTGCAGCTTTTCTATCTCTTCATCAATTTCTTTGTCATCGGGTTTCACTTTATAACGGGTGAACTTCAGGCTCTTTTCCAGCTTGTCTAAATCCAGCTCAGGCTTTAGCCCTACTTCAAAGTTAAAGGAGTAATCACCCGGTTGGTTCACATCAACTTTCGGAGCAGACTCATTGTCCTGCAACATAGGCTGACCGAAGAGGTCCAGCTTTTCTTCCTTCAGGTAGTCGTTCAATCCGCTTTCCACTGCCTTAAGTACTTCCTGGGGAAAAAGTTCGGCACCATACATTTTTTTTATAAGACCCGCCGGCACTTTTCCCTTGCGAAATCCGGGAATGTTGGCATTTTTGCTGTATTCCTTTAATGTCTTCTGAAAAGCCGGGTTGTAATCCTCTTCCTTCACTGTTACTGTAATACGATCATTTAAAGTACCGATATTCTCTCTGTTAATAGTTGCCATAAATTAAAAATGATTGTGCGCTTGATAAGACAATAATAGTTCCATCGTGTTAAAGACTGCCATGAAGTCATAAGTTTATGACAGCCTAACAGGAGGAACAACCTCTTTTAAGGGTTAGTTTACAAGGTGAAAAAAGTGCGGGTGAAGGGACTCGAACCCCCAAGCCTTGCGGCATCAGATCCTAAGTCTGACGTGTCTGCCAATTTCACCACACCCGCGGAAGCCAAAACCTTAAAAGGAGTGCAAAGGTAGTATTTTTCAGTAAACTGCAAGGGGCTAAAATTTCAAAGCAGAATGGCCAGCAGCAGCTCCTTTTGCCCGGGAAGCATAGCCAATTACAGCAGCCGCGCCCCGACTGCCCTTCCTGCAATTCTTCCTGAAAAGATACAGCCGCCGAGGAAAGTCCCTTCCAGTGCCCGGTAACCATGCATACCCCCTCCGCCAAAACCACTTACTTCCCCGGCGGCATATAAACCCGGAACAGGATTTCCGGCGGCATCCAATACCGCTCCGGATAAGTTGGTCTCCAGCCCGCCCAGGGTTTTACGGGTAAGGACATGTAAGCGCACCGCAATCAGCGGTCCTGCCTGCGGGTCAAGGATTTTGTGTGGTTTTGCCGTACGGATCAGTCTATCGCCCAGGTACCTTCTGGCCCCATAAAGTGCGATAACCTGCAGGTCTTTACAAAATTTATTGTCCATTTCTCGGTCACGGGCTTTAATTTGTTGGGCGACATGTTCATAGGGAAGCAGCGCGTTACCGGCCAGGTCATTCATCGCATTAACCAGCTCTTCCAGCCTATCTCTCACGATAAAATCAGCCCCCCGTCCTTTAAACGCTTCTACCGGCGGGGTCGCTTTTTTGCCAACGGCACGTTTCAAGAGCTGACGCCAGCTCTTATTCGTCAGATCGGGATTTTGTTCAGAACCGGAAAGGGCAAATTCTTTCTTGATAATTTTCTGGTTGAGAATAAACCAGGAGTAATCATAGCCTGTTTGCCGGATAAACCGCAGGGTTCCCAGGGTATCGTATCCGGGGAAATAAGGCGCCGGCAGGCGATTTCCCCTGGCATCAAACCAGAGCGAAGTCGGGCCCGGGAGAATGCGAATGCCATGGTTGCTCCAAACGGGATCCCAGTTTTGTACCCCTTCGGTATAGTGCCACATCCGGTCGGCATTGATCAGATGCCCTCCTGCTTTTTGCGCAATGCCGATCATGCTGCCGTCTACATAATCCGGTACACCGGAAATCATATGCACAGGAGGGCTGCCCAATCTTTCGGGCCAGTTTTTCCGTACCAGCTCATGGTTAGCCCCCATCCCTCCCGAAGCAACGATCACCGCCTGGGCATGGAAAGTAAATGTTCCTGTGGCCGTAGCGGGGCTTTTTTCCCCGCGTTTCTGCTTGTCCTCCGCCAAAACAGCTCCGGACACCCCCGTTACGACTCCATTGGCCGTAGGGAGTTCCTGAACCCGGTGCCGGAATTTAACCGTCAGCGCACCCTTTTTCACCGCTGCTTGCACCTGGTCCGCAAAAGGCGCGACTATCCCGGTCCCGGTGCCCCAGGCGATGTGAAAACGCGGTACCGAATTTCCATGGCCGGTAGCGCCATAGCCACCACGCTCCGCCCAGCCCACCACAGGAAAAAACCGAATTCCCTGCTCCCGCAACCAGTGTCGCTTTTCTCCTGCGGCAAAATGAACGTATGCTGCCGCCCATTTACGGGGCCAGTAATCCGCTTCCCTGTCAAAAGCGGCTGTTCCGATCCAATCCTGCCAGGCCAGGTCGTAGGAATCGCGGATGCCCATTCTTCTTTGCTCCGGGGTGTCAACCAGGAACAACCCGCCGAGTGACCACCACGCCTGTCCCCCGATATTCTGTGCCCCTTCCTGGTCCAGCAGGATCACCTGCTTCCCTTTTCTAACGACCTCCAGTGCAGCAATGAGTCCGGACAACCCGGCTCCAATGACAATGACATCTGTAGTAGCGCGCGTCATCATTTAATCAGCTAATAACTGCTCTGTATTTTTCCTTAAAGGTAGGAAATTCCCTTCAATGGGAGGCGCCTCAGCCGTCCCGCCGGCCATCGTTTAAAAAAGCCTTACCGGTATGCCCCCGACGACACACTATATCATTGACAGCACCATCCACGCATTCTGCCTGATGTGAACAGGCCCCGCCAGGAGGCAATAGGATGCCCTTCCGGCAACAAGCTGACGCCTGGTGTAATGAATACGTGATCGGCGATCGTTATACCGCCCAGGTCAAGGAAAATACAGTCAAAGTTCACAAAACAGGTTACCGGTCTTCGCAGGCTTCACGGCTTCCGCTTTTCTCAGTCGCTTAAGGATGCCATCTGCCGGATTTTCCAGGGGCTTTCGTTTTTGTAAGGAATCAGAAATAAGGCACCCGGGGGACAGGAGTGCTGCCTTCCCGTAACTTTGCCTACATTTGTAATCTGAGCACAAAAAAATGACCCATGCAAGTGGATGCTTCCAATTCACGTTTTGAAAAGGCTGTTTCTATCGTCAATCATACGGACCGGCACTTGTTTCTCACCGGCAAGGCAGGCACGGGGAAAACCACATTTTTGAAATACATCCGGCAGCACAGTTTCAAAAAAATGGCGGTGGTAGCACCAACCGGGGTAGCGGCGATCAATGCCGGCGGCGTAACCATCCATTCTTTTTTTCAATTGCCTTTCGGCACTTTTATCGCCAAGCAGCGTTCCGGCTGGAACGAGCGCAATGAGTTGGTCTATAATACCCAGCAACTCCTGGGCAACCTCCGTATTCACAAGAAAAAAAGAGCGCTTATACGCGAACTGGACCTGCTCATTATCGACGAAGTGTCCATGGTAAGAGCCGATGTGCTGGACGCGATGGATATGGTACTTCGCCATATCAGGAGAAGACATCATGAACCGTTTGGGGGGCTGCAGATGATCTATATTGGGGATTTGTATCAACTGCCGCCGGTAGTAAAAGAAGCGGACCGGCAGCTGATGCACACGGTGTACGAAGGGCCGTTTTTCTTTCACGCCCAGGCTATTGCCGAAGCACCGCCCATCTACCTGGAGCTGAAGAAGATCTACCGGCAGGATGATCCGGCCTTTATCGGCTTGCTCAATAACATCCGAAGAAACTGTTGCACAAGGGAGGAGCTGGAAATCCTTGATCGTTATTATCAGCCGGATTTCATACCCGAAGGAGAGGATGGTTACATCACGCTTACGTCCCATAACTATCTGGCAGATCGCATCAACAACCGGGAACTGGAAAAACTGCCCGGCAAAAAGCTGCGCATCAAGGCGGAAGTAGAGGGGAACTTCCCCGAAAGCGCCTATCCGGCCGATAAATTGTTGGAAGTCAAAGAAGGCGCCCAGGTCATGTTCATTAAGAACGACAAGGGGGAAGACCGGCGTTATTACAATGGCAAAACGGGGACCATAGCGGCGATAGACCCGGTTAATGAAAAGATTACCATCCGTTTCCCGGAGGAGGAGGACTTACTGGAGCTTTCCAGGGAAACATGGCGCAACATCCGCTACCAGTACGACGAGATCAAAGACGAGGTCAAAGAAAAAGAGATCGGTTCCTTTAAGCAGTTTCCGTTGCGACTGGCCTGGGCGGTAACCATTCATAAAAGTCAGGGGCTGACGTTCCAAAAAGCCATCGTTGACGCGGGGCGGGCCTTCGCAGACGGACAGGTGTATGTGGCCTTAAGCCGGCTGACCGGACTGGAAGGATTGGTATTGCATTCCAGAATAACCCCGTCAAGCATACGTACCAATGAGCAGGTATTGGAATTTGCCAACAGCGAACTGCCCGAGGAGCAGCTGGATCATATGCTCAAAGAAGCGCAAACCCGGTTTTTGCATCAGTCGGTTCTTTCCGCCTTTCAATGGGACAAGCTGCTGATCCATCTGGAGAAGTTCAGAGAAACCACCGAGCAGAATACCGCAACGGACCGGCTGATGCAAACCGGTCTGGTCAACACCCTCAAAAACGTGCTGCTCGAACAGCAAAGGGTGAGCTTCCAATTCCTGCCAGTATTAGAAAGGCTGCTGGGAGACAAACGGACTTATGAACGACTGCATGAAAGAACCCAGGCGGCTGCAAAGTGGTTTGCCCGGGATCTGGACGAAAAGGTGATTGGCGCCCTCAACAAACAAATCAAAAAATGGAAAACAAAACCGCGAACAAAGAAAAAAGTGAAACAACTGCATCAGCTTTTACAACATTTTCTGAATAAAAAACAACAGATGGAACAGGCCGTGGTTATTACAGGAGCCTTATTGCAAAACATCGAAAACCGAGTCCTCGTTCAGACGGCGGTTCAAATGCATCAGTTTAATAACAACACCTCCGGGGAAGCAAAACAGGGCAAGCCGGAGGATAAGCCGGTCAAAGGCGCATCCATGCTCACCTCACTTTCGCTCTTTAAACAAGGTCACAGTCCGGAGGAGATAGCGGGGCTGCGTGAGCTGAAGACGGGGACCATCATCGATCATCTTATTTCCTTCCTCCCTACAGGAGAAGTAAAGATAGAAGAACTGTTTTTACCGAAGAAAGTAACGGCGGTAACCAAAATTATCCAGGCGCATCCTGATGCCACTTTAACCGAGATCCGTTCAATGGCCGGAGCGGAATTCTCCTTTCGGGAAATAAAAGCAGCAAAATTATTACAACAGAAGTAGAGCGATAACGGATTATGTTTGAAGCACAATCACTGATTGATTATGGCGGTTTGTTCCTTATTTTTTTGGCGATCTACAGCCAAACGGGCTTGTTTTTTTGTTTCTTTATTCCCAGTGGAGCGTTTATGTTCACCTCCGGCGCCATGATCGCTTCCGGCGACCTTCATTATAATTTAATTACGGTATCCTGCCTGCTGGTCTTCGCCGCAATTACAGGGAATATAACAGGTTATTTTTTCGGGAGGAAGGCCGGAGCCTTGTTGCAAAACAGGAAGGATTCCTGGTTCTTTAAGAAAACACACATTGCAAGAGCGGAACATTTCTATAACAAATACGGGGGACGGGCCTTATCCGTCGGATTATTTCTACCTATTGTAAGAACATTCGCTCCCATTGTTGCCGGGATGGTCCGCCTGAAAATCCAATATTTTATTTTGTACATTACCGTAGGCTCCGTTTTCTGGGTACTCAGTTTCCTTCTTTCAGGTTATCTGGTGGGCAGCAGACCCTATTTAAAGCCTTACCTCAATTACATCATCGCAGGAGTGGTTCTCCTTATTTCCACGCCGGTCATCCTGAAGATCATCAGAGCAGCAAACAAAAAGGAACCGGACGTAAAGGCCCCTTAGGAGACAAATGCCTTTCGCTTTTACGCCCGTACGACTATTTTTCCGTTGGTGGCATGTGTTTCTATGGCCCGATGAGCACGGGCTATTTCCGTAAAGTCAAATACATGGTTAAGATGCACCTTTAGCTTACCGGTATTCACCAGGTCGCCAAGCACCTCCAGTTGGGCCTGGCTGGCGTGCATCATCGGCCATTCCAGCGTAATCCCCTTTGCCTCCGCCAGCGCGATGGCCTTCGGGTCATTTTTGGTGGAGGAAGGCAGACAAATCACCCGTCCGCCTTTTCGGGTACAATGGATAGAGCGATATAAAACTGCTCCCCCCATGGCCTCCTGGACCGCATCCACTTCTTTCACCTTTTCTTCAAATTTTTCAGCCTGGTAATCAATAACCTGGTCTATCCCCAGGCTATACAAAAAGTCCTTATTCTTTGCCGAGGCTGTACCGCTCACCTGAGCCCCCGCCTGTTTGGCCAGCTGAACTGAAAAATGGCCTACGCCTCCGGCCGCCGCCTGGATGAGAACTTGTTGACCGCTTTCGACTTTCAGGTGTTCGTGAATGGCCTGATAAGCGGTTAGTCCGGCGATGGGCAATGCGGCCGCTTCCTCAAAAGATACCTGGGGCGGTTTTAAGGCAAGACTCGCCTCTTCCGCCAGGGCATAGGCCGCGTAAGCGCCTCCGGCGCCGGGAAAGCCAATGACGCCAAAAACAGCATCTCCTTCTTTGAAAAGCTTGACCGCTTTTCCGCAATGCACTATTTCTCCGCTTACATCCCAGCCGATGACAGCCGGCAGCTGCAGCCCTTTGGCCATCCGGTTGGTGCCGGCCCGGACCTTGGCATCTACCGGATTAATACCGATGGCTTTTACCTTTAACAGCACCTGGCTGTCCCCTGCCACCGGCGTTTGCACTTCTTCCATTTTCAATTGATCCGCTTCACCGAACCGATGCAGTACAATAGCTTTCATGATTTTTATTTTTAAGGGTAAAAGATGCCATCTCTTTAGTATCTTTGCACCATTGCAATTTATGAAGTTTTGCAGAAATTTTTATCCATATTGTTGCTGTTTTCGCTCTCTTTGCAATGTTTTAGCAAGCTGGGGGTATTGATCAACTACGAGATCAACAAAACCTATATTGCCAACGTACTTTGTGTCAACCGCGACAAGCCGGAAATGCACTGCAACGGGCAATGTTACCTCCGTAAACAGCTTCACCAGGATGAGCAGCACAAAAAGCAGGATCATGGGGTGATGGGCAATAAAATTGAGATCGCCTTGTTTTGCGCCACAGACCTGCATCTTTATACGTTTGGCCCTGAGGCCGACAAGTGTGCGTTCTCTCCTGTTATCATTCCTGATTATCGTTCCCCCTACTTTTACATTTTCCACCCGCCCCGTCATGCTTAACTGCAATCGCAGCGGCAACCTTAGCCGTTGCCAAAGTATGGAATAATTCCTTATCAAAACCAATCAGCCATGAAATCATTTTTAATGGTGGCTGTAAGTCTGGTGCTATGCTATGGCCCTACATTTGCCCAAGTCAACGTAAGCGGGAAGGTTGTTGATGCAACCAGTTCGAAGCCTTTGCCGGGGGTAAGCATTGTAGCTATAAAAAGCCAGACCGGAACAGTCACCGGGTCCGACGGGACCTTTACCTTAACGCTCAACAAGCAAGCGGATACTTTAGTCATTTCCTTCATCGGCTACCAGCCCAAAAAAGTGGCCGTCACCGAAGCCCCGCTGTATATCAGCCTGACCCCTTTTACCTCCAGCCTGAATGAGCTGGTGGTCACCGCAGGCAGAACACTGGTCCAGCGTACGGAGGTACCCGTAGCTATCAGCGTAATTTCCGCGAAGATGCTGCAACAGACCAAGGCGGTTACCCTGGATCAGGTATTAAATAAAGTGAGCGGCGTATATATGGTCGACTTAGGCAATGAACAGCATACCATGGCCATCCGCCAGCCGATCAGTTACCGCAGTAACTTTTTGTACCTGCAGGATGGGATACCCCTTCATACCATTGGTGATTTTAATCACAACGCGTTGATCGAAATCAACCAGGCCGCCCTAAGGCGCATTGAGGTCATCAAAGGGCCGTCCTCTTCCTTGTATGGCAGTGATGCCGTTGGCGGGGCTATTAACTTTATTACCAAAACACCTCCTAAAGACGCCGCGTTGGATCTGGCGCTGGAAGGAACAACCGGTGGCTACAAACGAACAAACCTGACGGTAGGAAACACCTGGAATAAAACCGGCCTGTTGTTAAGCGGGTACTTCGCCAACCGGCGCCACGGCTACCGGCAGCACAGCGACTTCGATAAGCTGGCGCTGACCATGCGGGCGGATCATCAGATCGACAAAAAGAACACCCTGACGGCCATGGTCACGGGCATTGATTACCGTACCGACATGACAGGAGGGCTGGACAGCGCCCATTTCTATGGCAAAGATTACCACAGCTTCTATACTTTCAATTACCGGAAAGTAAAGGCCTGGCGGGCACGCCTCGGCTGGAAACACCAGGAGGGAAAACAGTGGCACAGCCAATTGATTTTTTATTACAGAAACAACCAGATCGGCCAAAATCCACACTACCGGATCAGGGCTACGGATGATCCCTTGAAAGCGAGCGGAGAAATCAATAAAGACTTCTTTCAAAGTTATGGATTGCAGGGCCAGTACTTCAAAAACTTTAAGAAGTGGAACACGGCTCTCTTAGCGGGGTTCCAGGCGGAATACAGCCCCGCCGGGTACCTGGCTCATTTTATCCGAATCGCTAAAAACAGGGCAGGCTATTTTGTTCATTATGCGGTAACGGATTCCCTACTCACCGACTACAGGGTGGCCATCTATAACGAAGCGGCTTACCTCAGGTTGCAAAGCATGCCTTTGCGCCGTTTAAGGATGGTGGTCGGTCTCCGATACGACCGACTGGACTACCGCTTTGACAATTTCCTGCTGCCCTCCGCGTATTCAGGCTCGCCGGATGGGAGCAATCATTTTCACCAATTCAGTCCTAAAGTAGGGATGACTTATGACTTCGGCAAGGACAGGGGAGTGTATGCCAATTACAGCATCGGCTTTGTTCCGCCCGACATAGGTGATTTATACACCGGGGTTAAAATTCCAAGCCTGCAGTCCGCGCGTTATTTCAACTATGAAGTGGGCGGCTGGCTGGCCTTTGACCATTATAAGGGCAATGCGGAAGTCAGCCTGTACAGGATGAAAGGCCGCAATGAAGTAGTTACCGTACGCAGGGCCGATGGGTCCTATACCAATAAAAACGCAGGGGAAACTTTGCATTATGGCATCGAATACACCTTTAATTATCACCCGGTCTCCCCATGGAAATTCCGGTTGAGCGGCACCAATGCACGGCACCTTTTTGTGCAATATGAAGAGAAGGGAAACGACTACAGCGATAAGGAAATGAATGGCGCGCCGCACTGGATCGCCCATGCACAGGTGACTTTTCTTCCCCGTTTTGTCAAAGGACTGAACGTCTCCCTGGAATGGCAGCATTTGTCCTCCTACTACATGGACCCGGCTAATACACAGCGGTACAAAGGATATAATCTGTGGAATGCGCGCGCCAACTATACTTACAAGAAATTTGAATTCTGGATGCACCTGACTAACGTATTTAACACCCTTTATGCGACTACTGCGGAAAAAACGGCATACGCCACTACTTACCGGCCGGGTTCGCCCAGGACTTTACAAATAGGCGTCAGCTATCACTTGACAAAGCGTGTACCCCGCCTGGCTGAAGTTCCGGCAGATTAACAAAAAAGAAGAACCATTTAACTATAAAACCATGTATAAACTCAATAAATTAAGGCTTTTCGCAGCGCTGGGGATTTTTATTCTCGCGGGATGCCGCGATCACGCTTCCCGGCACAAGACAACGGCTTCTTTTAAGTCCGTAACAGACACCGCTTTTCAAAGTTCGTCTCCTTATCTGACCAGGGATGCGACCGGCACCCCTGTTTTAAGCTGGGTGCAAAAAAATAAGGAAGGGAAAACACAGGTCTTTTTCGCCGGTTATGTAGACAGCCTCAAACGATTTGGCCGCCCCGTGCCCATCCCCCCATCCCGGGGGGTATCGACGCATGGAGAAGACATGCCCAAATTGATTTTTGATCCGCAGGGTAACGCGCTCCTGGTTTTCGCGGTAAAAAATCCCACACCAGGTAACCCCTACACAGGCGCCATTTACTATACCTGGTCCCGGGACGGTGGAAAAAGCTGGACGCCGGCCCTTCCGCTGGCCGACGATACAGCTGAAAGCTATGACCAGCGTTATTTTGATATTGCCCGGTTGGCCGACGGTAAAATCGGGATGACCTGGCTGAGCAACAGCAAACCGGCGGGCTCCACCTTGCTTTTCTCCACGGCAGAAGAAAACGGCCGTTTTGCTGCCAAAACAACCCTGGCCAGCCACACCTGCCAATGTTGCCGGACGGCCCTATTGGTAGATGATCATGGAACCATACACGTAGCGTGGCGGAACATCTTTCCCGGGGAGCTGCGCGATATGGCCTACTGCTATTCCGTTGACGAGGGAAAAACCTTTTCCGCTCCTGTGCGCATCAGCCCCGATGAGTGGAAGATCGATGGCTGTCCGCACACCGGCCCTGCCCTTACCGCTAATAAGGAGGGGCTGCATGTAAGCTGGTTTACCATGGGAAACGGCCAAGGCATTTTTTACTGCCACAGCGAAAGCCGCCCAGGCTCCTTTTCAGTAAAAAAGCCTGTCAGCGAACTCCCTTCTGCCCGGCATCCGCAAATGGCCACTATGAGCAATGGCAATATTGTCCTCGTCTGGGATGAAGGTATACCGGCGGATACAAGCAGGCATCAGCATATCGGGTTGCAGCTTCGTGGTCCGTCCGGAAAGGTTTTGACCAACGGTTTCCTTACCCCTCAAACGGGCTTTGCAACTTTTCCCCAGATTGAGCTGTTGAATAAGCAGGAAGCCATTGTCGCTTATACGGAGCGAAAAAACACACAGACAGCAGTTCGTTATCAAATAATTCAATTATGAGACGCGGTATGTTTTTTTGCCGTCGTAAATAGTACTTTTGCCATAAAAAACAGTCATTTGATAGAGAAGAAGCAAATAGGTCATACCGAGGAAATTGCAGTTTTAGTAGGCCTGATTACCGGGACGCAAACAGAAGAACAAATCAATGAATACCTGGACGAGCTGGCATTTCTTGCATTAACAGCCGGGGTAGTGACCAAAAAAAGGGTTGTTCAGCGATTAGCTCATCCTCATCCGCGCACCTTTATAGGGAAAGGCAAACTGGAAGAAATCAAACAATACGTCCAAGAGCATGGCATCACAGTGGTCCTCTTTGACGACGAGCTTTCCGCTACCCAAATCTCCAATATAGAGCGGTTTCTGAAGGTAAAAACGCTGGACCGGGCAGACTTGATTCTGGATATTTTCGCCCGCCGAGCAAAAACATCACAAGCCAAGGCACAGGTTGAACTGGCCCAATATCAGCACCTGTTGCCCCGGCTGAAGGGCATGTGGACCCACCTGGAAAGACAAAAAGGGGGAATCGGGCTGCGCGGGCCCGGGGAGACCGAAATAGAGACAGACCGCCGTATTGTCAACAATAAAATCGCATTGTTACGCAAAAGGCTCGCAGCCATTGATAAACAAGCCACCACCCAGCGCAAAAACCGGGGAGAATACATCCGCGTAGCCTTAGTAGGCTATACCAATGTAGGGAAATCCACCCTCATGCAACGACTGGGCAAAACCGATTCTTTTGCGGAAAATAAATTATTCGCGACACTGGATACCACCACCCGGAAAGTGGTGTTACAGGGTACGCCATTCCTGCTAAGTGACACAGTCGGCTTCATCCGTAAACTGCCCCATCAACTGGTGGAAAGCTTCAAGTCTACCCTGGATGAAGTAGTGGAAAGCGATATTTTGCTTCATGTGGTAGACCTGTCCCATCCCGGGTTTGAAGAACAGATCGCCGTAGTCCACCAGACACTCCAGGAACTTGGCACGCAGGATAAGCCGGTGATTATGGTCTTCAATAAGCTGGATGCGTATGAAAAAAAAGCCTTTGATCCCTACCTGGAGGAGGCGGTAAAACAGGACCTGCTTAATCAACTTTTCCTGCAATGGGAAAATAAAACCAATGATCGCGCCGTCTTTATTTCGGCTGTTACCGGCCATAACCTGAACCTGCTGCGTGAAACGGTATTGCAGGAAGTACGGGAGAGGTATAAAATAAGGTATCCGTACAAGACGGTCTATTACTAAGGCTATCGCCATAACGGAAAGGCGCCCGACAAGAGCTCCAGCCCGCCGCTAGATACTTGCATCAGAAATAGTACTTTTGTAAAAAAATAACGGTGCGCAGAAAGACGGGAGTTTTATTTATTTTTCTATTGATGGCGGTGGCCGTACAGGCGCAGGAAAACCGGATATCCGCTGATTCGCCGGCCACGAGAACCGCACGGCAGCGGGGGGTTCCCGGTACCGCCCAGCACGCGCGGGAAGTGAAGGATACCGCTACGGTCCCTTCCTATCCTTCCTTTGTCTTAAAGTCCTTTGACAACCGGCAGGATTTTGTGCATTATCTGCTGACAAACAACAGGCTCTTTAAGGGCATCGACCATCCGCAAATGCGACTGATGTCGTTCCGGGCTTCCCGGATGCCGGGGCACATCAACAAGGCCGTGTTATTTTACCTTTTGCTCGGCGTCTGCTTTTTGCTTGCCCTCATCCGGCTGGGCTTCCGGAAGTACTTTACAGATCTCTTCCGGGCCTTCTTTTCCCCTACGCTCAGCCAGCGTCAACTAAAAGACCAGCTCCATCAGACGCCTTTCCCTGCTTTCGCTTTAAATGTGTTTTTTACGGTTTCCTTAGGCGTCTACCTTTACCTGGTATTGCTAAAAACCCAATACCTTTCCCTGGAGAGCCCGCTTTACCTGGTGGCCTTTTTCATATTGCTTATGATGCTTATTTACCTGTTGAAGTATGTCATACTGCGGGTAGGCGGCTGGCTGTTCGGGTATCACGAGCTCATGGACAATTATATCTTTACGTTGTTTCTCATTAATAAGATATTGGGAATCGGCTTATTGCCCTTTAGCCTGATACTGGCTTTCAGCCCGACCCGGTTATCGGGTGTCTTTTTTAACCTCTCCATTATTTTTATCGGTTTGTTGCTGGTTTACCGGTATATCAGAGTGTTCCCTTTTGTTAAATCTCAGGCCGCATTTAGTAAATTTCATTTTTTTCTTTATCTTTGCGGCTTCGAAATAGCGCCGGTCCTTATCATTGCAAAGCTGACCCTGATTTGGTTAAATGGCGCTTGATAGTGCGTACCGAACCGTGAACTAACAGGAACCTATGAATACAACAACCAGAGAAGAACCAAAAGTTGTCAAAGGCAAAAACATTCGTTCTATTCTGATTTCCCAGCCGGAACCGGCTAATGGCCGCTCGCCGTATTTTGATCTTGCAGAAAAATTCAATATTCAGGTTGACTTCTACCCTTTCATCCGGGTAGAGGGAATTAGCGCCAAGGCGTTTCGGAAGCAGAAAGTAGATCTTTTACAACGCACGGCTGCCATATTTACAAGCCGTCATGCCATTGATCATTTTTTCCGTATTTGTGAAGAAATGAAAGTGAAGGTTTCTCCTGAAATGCGGTATTTCTGCGTCACAGAGACCGTTGCCCTCTACCTTCAAAAATACGTGCAATACCGTAAGCGAAAGGTATTTTTCCCGGCGGACGGGAAGGTAAAAGGGCTGCTGGATATCATGAGCCGTTATAAATCCAGTGAAAAATTCGTAGTCCCTTGTTCGGAGCAAAGCAAAGACGATATTCCGCAGTGGCTGAAAAAGAATAAATGCGATTTCAAAAAAGCCATTCTATACCAAACGGTTTGCAACCCGGTAAAAGAAGTAATCGCCAATCGCTATGATATGATTGTCTTCTTCAGCCCCTCCGGGGTAAAATCACTGGTGGAAGGCGTTCCTGAATTTGATCAGAATGATACGTCTATTGCGGCATTTGGAAACACTACTTCCAAGGCAGTAAAGGAATCCGGTCTCCGCCTCGATCTCAAAGCGCCCATGCCCAATGCCCCTTCTATGGTAGCGGCCCTGGAGCTTTTCCTGAAAGAAGACAACAACGGATAAAAAAGACAGGCAGTCGTTTCCGATGACCTGATAGCGATAGTACCGGCCGTGCCATCTAATCCGTGGCGCAAGGAAGATTCTTTTCTTAAAATTTTTCTATCTCCCGTAAAAAAAATACTTTTAGCCTCCTGGTTTGGTAAAATGAGGCGGTCTAAAATTTGAAAAGATACAATAATAGGACTATCTCGGCGTTTTTAAAGGTTGGTATTGTAGAATGAAATAATATGCGATACCCTAAAAACCTTTAATTATCAAATAATAATTTTATTTTTGCTTACTGTAGTCAATTGAAAATATTGTAAATGAAATGCTATCTACTACAAGTAACGGCCCTGTTTTTGATCGGCGGTATTCTTTCCGGGTGCGGTAAAGGTAATGCGTATCAAGGCCAGCTTACCGGTGTACCGGATCGACCAAGTTACAAGCCTCCGGAGCCTTACGGCATGGTATATGTGCCTTCCGGGTCTTTTCACATGGGAAGTAGCGATGAAGACCTGGACTATTTGTTTACGGCCAAAAACAAATCGGTAACCGTACAGGGCTTTTATATGGATGCTACCGAAATTACCAACAACGAATACCGGCAGTTCGTCTTTTGGGTAAGAGACTCAATTGCCCACGAGTTGCTGGGGCAGGTGACAGAGGAGAATGGCACCGAATATATAGACTGGAGCCAGGAAATCAATTACAGTGATCCTGCGACACAGGAAAAACTGAACGCGCTGTATTACACCCCCGAAGACCGGATCTGGGGACGTAAGGATATTGATGTCAGCAAACTGGTTTTTCATTCCGAATGGTATGACCTGCAAGCAGCGGCTTTAGACAAGGGCAAAAGCCCACGCTCGGCTTTTATCCGTAAAGATGACACACCTATCTATCCCGATACACTGAGTTGGATCAGGGATTTTTCCTATTCCTATAACGACCCCATGGCCAAAATGTATTTTTGGCATCCTGCTTTCGACAATTACCCGGTAGTAGGGGTAAACTGGGAGCAGGCGGAGGCGTTTTGCCGCTGGCGCACCAAGCTCTGGAGCAGCTATCGTCAATCACAGGGAAAATATTCCGAAGGCATCTTCCGCCTGCCGACAGAAGCCGAATGGGAATTTGCGGCTCGGGGCGGCCGGAATGAATCACCTTATCCGTGGGGAGGCCCCTATATCAGGAACAAAAAGGGGTGTTTTTTGGCTAACTTTAAACCGCTCCGGGGCAATTACGCTGCCGACGGAGGCGTTTATCCCGTACGCGCGGATGCTTACTGGCCCAATAAATACGGCCTCTATAACATGTCCGGAAACGTATCGGAATGGACTTCCTCCGCCTACTATGAAAGCGGCTATTCTTTTGCTATGGATCTTAATCCCAATATACAGATTCACGCCGGTGAAGATGCGCCACCGAAAATGAAAAGAAAAGTCATCAGGGGCGGCTCCTGGAAAGATGTGGGTTACTTCCTCAGAGTGGGTACCCGCACCTTTGAATTTCAGGACACTTCAAAAGCATACATCGGGTTCCGTTGTGTAATTTCTTTTCTCGGACGCTCTAAAAATGACTTCAATTAACCGGAACTTTACACCTAGACATTTTGCAATTACTTTAAAAAAACAGAGAAAGAATCATTATTATGGCCAATTTTTTTCAGACCAAGAAAGCCAGAGGCGTTCTTAACGTAATTTTCAGCGTGGGCGCGGCAGTAGTTATCTTTGGCGCATTAGCCAAAATCGAACATTGGGGAGGCGCCTGGGGCAGCGCGCTGACGATCGGCATGATCACAGAGACCTTTGTATTTCTTTTGATGGCGCTTCAACCCGCCGAAGAGGTCTACCATTGGGAAAAATATTATCCTAATTTAAACCTAAGCCCGGAGGAAGAAAAGAGGATAACGGGAAGCTATCAACAAAAAAGCGTAGCCGTGGGCGGCGTACAAACTGCTTCTCCGCTGGCCGGCATGGATCAGATGCTGGAACAGGCCGATATCACCCCCGCTAACCTGAAAAGACTGGGCGAAAATTTCCAAAAGCTCGACCAGACGGTGGCAGGGATGAGTGATATTTCTGATACCGTGGCTGCCACCGGGGATTTTACCCGGCGTACGGGCGAAGCGGCACAGGCTATAGGAGAAGTAACCCAAGCCTACAGCAGGGCGGCAGAATCAATGGAAACCTTTAACCAGGCTGCATCCAACAGTGAGGAATTCCATGCACAACTGCAGACCATGACTAAAAACCTCGGTTCCCTCAATGCCATCTATGAGTTGGAGCTTCAGGATACCAACAATCACCTGAAAGCCATGAACCAATTCTACAGCAACATGGCCGAAGCAACCGAAGCGATGGCCGGAACGGTAGCAGATTCCCAAAAAACCCAGGAGCAAATTACCCTTTTAGCCAAGAACCTGGAAAGCCTAAACCAAATTTACGGCAACATGCTTTCTGCCATGCACCGCTAAAGGCGGCCTGAAGTGTAAAATCATTAATCGAATCAAAGATATTAAAGAATAGTTCATGTCCTTGTCTTTACCAAGAGCGCCGCGGCAGAAGATGATCAACCTGCTTTACATCGTCCTCATAGCGATGTTGGCCCTCAATGTGTCTGCCGAAATTCTCAATGCCTTTAAAACGGTTAATGAGAGTATCTCGCATTCCAACAAATCTATTGAAGAAAAAAATGCGATCATCTACCAGCAGTTTGCCAAGCAGATGGAGCAGGACCCCAAAAAAGTGGGTCCGCTGAAAGACAAAGCCGAAGCGGTTCAAAAGCAGGCCAATACCATGGTCGCCTACATCGACAGCCTCAAAGCAATGATCGTTAAGGAAAGCGGCGGGCGTACCGAAGAAGGAGAGATAAAAAGGCTTGACGACCTGGATGCGCCTTCCCGGGTGATGCTCAATTGGAAAAACGGGCCGAAACTCAAAAAAAGGTTAGAGGAGCTGCGTGCCAGGCTGCTCACTTATTTTCCGCCGGCCATGCGGGAAAACCAGGCCGCTATTTTTCCATTGAAAATCGAGGAACCGGAAAAGAAAGAAAAAAAGACCTGGTCACAGAT
The DNA here is from genome assembly GCA_964467635.1 of uncultured Chitinophagaceae bacterium. GTDB lineage: Bacteria > Bacteroidota > Bacteroidia > Chitinophagales > Chitinophagaceae > FW021-bin31. The sequence continues at coordinate 26,014 of CAYXRN010000006.1, read as the reverse complement.
TAATTTTGGTGAAGTGCCTTCCATTGCGGCCATCACCATACTGAGCAAGTTTCAAAACGACGTTAAAAACTCCGAGTCGCAAGTGATCGATTACCTCTACCAGCAAATCAATGCCCAGCAGTTCACGCTGGATACTTACACTCCCCTGGTTTCTGCCAATTCCGGCTATATCATGAACGGGCAGCAGTATCAGGCCAAGATCATGCTGGGAGCCTACAGTTCTACTGTGAACCCCACCATTACGGTAAACGGGCAACCCATACCCGTTGAAAACGGCATCGGTACGTTCACGACTACCGCTTCCAGCGTAGGGGAACATTCTTATCAGGTCGCCGTCAAGCTGAAAGATAAAAACGGAGAAGTACAAACCTTTACGACCAAAGGCTCTTACATGGTGGGCGCCTCTTCCCTGTCGGTTTCCGCCACGAAGATGAACGTCTTGTTTATCGGCCTGAGCAATCCGATCAGCATCGCCGCAGCCGGTGTTCCCGCGGAAAGCATATCGGCTTCCATCACGCAGGGTTCGCTGCAAAAGACGGGCACGGGACAGTACCTGGCCAAAGTAACCAAAGTAGGAGAGGCAAAAGTGCATGTCACCGCTTCGGTGGATGGCAAATCCAGGAGCCTGGGAACCAAAGAGTTCCGCGTGATGCGGGTGCCGGATCCGGTAGCCATGGTAGGAGACAACAAGGGCGGCCGGATGAGTGCGGCGGTTTTCCGGGTGCAAAAAGGTATTCATGCCGAACTGGAAAATTTCTACTATGATACCAAATTTGTTATTACCCATTTCACAATGGGTTTTACCGGGGCGGGATTCAGCGATTACATTGAGTTAGAGGCCTCCAACGCCCGCTTTACGCCGAAAATGCAGGACCTCATGAGCCGATGCAAACCGGGAACCCGTGTATTTTTTGACGACATCCGGGTAAAAGCGCCGGACGGGACCACAAGAAGTTTGCCCGGTATTACGTTTAAATTATATTGAGTATATTCATTGCAAAAGGATCATAAAATAATACGAATATGAAAAGCGCAGGATGGATAAAAATAACCGGTTTGCTGCTGCTTGCAGCGGGGATAAGCCATGGCTTATCCGCCCAGGGCGTTACCGCCCCGGCGGAAGATACCGATAAGATAACCTTGCGGGCGGACAACGTATTCGGAATCGACTCTGTAAAACCCTCGCTCCGGAATAATTTAGCCGTTATCAAGGACACCAACAGCATGAACCGGCCACTGGCATACCAATACATCAGACCGGTAGATGCCATCTGGGGTAAACGGGTTTGGGAGGAAATAGATGTCCGCCAGAAAATGAATCTGTCCTTTACCTATCCGGGCTATGACGCGCAAGGCAACAGCCTTACCTTTATCAATATATTGCTGAACGCGGTGCTGAGTGGAAAGGTGACCGCTTTCAGCCCGGTCGACGACCGTTTTACGACGCCACTGACCATACAACAGGTTCAGCAACTTATTCATGGTAAACCACAGACCATACGGGTGGTGGACCCGATCACCGGCGTCGAATCCGATACCACAATTTACAATGATTTCAACCCGCAGAGCGTTACTTTCTACCGGCTAAAGGAAGATTGGGTTTTTGACAAACAAACCTCCGTCCTTTATTGCCGTATTATAGGCATCGCGCCCTTACAGACGATCTATAATGACGATGGCAGCGTGCGTGCCCATGCGCCCATGTTCTGGTTGTATTACCCGGATATGCGTCCTATTCTCGCCAAGTATGAAGTATATAATCCGCGCAATTACTATCAGCGCATGACCTGGGAGGATCTTTTCGCCATGCGTTATTTCTCTGCACATATTGTCAAGGAGGACAACCCCTTTAACAGAAGCCTGAAAGAAAAGATTCCGGGAGATTCCAAAGAAGCCGGGATCAAAAGATTATTGGAAGGCAGGGAAATTCATAATGAAATATTCAATTATGAACAAAACCTCTGGGCCTATTAGTACTTAAATTAAAGCATGAACAGATCAATTATTGCTCCCGAAGACGCGTTGCAACTGTTAAAAGAAGGCAATGCGCGCTACGTTAACAACTCAAACAAACAGTACGACTACCTCACCGCCGTAAAAGAAACCGCCACCGGACAGCATCCTTTTGCTGCCATTGTGGGCTGTATAGATTCGCGCGAAGTTCCTGAACTCCTATTTAATCAAAACATAGGCGACCTGTTTTCCATCCGGGTGGCAGGAAACGTGATCAGTAAGGATGTCATGGCGAGTATCGAATTTTCCTGTAAGCTTTCTACCGCGAGGCTCGTGGTGGTTTGTGGCCATACCGGTTGCGGAGCCGTCAAAGGAGCCTGCGATGGCGTAAGCACCGGATACCTCAGCCACCTGTTACATAAAATAGAACCTGCTATTGAAGAAGCCAAGGCCTTGAGCAATGGCCTGGAAGACGCTGCATTTCGTGACCTGGTAGCTAAACTAAACGTGCAAAACAGCATCAAAGCAATCAGTCACAAAAGTGCCTTGATGCGCGAGCTGATAGAAAAAGGGGAGGTGAAAGTGGCCGGCGCATTGTACGACGTCCATACCGGCAAAGTCACCTTCATGGACTGAGCAATTTTACCAGGTTCGTCAAAATCCCTAACCCCTGGTTTCCAGGGCGGTTACTTCCCGTTCCGCGTGTCCGGTATACTCACTTAATGGCCTGATGATGCGGTTATCGGCACTTTGTTCCATGATGTGTGCACACCAGCCCGCCACCCGGCTCATCACAAAAATCGGCGTAAACATATTGATCTCAAAACCCATCATGTAATAGGCGGGACCCGCGGGAAAATCAAGATTAGGATAAATCTTTTTCTCCTCCAGCATCGTTTTCTCCAGTTCTGCGGCTATTTCCAGCCATTTCCCTTCCCCGGTGAAATCGGCCATCTTTTCGGCATATTCTTTCATCGTTGGCACCCGGCTGTCTCCATTGCGATAGACGCGATGACCAAAGCCCATCACCTTTTTCTTTTGCGTTAAGGCATCCAGCATCCATTGACGGGCGCGGGCCGGCTCCCCGATCTCTTTGAGCATGTGCATGACCTGTTCATTTGCTCCACCATGCAGGGGCCCCTTTAAGGCACCGATACCCCCCACTACAGCGCTGTACATGTCGCTGGTGGTGCTGGTGATCACCCGCGTGGTGAAGGTGCTTGCGTTGAAGCTGTGTTCGGCATAAAGAATCAGCGAGACGTCAAAGGCTTTGACCACCTCCGGGGCGGGTATGCTGTCAAAACACATGTGGAAGAAGTTTTCTGCAATGCCAACCTCTTTTTTCGGCGGAATGTATCGCTTGTTATTTTGGAGGCGGTAGGCAGCCGCAATAATGGAAGGAATGGCGGCCAGCAGGCGGAGAAACTTATCCTGGCTGGCTGCCGGGCTGTCGTCCCAGATCCGCTCATCTTCCATGCCCAGGAAACTGACACCCGTACGGAGCATATCCATCGGATGGGCTTCCTCGGGAAACAGTTGAATAGCCTGTAACAGCTCTTCGCTCAGATCACGGTAGTGCCTTTCTTTGGCCATAAAGGCCTCCAGTTGGCTTGCTGTCGGAAGATCATCATGGGTGAGCAAATAAGCCACTTCTTCAAAACGACACCGCCGGGCGAGATCCTGAACTTTATATCCCCGGTAAACCAGTGAATTAATTTCGGGCATAACTTTGCTTATGGTAGTATCATCTGTAATGACCCCTGCCAGGCCTTTTGGTGCTCTCATTTTGTCGTCTGTCATAACAATTATTGGTCTTTTTCTAACTTAAAATTAAACAAGTTCTTATCGTAGGCATTGTAATCGGGATAATGCAATACTTCATAGAGCCGTTTTCTGGTTTGCATCTCCGGCAAACTGCCTTCCTGGCTTCCTTTTTCCAACAAATTCTTCAACCCCTTTTCCACGGCAAACATGGCCAGGCGCTGGGTAGTCACCGGGTATATGGCCATGTTATAGCCCAAATCGGTTAAGGTCTGTTTAGAAAGCAGTTTTGATTTCCCAAATTCCGTCATATTTGCCAGAAGGGGAACATCGATCGCTTTTCGGAAGGCTTCAAACTCCTGCTCATTTTTCATCGCTTCAGGGAAGATCATTTCCGCTCCTGCATCTACATATGCTTTTGCTCTGTCAATAGCCCGCTCAAGTCCTTCCACCGAACGGGCGTCCGTACGGGCGATCAGCAAAAAGTTTTCATCGGATTTTGCACGTACAGCGGCTTTTATTTTCCGCGCCATGCGCTGAACATCAACCAGTTCTTTGTTATCCAGATGCCCACATCGCTTGGGATTAATCTGATCCTCCAGATGGCAACCCGCTATTCCGAGGTATTCCAGTTCCTGTATGGTACGTACCACGTTCATGACCTCCCCGAAACCCGTGTCGATATCCATAACAGCGGGGAGGCGTGTTACCCGGGCGATCGCTGCGGCAAACTGACTTGTTTCCGTTAAGGTAGTCAGCCCAATATCCGGCAAACCTTTGGAATTAGCCATTACCGCCCCTGAAACATACACACCCTCAAAGCCCATTTGCTCGATAAGCATGGCCACCATCGGATTGTAGGCACCCGGAAATTGCAAGAGCTTGCCGGTAGCCAATTGCTTGCGAAAGGCCGCGCGCTTTTCCCGCGGCTGTGTTGATGCGATTATCATTAAAAAATACCTTTTAGATGTTTTGTACCTGTTATTTTAGCTTCGGCTACTTGTACATTGAGCGACCGGACCTCATCGTGGTTTAATGTATTTAATGCCTGGGCCGTTTCTAAAAACCGGTCCCGTTCCTTACCCTCGATGAATCCTTCGGTGAGCTGGTCAAACTTTTCTATATAATCACGCCTTTTAAAAGGGCGGGCTCCGGAAGGATGGGCGTTCGCACAAGCCAGTTCGTCCGCTATCACGGTACCGTCTTTCATGGTAACAATCACCCGTCCTCCAAACCCTTTTTTATCGGGGTCCGGCTCATGATACCGCTTTGTCCACTTTTCTTTTTCCAATGTACTGATTTTATTCCATAACCTGATGGTTTCCGGCCGCCGGGCACGCTCCGGAGTATAACTGTCGACATGGTGCCAGCGACCATCCTCCAACGCAACGGCAAAAATGTACATGATGGAGTGGTCAAGCGTTTCACGGGTCGCATAAGGGTCAAATTTCTGCGGATCATTGGCTCCGGTTCCGATGACGTAATGCGTATGATGTGAAGTTTCTATAACAATACCGGCTATATCCTCCAGGTCGTTAATCGCATTGCGCATCCGGAAGGCCAGATCAATCAACGCCTGACTTTGATACTCTGCAGAATGCGCTTTGGTGTAGGATTCTAAAATAGCTCTTTTTTCTTCTCCGGGTTCCGGGAGCGGTACCTCATAGGCCGCGTCCGGACCGTCTAAAATCCAGGCGATAACCGAATCTTCCCCTTCATAGATGGGCGAAGGGCTTTGCTCCCCCCGCATTGCCCGGTCCACTGCTTCAATGGCCAGTTTCCCGCCCCAGGCCGGCACATAGGCTTTCCAGCTGGAAATCTCTCCTTTGCGGCTTTGACGTGTACTGATGCTGGTGTGCAGGGCTTGCTGGATGGCCTGGTAAGTGGTTTCTATATCCAGTCCCAGCAACGCGCATACTCCTGCAGCCTGGGCCGGCGCCAGGTGAGCAACATGGTCAATTTTGTGCTCGTGCAGGCAAATACCTTTGACCAGGTTGATCTGTATTTCATAGGCAGCCACGATCCCCTTTATCACCTCTGCTCCCGTCTTTCCCATTTGCTGGGCTACCGCAAGTACAGGAGGGATATTATCTCCCGGATGGCTGTAATCAGCAGCGAGAAAAGTATCATGATAATCCAGCTCGCGCACCGCCACATTGTTGGCCCAGGCCGCCCATTCGGCATGAAGGTTCAGCCCATTTTCCAATCCGAAAATATTGGCACCCCGTCCCGGTCGAACATGCGCCAGTGCCTGTGCCCGCGCGGCAACTACAGGCTTTCTGTTCAGGGAAGCCACCGCCACCGACGCATTGTCAATAATGCGGTTGATGACCATATCGGTGACTTCTTCGCTTACCGGGGCCTCGTCCACGGCCACCTGCGCCAGCTTCCAGGCCAGCTGGTCGGCTTTGGGGAGGTTCATTTTACTGGGATATACTTTTACTAGGTGTTGTTTCATGCTTTTCTCCTATTGATTTATAACCGTTGGTGTGTTTTGTTGCCAGTCGGCGATCTCATGCATCGCCACCCGTAACATGTCATACAAGCGGGCATACAAGGAAAAGTTCCTCCGGTAAATTGCCGTTTTCTCTTTCCCCGGCAGATAAGTAGCTGTAATCGGGATGTGTTTTTCCACTTCTTGCCAGTCTTCAATAATTCCCAGCGCTTTCATGCCCAGTATGGCAGCGCCCACAGAGGAGGCGTCCCCGTGGCCGGAGACCTTTATCTCCTGCCCAAAAAGATCAGTGAGCATTTGTACCCATTCCGGAGATCGGGTAAACCCGCCACTAACATAAATATCCGGGTGGTTCCCTGATTCCTTGTTGAGCACCGCCACATTGTGGTACAGTGCGTAACAGATCCCTTCAATGATCGCCCTGGCAAAGTGTGATTTTTCATGATAATGGGAAATGCCTACGAAAGCCCCCCTGGCTCTGGCATCCCACATCGGTGCCCGTTCCCCCAGAATATACGGTAAAAATAAAAGCCCTCTGGCTCCGGGTTCCGCCTTTAAAGCTTCCCTGATTACATCATCATAACTCAATACTTCGGGCGGTTTTCTCAAAAAATGAAGCCGGTACCAGTCCAGTAATATCCCGCCGTTGTTGATCGCGCCTCCGCAAATGTACTCCCCTTCCATCAGCAGGTAATTGAATATACGTCCTTTTTCATCGGTAACCGGACGATCACTAAAGAGCCGTACGGCGCCACTGGTTCCTATGGTTACCGCCAGTTCACCTTTCTGGGTAACCCCGGTACCGAGATTAGCCAAACAACCGTCACCGGCCCCCATCACAAAGGGAATGGCTTTGTCCAGGCCGGTTTGACGGGCATAATCGCCCACCAACCCTTTGAGCAGGTGTGTAGCCGGCACCGCTTCGGAAAGCTGTGCTGCGGAAATGCCGGCATAGTCCAAAGCAGGGGCGTACCATTGCAAAGTCTCATGATCAAACAATCCGGTGGCGGAAGCCAAAGAATAATCCACCTGGTAGCGGCCAAAAAAACGGAAGAACAGGTATTCCTTGATGGAAATAAACCGGCCTGCTGCCTGAAAAGTGGAAGGTTCATTTTGGCGCCACCAAAGTAATTTACAAAAGGGGGACATTGCATGCACGGGCGTACCGGTATGCCGGTAAAAGTCTAGGGCCTGCTGCTTTTGTTTAAACTGGGTAGCTGCTTTCATGCTCCGGTTGTCGGACCATAAAATCAACGGACTAATCGGGTCTCCCTTTTTGTCCACGGCCATCAGGCTATGCATGGCCGAACTAAAACTGACACACAACGGCTGCCGCCCTACTTGTTTTACGGTTTCCCGGATAACGCCAACTACAGCCTTCAACAATTTGTCCGGATTCTGCTCGCTATAGTCCGGCCTCCGGTGTTCGATCCGGTATTTAATCTGGTGCTGCGCCAGTACCTTTCCCTGAACAGAGAAAGCCAGCGCCTTGCTGCTGGAAGTGCCGATATCTACCCCTAGAATATATGCTTTGCTGTCGTTGAGAACCATTCCGTATTTTAAACGGAAAGGTATAAAATTTGAGGCAATTAAGTGGTTTAAGCCAAAATCTTTCTGTCGCGGAGGAACCGGTCGTTATGCCAGGCTTCCAGCTTCTGCAGCAGAAAAGTCAGCATCTGCTGCTCGGAGGCGTCCAGGTTTCCCTTAATCAACTCAGAAGCCCCTTGCATTTTAGGAAACACCTGCTTCATTTCTTTGAGTCCTTTAGGGGTAATAGCCACCAGCTGATGACGTTTATCGTCCTTGTCATCAAACTGCCTGATCAGCCCTTTTCTCAATAGTCGTTTGATAACCGCCATACCGGAAGTTTTTCCCATGACATTTTTTAGGATCAACGCTGTCTTGGAAAGGTGTTCAAAGGTCATGAGTACCACAAGGTACGAAAACTCTTCCACCGTCCGCAGCTCACTTCCCTCCAACGCCTTTTTGGTATATCCTCTGGCGTAACGATAAATCAGGCCGATCTGCCGGGAAAGTAAAATGGCGGTGTTGGTGTGAAACTCAAATCCTGCCGGCTTCCGGTTCCCTGCAATAGGCCTTGAGGCGATTACTTTCTCTTCCCCTTCGCTGTGGCTTTGCAGATAACTCAAAAAGTCCTCCAGGGTATAGTGCTCCAAGTGTTTGTTCTCCGCTTCAAAAAAATCCAGATGCTCAATTAACCGGATAAGTAGTTCTTTATTCTTCATGGTGTCAAACCTGCTCATCAAAGGTAAAAATAATTTTACAAATAAACGTTTTCGTCTTAATTTTGTATAATAAAGTACAAAAATGTACATAGATGGAAACTGTTGCTGCCGTCAAAAACGTCTCTAAAACCTATCAGACCGGAGATACGGTTGTTACTGCGCTGGCCAGCAGCACACTCGATTTTAACACCCATGAACTTACGCTTATCCTGGGGCCTTCGGGTTCGGGAAAAACCACCCTGCTTTCACTGATGGGCTGTGTGATTTATCCCACCGACGGGGTAGTCTTCATTAAAGGGAAAAAGATCAGCAGCCTGTCCGAAAAGCAGTTGGCCCGGGTGCGTCTGGAAAATATCGGCTTTGTCTTTCAGAGTTTCAATCTTTTACAGCCCTTGTCGGCGATAGAAAACGTCATGGCGCCTCTGCTGCTCAAAGGAGAGAGGCGAAAAACAGCCACAACAAAAGCAAAGCAGGCATTGGAGCTGGTCGACATGCTGCCCCGTATGCATCACCTGCCTCGCATGCTAAGCGGCGGGCAAAAACAAAGAACAGCCATTGCCCGGGCGCTGGTTACCGACCCGCCCATCCTTTTATGCGATGAACCGACGGCTTCCATTGACATGAAGAATGCCGGAAAGGTGATGAACGAGCTAAAACAATTATCCCGTACCGGAAAAGCAGTAGTAGTGGTTACCCACGATACCAGACTACGCCGGTACGCTGACCGCATCATCTATTTATCGGAGGGAAGAACTTCAGACCAACCTTTTTCAGATCAAGAAAACTTCAATTAAACCACCCGCCCCATGAGACCGCAACAAAAAAATGAAAAAAGAATGAGACACCCCTGGATTGTTTTGGTTTCTTTACTGTTGTTTTCCTGCAGTGCAAAGCGGTCTCCCGCTGAGGAAGGGCAGGCTAAAGATTCTGCCCTGGTTCCTGCTCGCATCACCGAGGTCGTGGGTATTGGAAAAGTAGAGCCTGAAGCGGGGATTGTCCATTTAGCCGCTGAGGTGGGCGGCATTGTAAAGTCGGTGGCCCTGCAAGCAGGGGACCGTATCAAGAAGGGCGGTGTTATTCTGACGCTGGCGCACACGGATGCGGCGCTGAAAGTACGGCAAATCAAAAAACAGATGGCTACCCAGCAGCAACAGGTGGAAGCTGACCGCATTGCCACCGGCCAGTACCGGTTGCAGCTGCAGGAAAAAACCAGCATCCTGTCCACAAGTGAAAAATTGCTTCAATCGGGCGCCGAAACCAGGCAAAATGTACAAAAACTGAGAACCGATATAAAAGTACTGCAGGTGCAGCTGGCCAAAAGTGAAAAAGCGGTAGCCATCGGTCAATCCAAGTTAGCGGAGCTAAGGGCTCAATGGAGGGCCGCAGAGCACACCCTCGAAGAAAAAACAATCAAAGCGCCTGCCGATGGAGTTGTTTTGCACATAAACGTAGAAGTCGGAAGCGCCATTCAGCCCCTGGAGTCCTTTGGCACCTTTGCCGCGAAGGGCCCGTTGGTTGTTCATGGCGAAGCCGATGAGCTGTTCGCCAACCGGCTGGCCATTGGACAAAAAGTAAGCATCCATCACATAGGCGCCAAGCAGACGATAACCACCGGGACGGTCAGCACACTTGCGCCGGCGTTGAGCAACAAATCTTTATTTACCGATGTACCCGGTGAGCTGCAGGACCGGAGAGTGCGGCGGTTTAAAGTACGGCTGGACAGCACGGCGAACTTACTGATCAATACCAAAGTCGCCTGCACCATATACCTGAAAAACGCCCGACCATGATCCGTACTGCCATTAAATTCATGAAATACGACCGGGCTAAAAGCATTGGTATCATCGCCGGGATTGTGATAAGCGTTTTTCTGATTGGACAGCAGTTGGGCACCCTGCATTTTATTACCAAAGCGATGGGCGGCCTGATGGATAACGCCAACCCGAAGGCCGGACAAATATGGGTAGTGGACAATGCCACGAAAAATGCCAATGTATTGTCGCAGATAGACAGCCGGCTGGTCCGGGAAATAAGAAGCATAAAAGGGGTAGCAAACACCTACCCTATTGTCGTAGCCAATGCAAGCATCACCCTGCGCGGTGGAAAATCATCCCCTGTAATTCTTATCGGGAGCAGGGGACCTGTCTTCGCCGGTGGTCCCGATACCGGTAAAATTATAAAAGGACATATTTTATCACTGATGCAGCCCAACACCGTATCTATAGAGTATTTTGATAGAAAAACGTTAGATGCCGCGCTGGACGTGGGTACTTCGCTGGAAATTAATGGTAAAAACGCGGTAATTAAAGTGGAAACTAAAAATGTCCAGGCTTTTGGAGGGCATTATATGTACACCGATATAGACAATGCCCGCTTTTATGGCCATTTTCCTAATGACAAGGTGAGCATTGTCGCTGTAACGGTAAAGCCGGGCGCCGATGTCCACGAGGTTGCTGCTGCGATCAACCGGACTTTTTATGGGGTAAGGGCCTGGAAGATAGAAGATTTAAGAGCGTCAACGGTGAAACATCTGTTGAAGACGACCAACATGGGACTTAGTTTCGGGACCTTGGTTGTCTTCGCCATCATCACCGGCTTTTTTATTATCGGGCTGACACTTTACTCAGCTGTACTGGATCGTTTACGGGATTACGGAACCTTTAAAGCCATCGGCGCTACCCACGGATATGTGCGCAAATTGATTTTAACCCAGGCGCTGCTGTTTGCCGCAATCGGCTTTGTCATTGCCTTGTTGTTGCTGATCGTTTTTAAAAGCGGCGTAGCTCAGGCGGGACTCATTCTGGAACTTTCTCCCGGGCTCATCGGCCTATTGGCGTTTGTTACGCTTTTCATTTCGGTAGGGGGTTCTCTTTTTGCCATAAGAAAAATCAATCGAGTCGAACCAGCTTCTGTTTTTAAATAAATTTAAACGCCATGAAAGTACTCCTCGCCATTATTTTAGCCGGCTGTACGCTCCACCAGGCCTTTGCCCAACAACCTGCATTGCCCGAAAACCTCTCGCTGGCAGAAGCGCGACGGGTAGCCTCAAAGCACAACCCTGATCTTCAGGTCAGCACCTTAAACACCGCTATCGCACAAAAGCAGGTGGCGCAGGCAAAAAGGACAAAAATTCCGGAGGTATCTGCCAACTATGACCTAAGGCGCAACCTGATCATTCCTGTTACGCCGGTTCCTGCAAAAGCTTTCGATCCCAACGCGCCGGAAGGCCAGCTCCTGCCGCTGAAATTTTCAACTAACTGGAGCAGTAATGCGGGGCTGAACGCGACCATAGATCTGTTTAACCCCGACAAACACGGGCAGTTGAAGGCCGCTCAACAGCAAGTAGTCCTCCATGAAATCGACCGGAAGATAACGGCCAGTCAATTAAGCTTTAAAATAGGAAAGGATTACGCCTCCTGTATTATTGCAAAAAAACAACTCAAGCTGGCTATTGCCGACACCCTTAGCAAAAGCAAAATATTAAAAATGACCCAGGCACAGTATGCTGCCGGACGGCTCAAAAGATCGGAGCTGAATCAGGTACAGGCAGCTAAACATACTGCCTTGAATAATTATTTTCACGCCATTAAAATATGGGCTTCCGCTAAGGCCCGCCTGCTCGCGGACATGGGTTACAATCCGGCAAAAACGTATTCCTTTTTCTTAACAGACAGCCTGCAAAGCCTGTTGGATCAATTGAACAAAGTACCTGTCCAACCCACAGGCAACCTCTCTTTGCAAAAGTGGAAACAACAAAAAAAACTGACGGCTATTCAGCTGGACAATACCCGCGCGGGCTTCCTGCCCCTTGTTTCGTTAAGGGGCTTTTATGGCGTCAATTACTTTGACAATAAATTTGATCTGCTTAATAATGACAACTGGTATGGCAACAGTTATATCGGCCTGTCCGTTAACCTACCGATTACAGCAGGATGGGAACGGATGAAGAAAATAGAAGCTTTACGACTTCAGCAGGCGGCCAATCAGGCCAATTTACGCTCGCGGCGCCTGGAGATGCAATTAGAAATCGTACAGGCTAACCAAGATGTTGCCTATAAGGAGAAAGTGCTTTTGCAAAAGAAAAAAAACATCGACCTGGCGCGGGCGGACCTGCAGGCGGCAACCGATTTATTTTCCGAGGGCCGGCTGCTGGTTGGGGATCTGGTCGGCACAAACTATGAATATCAGCAAGCAAAAACGGCTTATCTACAGGCTGCCTATGACTTAATCATCGCCAGGATGACGTTGCAGAAAGTCAGCCGGGAGTAAATTAATTTCCGTTGTCATCCCCAATCCCAAATGGGCCATATCCATCATAAGGCGGGGAAGTTAAAGCGGCACAGCACCGAATCGACCTAAAGCAAAACTCCGGCCGGCAAATTTTAACTTGTTTGCTAAAAAAAATGCTCCTATCTTGTTCCCGATTTTTCTACCGGGGTTTTATTTCCTTTAAAAACATTTATTTAATGCAAAAATCTGACGAGAAAGCATCTCTTATTGAAAGTAAAAGAAACAGTCGCCGTGCGTTTCTCAGAAACTCGGCGGGTACCCTCGCCTTGTTTACGATTGTTCCCCGTGCTGTTTTAGGTCGCGGATTTATCGCCCCCAGCGACCAGCTTACCAAAGCCGTAGTGGGCGTGGGCGGCATGGGACGCAATCACTTTCCCTATAACGGTACGCGGGTGGTTGCTGTTTGTGACGTAGACAAAAGCCATATCGCCATTGCCTTACGCGAATTGAAAGACAAGGGCGTCAAGACGTTTACCGATTACCGCAAATTAATTACCCTGCCCGAAGTAGATATTGTACACGTCGCTACCCCTCCGCACTGGCATGGCATTATCGCCGCCGATGCCGCCAGGGCCGGAAAGGATGTTTTTTGTGAGAAGCCGATGACCCGCACCATAGGCGAAGGGCTGCGGTTAAAAGAAGTGGTAGAACAATACGAAAGGGTGTTTCGGCTGAATACCTGGTTTCGATTCAAAGATAATTTTTACGGCTTTGGCACCACCGTAAAGCCCATCAAGAAACTGGTCGAAAGCGGCTTGCTGGGCTGGCCCCTGACCGTAACTATCGGCAAGCATACCGGCTTTAACTGGAAACTAGACCTGTGGTCGGGACAACCGAATCTTCCGAAGGAGCCCGTGCCTCAAGAGCTGGATTATGAATTCTGGCTGGGACCGGCACCTCACCACCCCTACAATCCGAAGCATGTACACCAAAAGTTCCGGGGCTATTGGGATTACGATGGCGGAGGATTGGGCGATATGGGACAGCATTACCTCGATCCGGTCCAGTACATTTTAGGAAAAGACCACACCAGCCCGATCCGGGTGGACGCAGATACGCCGCAGCAACATCCCTATGCTGTCACCCCCTGGAGAAGGGTTGAGTTTACCTATGAAGACGGTTGCAGAATCATCCTCGATGGCGAAGGAAAAGACGTCAACGCACCTTACATAGAAGGACCGAAAGGAAAACTGTACAAAGGGTTTAAGTCGGACATCCCGAACCTGGAAAAGAAGTTGGCCCATTACAGTGACCCCGAACCGCAGGTTACCGATTTTTTGGAAGCCGTACGTGATCGAAAGAAATTTGCACTCAATGAGCAAAACGGCTTCCGCTCCTGTACGTTGGTCAATATGGCAAAAGTGGCCGTGCAGCTCAACCGTTCCTTGACTTTTAATCCCGAAACCCTTCGATTCGATGACGAGGCGGCTAACCGCTTGTCTTATGAACCGATGAAATCGCCTTGGATGATGGGCTAAAACAGCAAAGTACAGCCGCAACAATCCCTTTAACCTTTGTACACGATGAAATATACAAGCAAGCAAAGAAATACAACGGTAAGAATATGAAACAGGAAAGCAATATGTGAAGTAAGTAGGAGAGGCAAGAAAGCAGGGGCCAATTCTCCTGATTTTTTAGCCCGCAACGCCTACGATGCGCTGCCTACTGCCGTTATTAATCAAACATAAACGTATAGTCGAATGAGAAAAATACTGTTCACTTTTGTTCTTTTAGCCCTGTGCGTCCCGGTGGTTCAGGCGCAAACACCTGCGCTGCCAACTCCTTACCGGGAAGCACCCGATTACCGCCCGGATAATGAGGTACAATACCTCGACGCCATGGCGGCCATAGAAAAACTGGATGCCGGGCAACTCACTGCCCTGGCCAAGCAACTGAAACCATATGGCAGCCAGGAAAACACCCCCCTGCAATACGCATTAAATGGATATGCGGGATACGTCATGAGGCCGGGCAGGGAAACCCTGCGCCAAACCGCTGTCGAGGCCTATGGGGAGGCACTGCTTGCGACCTCCGGCAAAATGAACAAGCAATTCTTAATCCGGCAATTGCAATTGATGGGAAAAGCAGATGCCATTCCCTTTCTACAGCCCTTTTTGGCGGATGTCTTTTTGTCCCATTCAGCCGCCCAGGCACTGGCGACTATTGGCTCTGCCGATGCAAAGAAAGTTTTGCGGGAAGCCCTGCAAAAGGCGACTGCCGCAAACCGCATTCCGTTGATTCAAGCTTTGGGCGATTGCCGAGACAAGGAAGCGGTGAAGCTGATCACCCCTTTTGTTAAGGGTAATGATCCTGCATTAAAAAAGGTGGCGTTGTATGCGCTGGCGTCCATCGGAGCCCCCAGTTCCGCCAAGCCGTTGCTTAAAGCTGCTAAAAAAGAGGACTTCCATTACGCGCCGGCTAATGCCACCGCCAACTGTATGCTTTTTATCCACCGCTTAATCGCCGATGGTCACCTGAAAGCTGCCCGGCAATTCCGCTCCAAGCTGGAGCAAAAAGTGGATGCCAAAGACAATCCCGGCGTATACCAGGCGGTTATGAAGTTTGAGGAGCGCCTCAATGCAGATACGGAGAAAGCAACGCCCAACACCTTGTCGGCAGCCGAGAAAAAGGCAGGGTTTGAACGCTTATTCAACGGAAAAAACTTGGACGGCTGGACGGGCAACAAGGCGGGATACAAAGTGGAAAACGGCGCTATCGTCGTGCATCCAGGACATGGCAGTGGCGGAAACCTCTATACCGAAGAAGAATATGGGAACTTTGTCTTTCGTTTTCAGTTTAAGCTAACACCCGGTGCCAACAACGGCATCGGCATCCGCGCCCCGCTGAAAGGCAATGCTGCTTACCAGGGAATGGAAATCCAGGTACTGGACAACACGGCTGATAAATTCAGCCACTTGCATCTGTATCAATATCACGGTTCCGTCTATGGGGTTATTCCCGCAAAGCGCGGCTACCTGAAGCCGGTCGGTCAATGGAACGAAGAGGAAATTAGAGCAGACGGAACAAAAATAACGGTTACGCTCAATGGACATGTCATCGTCGATGGCGACATTGCCTCAGCAATAGCCCATGGCACGATGGACCACCGGGACCACCCGGGATTGAAAAATAAAAAAGGACACATTGGCTTCCTCGGCCATGGCGCTGTAGTGTATTTTCGCAATCTCCGGGTAAAGGAATTACCCTAGGTGCTAAAACCATTTATCACAGTTTACAACCAATTTGTTAATTTTTTTTCCACCAAGCTAAAAATATTAAAAATCTCATAAAAATTACTGTATCTTGAGCTTCGTTTCTCAAAACAAGTCTTATTATTTAAACACATTATGGCAGCATTTCAAATTAAAAAGCCATCCAAGGTTTATGACGTCTGTATTATAGGATCAGGAGCCGGTGGAGGGATGGCCGCGTATTTATTGTCTAAAGCAGGATACAAGATTGCACTACTGGAAGCAGGCGGCGAATTCGACCCCAAGGATCCCAAGTACATCACACAATTAAAATGGTCTTACCAGTCTCCACGCAGGGGAGCCGGTACCACCCGGCCTTTTGGCGATTTTGACGCCGCATGGGGCGGTTGGAGCATTGACGGAGAACCGTATACCAAGGCGGCCGGAACAGAATTTGACTGGTTTCGGTCCCGCATGATCGGCGGCCGAACCAACCATTGGGGACGGATATCTTTGCGTTTCGGTCCCCGGGATTTTAAGCACAAAAGTGTGGACGGCCTGGGGGATGACTGGCCGATCAGCTACGACGATGTAGCCCCCTACTATGATAAGGTAGATAAGCTGATCGGTGTCTTTGGAACCGATGAAGGCTTACGCAACGAACCGGACGGACACTTTCTGCCTCCTCCCAAACCGCGTCTTCATGAATTATTCATAGAAGAGGGCGCGCGCAAAGCGGGGGTCACCGTTATTCCGAGCCGTCTTTCCATGCTCACACGTCCAATCAATAAGGAAAGACAGGTTTGCTTTTATTGCTCACAATGCTCCAGAAGTTGCCAGGTATACGCCGACTTTTCCTCTTCTTCCGTATTGGTCGTTCCGGCATTGAAAACCGGAAATGTGGATGTCTTCACCAATGCGATGGCCCGGGAAATATTGACCGATGGCGACGGGAAAGCCAACGGGGTTTCCTATATTAATAAAATGGATCTGCAGGAATACCAGGTAAAAGCTAAAACGGTAGTTTTAGCAGCCAGCGCCTGCGAATCCGCCCGTTTGTTGTTGAATTCCAAGTCAGCGCAACATCCCAACGGTCTTGCCAATTCCAGTAATGTGGCCGGAAAATATTTACATGACTCCACCGGAGCTTCCCGGGGAGGCATTATCCCTGAACTCTTTGGCCGCAAACGCTATAATGAAGACGGCGTAGGCGGCATGCATGTATATTCTCCCTGGTGGCTGGACAATAAAAAACTGGACTTCCCACGGGGTTATCACATTGAATATTGGGGCGGTATGGGCATGCCGGGTTATGGATTTGGCTGGGGAATAGAAGGGATGAACGGCACCTACCCCGATCGGAACGGTAAGAAAAAGGCAGGGGGTGGCTATGGCGCTTCATTGAAAGATGATTACCGCTATTTTTATGGGGCCGGCGTAGGCATGGCCGGGCGCGGAGAATGCATTGCACGTGAGGACAACTATTGTGAGATCGACCCCAATACCGTGGACAGGTACGGTATCCCCGTGCTGCGTTTCCATTACACATGGAGCGATCATGAGATCAAGCAAGCAAAACACATGCAGGATACCTTCGAGGAGATCTTACACAACATGGGGGCTATTCCCACGGGAAGCAAAGCGGGGCCGGAAAGCAATTACGGCTTGGAAAACCCGGGACGCATCATCCATGAAGTGGGCACCACCCGGATGGGCAACAACCCGCAAAAATCTGTTGTGAATAAATACAACCAGGCCCATGATTGTAAAAACCTCTACATCATGGATGGAGGACCATTTGTATCACAAGCAGACAAAAATCCGACCTGGACTATTTTGGCACTCGCCTGGAGGGCATCCGAACACCTGATGGGAGAAATGAAAAAAAGAAACATTTAAAAAGTAAACGGGCTAATATAAAGAAATATGGACAGACGAGATTCATTAAAGACCCTGGCACTCAGCACCCTATCGGCGGGTTTATTGCTGGAAGCGTGCAATACGAAAGAAGGCGAAAAAAAAGGTGCAAAGGGAAATTCCGAAAGCAGTGAAAATATGGCCGCTGCCTGGGCCGGGAAATTCAAAGACTGGGAAGCATCCTCGGGCAGGCAGGAATGGGAAAGAGAACGCGATAAGAAGCTCATGTCTCAAAAGTTTTTTAATGAACATGAGATGGCCACTATCGCTGTACTGGCCGACATCATTATCCCTAAAGACGACCGCTCAGGAAGTGCTACAGATGCCGGCGTACCTGATTTCATAGAGTTTATCGTTAAAGATATGCCTTATCACCAGACCCCTATGCGGGGAGGCTTGCGCTGGTTGGACTATCAGACGTCCAAGCGGCATAACAAAACATTTATTGATTGCAGCAAAAAGCAGCAACTGGCGCTCGTTGATGAAATTGCCTGGCCTGCTAAAACAAAACCGGAAATGCGGCCCGGAGCTGATTTTTTCAGCCTCATGCGCAACCTGACCGCCACTGGCTTCTTCTCCAGTAAGATCGGAATAGAAGACATAGGTTACAAGGGAAACACGCCCAATATATGGGATGGCGTTCCTGATGATGTGCTCAAGCAATATGGAAAATCTTACACGCCCAAACAATTAAAAGAATGCGTAAAAAAAGAAGACCATCATAAAATGTTTGTCTTCAAATCCTGATAAACCCTAATTTTCACATTTTTAAATTAAAGAAAATAACATGGCAAAAGAAAAAAAACAGGTTAAAAATTCACCCGTATCACGTAGAAACTTTCTTCGCAATGCTTCTTTGGCAGCAGCGGGGTTTTACATTGTTCCCCGCCATGTGTTGGGACGTGGCTACGTAGCCCCCAGTGACAAATTGATAATTGCCGGCGTTGGTGCAGGCGGTAAGGGAGGCGACGATCTTCGTCACTTCGCGAAAACAGGAAAAGCGGAAATCGCTTATTTATGTGATGTAGATGACCGTCAAGCAGCCGGCAGCCGAAAGATGTGGCCCAAAGCGAAATACTATCATGACTGGCGGGAGCTTTTTGAAAAGGAACACAAGCACTTCGACGCGGTAAGTGTAGGCATTCCGGATCACAACCACGCGATCGTCGGCTTCCACGCGATGCAGATGGGTAAACATGTGTATGTTCAAAAACCATTAACACACGACATCTGGGAAGCCCGCATGATGGGAGAGGCGGCCAAACGTTATAAAGTAGTGACCCAAATGGGCGACCAGGGCACCTCCGGAGATGGCGTACGGCAGCTGAGAGAATGGTACGAAGCCGGTGTCATTGGCGAAGTTACCAATGTACACTGCTGGACCGACCGTCCTGTTTGGCCACAGGGTATTCCCTGGCCGGATAAAAAACCGCCTGTACCGGAAGGACTGCACTGGGACCTGTGGTTGGGAACGGCAGAAAAGAGGGCATACGAAGACCTGGTAGTTCCCTTCAACTGGCGTGGCTGGTGGGATTTTGGAACCGGCGCCATCGGCGATATGGCCTGCCACATCGTTGGACCCGTGTTTAAAGTGCTTCAGCTGGAATATCCCACAGAAGTGACCTGTAGCGTAAGTACACCTTATGTGAATAACTGGCAGCAAGCCTACTATCCTGAAAGCGGCCCGGTGTCCTCTTCTTCCCACCTGAAGTTTAAGCGAAAGAACGGCGACGTGATTAAGATTCATTGGATGGACGGCGGTATTCAGCCGGAACGTCCAGATGAGTTGGGGCCCAATGAAATCATGGGCGGTAAAGGAGATACCGGAAACGGGGTGATCTTTGAAGGAACCAAAGGCAAAATGATGTGTGGCGTGTATGGACAAGACCCGCAACTGCTGCCCACTTCCCGAACTAAAGAAGTGCATGTCCCGCAAAAATATCCGCGCATTCCGGGAGGTGCAAACGGGCACTACGGACAATGGGTGGACGCCTGCCTGGCCGGTTACGGGAATATGGAAGTAGATTCTCCTTTCCTCGGCTACGCAGTACCGCTTACGGAAAGCATACTGATGGCCAACCTGGCTATGCGTAGCTTTAACATCAAAGTTCCTAATAAAAACGGAAAAGGATCTCATTTTCCGGGACGGGGAATAACCCTGCAATGGGATGCGGAGAATATGAAAGTAACCAATTTTGATCTGGCCAACCAATTTGTTAAGCGTACCTATCGCGAAAACTGGCCGGGGTTGACCTTTTAGTTTCTCTTTTTCATGGTTAAAAAAAAGAGGTGGAGCACGAAGTTGTTCCACCTTTTTTATTTGTTGGGCAAGCCGGCGTAAGACGCTTATTTATCCTATTTTTAACGTCAATTAATTAGTTAAAATATTAGCCATGGTCATCAATCTAAGCGAACGGTACTCTGTCGTCAGTGACTGGCTGGCGGAAATAAGAGATAAGCGTATACAGCAGGACAGGATGCGCTTTCGGTACAACGCCGAACGGATAGGAGAAATCGCAGGTTATGAAGTAAGTAAACATTTGGAATTTATAGAAAAGGAAGTACTCACCCCCCTGGGCACAGCCCGTTGCAGCATATTAAAGCAGCAGCCTGTGCTGGCTACGATCCTTCGTGCCGGTCTCCCGCTGCATAGCGGCCTGAGCCGGGTCTTCGATTATGCAGACCATGCTTTTGTCGGCGCCTACCGCAAGCATAAACCGGACGGTTCCTTTTCCATCGACCTGGAGTACCTGTCCTGCCCGGAGCTAACAGGCCGAACACTCCTTCTGGCGGACCCTATGCTGGCCACCGGTGCTTCCCTGGTTAAAACACTGCAACAACTCCTTCAATCCGGGATACCCAGGGCTGTGCATGTGATCACCGTTATAGCCGCCACAGCTGGAATCAATCACCTGACTAAACACTTTCCTGAAGTTACCTTGTGGGCCGGGGCAATTGATGACACCCTCAACGCTAAAAAGTATATCGTACCCGGTATTGGAGATGCCGGAGACCTGGCCTTCGGACCGAAAAGACAAGACTGATTATAATTTCTTTTTCAAAAACCAGGCAAACAAAAGGGCAATGCATAAACCGGTTATCCCCTGGCAAAACATGGCAGCCGGGGCACCGATCTGCTCTGAAATCGCACCTATCAACAAGCTGCCCAAAGGAACCATTCCGATCATAGCCATCAGCATCAGGCTGATCGCCCTTCCCCTCATGTCCGGCGCACTTTCCGATTGAACGATAATATTTCCCAAAGTGGTTTGCGCAATGGTACCAAAGCCGATAACAACCGCAAAGACCATGGACAATGGAAAGGAGTTACTGGTAGCAAAGGTCAACAATCCAAAGGATAAGACAAGGATCCCAATGAGCAGGATCACTTTAAGTTTCGCCATGCGTCTCATAGAGGCCAGGTACACCGTACCTATCACAGCGCCTGCCCCGATGAAAGCAGTAATGTATCCGTAGACCGCCGCATTGCCCTCAAAAACCACTTTGGCAAAAATGGGCAACAGCGTATCGTAGGGCCTTATCAACAAACCTATCAATCCTACTGTAAGTATAATGAACCCGATAGAAGGGGTGTTTTTCACATAAGAGAAACCTTCCAAGAGTTCCTTTCGGACATTTTTTTTCTGTACAGTCGACTTAAAAGGAGGCAATTTCATAAAAAGCAAAGACAATATGACCGCACCGAAACTCAAGGCGTTGATAAAAAAACAAATTCCCGCACCTAATGTCTCCAGTATGATGCCCGACAGTGCGGGACCGAGTAAACGCGCTACACTCGCCATGGAGGAATTAAGTGCTAAAGCATTCGGCAAATTGGCCGAATCATCCAGAACATGGTGAATCAATGTTTGTCGGGCCGGAATATCAAAGGCATTAATAACCCCCAGAACACCACTGAGCGCAAGGATTTCCCATACCTTATAGTTGCCCAAAAACACCAACAGGGCAAGTGTACCGGCCTGAACCATGGAGGCGACCTGCGTAATCTTAACGATCTTAAACCGGTCATAGCGGTCCGCTGCAATGCCGCCAAAAATAAATAACAGGAATGCGGGAAACTGTTCTGCAAACAAGGTGACCCCCAACATAAAAGGCGAATTAGTCAGCGAATAAACCACCCACATGACGGCAGTACGCTGCATCCAGGTTCCAAACTGTGAAAACGAACGCCCGGTAAAGTAAAGCGTATAGTTCATGCTTCTAAACGCCCTGAAAGTAGGTAGATTACTAAACCCCGACATGATTAAAATTCTCGCTCCTTCCTTTTACATATGATCCATCACTTTCTTTCACTCTTCCTTTGCTGAATAATCTGCTCCACTAAAGTAATAACACGCGAAGGGCCGATACGTTCCATACAGGCATGGTCTCCCCTGAAACAGGGTTTATTTCCAAATACAGAACTCGGGCGACATGGAAGCTCCTCATGAGGAAGCTGTACGATATATTTCTCATTTCCGTTTAGCGGGGCAAAACCGGCATAGGGATGGGTAGGTCCCCAGATAGACACTACCGGGATTCCACTGATCGCAGCCAGATGCATGTTCGCACTATCCATGGTGATCATCAGATCCAGTTGTTTTATAAGACCTAATTCTTTAGTTAATGGAAGTCTTCCCGCAACAACAATGCTGCCGGAGCATTCTTGAGTGAGCTGTCCGAGGCTGGCTATCTCTTCCTGGCCCCCGCCAAAGAAAAAGAGCTGATACCCTTTGCTTTTTAAGGCCTGAATCACCACTTTCATTTTCTCAAACGGCCAAATCTTTGCTTGATGTTTGGCAAAAGGGGCAATCCCGATCCAGCAGCCTTCTTTCGGAAGCAATTGGTGCGCCATCAAAAATTCTGTTGGCATGCTTGCTGCTTCAAAGCCTAAATCCTGTTCGGAGAGTTCCGCCGGGAAGCCTGCCGTCAAAAAGGTTTCCAGATAGCGTGTCACCGAATGTTTTAGTTGTACAAATTGTTTGTTTTTCTTCCGGGTCAGCGCCTTCTTTTCGCTCCGGCCTTTATCTATTCTATAAAAAGGAATCCCGTCTTTCTTAAACAGGGCACAAAGTACCCAACTGCGCATCACATCATGCAGATCGATAACCTTATCCGGCTTGTTTTGTTTTTTTACTTCTCTGTACAGCCGGTATAAACCATTGAGCCCTTTGTGCTTGTTTTTCACTTCTGCTTCTATACAATGCAGCCGTTCCATATTTTGAAACATCGGCACAAAAGCGGGGCGCGTAAGCAGGGTAATATTACACTTGGGATATTGCCTCAAAACAGCTTTGAGCACAGGAACGGCCAGGGCAACATCCCCCATGGCCGACAGCCGGATCACAAGCAGCCTCATTGGCTTACCTGTTTTCCCTTTTTACCATAAAGAACGGGGTTCAGATTAGGGTCATTGTACATTTTCATCTGACGGTATACCTTCATAATCCGGACGCCTTGTTCAATATCTTCCATTAGCTCGCCTATAGCCTGTATCAGGTCCTTTTTTTGTATTTGCAATACGGATAATTTTCGCTGGCATTTATTAATATGCGCTTCGGGGGCATCAGTCCTGTCTGCCTGAACGCCCATATGGTACAGTTTTAACGCCAAGATGGAAAGGCGGTCCAATGCCCAGGCTATGCTTTCGGTATTCAACCTTGCGCCGGGTTTCGGCCTAACGGCTTTATAGCGCTCCAGAAAATAATCATCTAACTGCTCCACCATATCCGTTCGCTCCTGATTGCTGACGTCTATTCTTCTTTTAAGCTTTAATGCGGCCTCGGGTTGGATTTGCGGATCCCGAATAAGGTCTTCCAGATCCCACTGGATGTTATCAATGTGGCTTTTTTTATAAAGCAGGTAGTCCAGGGAGTCCTCCGGATAACGATTGGGTAGTGGACAATCAACCCGTTTTTCAATTGCTAGCTTATCACCATTAGCACCAGATAGATGCTGGTAATCATTCACGCACTGAGCGAATATTTTAAAGAGCTGTTGACTGTTCATTGTGAATCTTTTAAATGGACTAAAGCATGGTAAACAGGAATTTTTAAACTCCGCCTGCCAATACGTGTTTATCTCTTCCGGTAGCCGGAACCGGATATCGTTGAATTATACCGCCTCCCAGCACATCATCTCCTTCATAAAATACCGCTGACTGCCCGGGAGCCACTCCTTTGGCACCCGAATAAAAGTCAACCCGCAGTTGGTCCTTTTCGTGATAAAGATGACTTAAGGTGCCTTTGTCTTTATAGCGAATCTTTGTTACCGCTTCCATGCCCTCGGGTATTTCGGTATATTTCTGCAGGTTCAGTTTCCCAACCCACATTTGTTGCCGTTCAAGGTCTTTTTCATCTCCTAAAACAACGGTGTTTGTTTCCGGAATAATTTCGATCACAAATACCGGTTTGCCCAAAGCGATGCCCAGGCCTTTGCGCTGTCCGATGGTATAAAAAGGATACCCCTTGTGTTTACCGAGTACGGTCCCGTCTATCCAGACAAAGTCGCCCCCGTTCACGCTTTCTTCCAGCCCTTCTACTTTATGCTTTAAGAAGCCACGATAATTGTTATCGGGCACGAAACATATTTCATAGCTTTCGCTTTTCTTAGCCAGTTCGGGATAGCCATAATCCAGGGCCATCTGGCGAATCTCTGTTTTGCGGTATTTCCCCAGGGGCAGGATGGTGCGTGCCAGGCACGCCTGGGTCACCCCCCAAAGCACGTAGCTCTGATCTTTTGTATCATCCAACCCTTTGGATACCACCTGACGGCCATTTTCTTCGCGTATGTTAGCGTAGTGTCCGGTAGCGATGTAATCACAGTCCAGGCCATTGGCCCGCTTCAGTAAAGCTTCCCATTTTATATGCGTATTGCAAAGTACACAGGGATTGGGAGTACGCCCAGCCAGGTACTCGTCTACAAAGTTGTTGATCACAAAATCTCCAAACTCCTTCCGTATGTCGATCACAAAATGCGGAAAACCATGTTCAACGGCAGCTGCCCGCGCATCATTGAAGGAATCCAGATTACAGCAGCCGGTCTCCTTTTTGCTGCTTCCCGCCGTGGCATAATCCCAGGTCTTCATCGTAATGCCGACGACTTCATAACCCTGATCATGCAACATCAGTGCGGTAACCGTACTGTCAATACCGCCGCTCATCGCAACTAACACTTTTCCTTTTCTACTCATAATATGCAAAATTAGCCAAAAAGAATGGAAGGCCCGCTGATCGGGACGAATATCTAAAAGCACGGCATTCTTTAAATTATTCTTCCCATCTGTGAGTTTGGCAAGGTAATTGCATGTAAATAAGTAATTTAGGTTAAAAATAGGTTAAAGCGTAAAGGCCCGGTGCATTTTGTACCGGGTTTTTGCGTTTTTGCCCCTGCGGAAGCTACCAACTGGCTCCAAAAAGGGGTAAAAACAAGGCTTGAACAAGCGGCACCGCCCCGCCAGCCCTGAGTATGTAGAATCTTCTACTTTTTGTCCCAAATTTGAAAGGCATAGAAATATTTATTCTTTTCGTCCGGTTCATGGGGCTCTATGCTGGTCATTTCCCACTCCCCGGCATTAAAGGCGGGAAAAGCGGTGTCTCCTTCGAAATCCTCATAGATACGGGTGAGGTACAGGCGGTCAAGAACCGGCAGGCTTTGTTCGTAGATTTGGGCCCCTCCCAAAATGAAAGCCTCTTCATTTTCAATGGCTTTGGCTTTGTCAATGCCTTCCTGTAGGCTGTGGACAACAATAGCATCAGCAAGTTCATAGCCTTTCTGGCGGGTAATGACGATGTTCGTCCGACCCGGAAGCGCTTTTTTAAAAGATTCGTAGGTCTTTCTACCCATGATTACCACATGCCCCATGGTCGTTTTCTTGAAAAACCGCATGTCAGCCGGGAGGTGCCAGGGCAAAGTATTGTCTTTACCAATGATGTTATTTTTTGCGATAGCAGTAATGGCAGAAAGACGCATGGAATAATTATTTGAGTACGCAAATATATTCCACCGCTTTCATTCTTCCAATTTACCGAAAATATGAATGGGAGCTGCAATATGCCATTTGTGCGGATTAAAAAATGGAAAAGTAGTTGAAGAGATTGGAAATCTTTCTTATTCGTTACATACCTCGCTTATCCATTTCACAATGGGTCCGTAGGTTAAAACAAGAATCTACTCGTCAGTTATGGTTGTTACATTCATCT
>CAYXRN010000005.1:0-56332 GCA_964467635.1 uncultured Chitinophagaceae bacterium | reverse complement strand
AGGCTTGTACAGGTTGTGGATGGATAAACCAAGATTTAACACTTTCCATCAGAGAGTGGACTTGTAAATCTTGTGGTGAAGTACAAGGTAGAGATGTAAATGCAGCAAAGAACATATTAAAGCAGGTATAAACAGATTGTCGGGTTCAGGGATTGAATCCTACGTTAAGCAAAAACGGGATGAGGCGTTGCCATTAGGTAAGTCTACGACCCCCGAAGCCTAACCCATCGCCTATGGCCTGGGTGGGTAGTTCACTCATTTTATCTGGCAGATAGAAAGCACAGATGGCCGTTTTGACGCTAAGCGTCGTGTGAGGATGGGTAGCGATCCATCCGTATTCCATGCAATGCTTTATGCTATAGTTTAAGACCATAACTCAATGAGAAAATTGTTTAAGATAGGGGACCAGGTAACGTGGAATTCGGAAGCGGGAAGAGTTTCGGGGGTTATATCCAAAGTACATTCCCGTGATTTTAAATATAAGGGTTACACGCACCATGCTTCAAAAGAGGATCCGCAATATGAAATTAAAAGTGATAAAAGCGATCATGTAGCTGTTCATAAAGGACGTGCGCTGACGTTGGCAAATAAATAAATTGTTCAACTTGCAGTCAAAAGTTTAGCTACGGCGAGTATTGACAAAAATTGGCTAGTTGCTAGCTCGTACACATCGCATGGTGTGGTCGCGGTTTTTCCATATCCGGGTGGAAGTTTCATCACGGCTGTTATTGCGATAAAACAACCTCTTGGATATACGTTATGAAGGAATGCGTTCCGGTTGTGTAACACGTTACTTCCTTACCTGCGGTTTGCGGGGTCGTCGTTGCGTGCTTTTTGTTTTTGCGTGTTTTTTAAAGCCATTTTTAAGACTTCAGCCAGGTGCAGTCCCTTACGGTCGGTTTCTTGTTCGATTTGTTCTCGACAACTATATCCATCGGAGATGATAAGCGTATCTTTTCCGGCGTTTCGAACGGCGGGTAACAGGACTCTTTCCCCGGCCTTGATAGATACTTCATAATGTCTGCCTTTGTTTAAATAGCCAAAATATCCGGCCATACCACAACAGCCTGAATCCAGTTCACAATAGTCGAGTCCCATTTGTTCCAGCATTTTTTTCTCGCTGCTCATTTTGATGATGGATTTATGATGACAATGGCCATGAACGATGGCCTTTTTATGCAACTTCGGGATTATAAAATCCGGCGCTTTCTTTTCCAGAAACTCTGCCAGATCAAAAGTCTGTTCATTCAACCGCTTTGCATCCTGATCTTCGGGGAGCAAATCGGTAAGCTCGTCTCGAAACACGGCGATGCAACTTGGCTCAAGGCCGACCAGGGGCGTTCCCTGGCGGATTTCAAAACGCAGCGTATCCAGAATTTCTTTCAGCTTCTTTTTGGCTGTTTTTAACATGCCGAAGTCATACAACGGGCGGCCGCAACATAACTTTTTTTGGGGAATAATGACGTTAAAACCCGCCGCTTCCAGTACTTCGGCTCCCGCTATTAAGGTATCGGGTTTAAAATAATTATTGAAGGTATCTACCCACAGGATCACCTTGGGTTTGTCTTCTTTATTTTTTTTCTCCTTTTGAAATCTATGGCGAAAGGTAGTTGTGGCAAACTTGGGAATTTCCCGTTTTGGGGTGACGCCGGCAGCGGCTTTTGCTATGCTTTTGAATCCGGAAGCATGGGTCAGAAAATTCGCTAAACGCGGCATAGCGGAAGCCATTGAAGCCCACCTGTAAATCAGACCGAAAGCGTAGGCCGAACGGGGGCGGATCCTGCCTTTGTAATAGTGGGATAAAAATTCGGCCTTCAGTGTGGCGATATCTACATTTACCGGACAGTCGCCTTTACAGCCTTTGCAGGCCAAGCACAAGTCAAGGGACTTTTTTACCCTTTTGTCTCTCCATCCCTTGTTAATTACATGCCCCTGAAGCATTTCAAACAACATATGGGCCCGTCCACGGGTGCTGTCGTTTTCTTCCCGGGTAACCATATAGCTGGGGCACATCGTGCCGCCTTCATGCCTGCGACAATTGCCCACGCCTACGCAACGAAGGGTGGCCCGGGCAAACTGGCCTTTATTATCATCGTTGAGAAAATGAAAATGTGTTTTTGGTGCCGGAGGGGAGTAATGGGTG
This sequence comes from uncultured Chitinophagaceae bacterium, assembly GCA_964467635.1. Classification (GTDB taxonomy): domain Bacteria; phylum Bacteroidota; class Bacteroidia; order Chitinophagales; family Chitinophagaceae; genus FW021-bin31. The sequence continues at coordinate 54,189 of CAYXRN010000005.1, read as the reverse complement.
CCGAGCCTCAGATTGCTGAGTTGCCCGTAGGTATCAATGATCTTCCCGGGATTCATCTTCCACTGGGGATCCCATATCTCTTTAAATTCTCTGAATGCCTGAATCATTTCTTTTCCATACATGATTTCCAGCAGGTCGCCCCGGGTTTGTCCATCGCCATGCTCCCCTGAAAGAGAACCGCCATATTTTACCACAAGATGGGAAGCCTCAACCGTGAAGTTTTGATAATGCTTTAGTCCTTCTTCTGTGATCAAATCAAACCCTACCCGGCAATGAATACATCCCTGGCCAAAATGGCCATAAAGGGAGGGATGATAATCGTATTTATCAAACAACGCCCTCAGGTCTTTCAGATAAGCACCTACCTTTTCCGGAGGTACGGCGGAATCTTCCCAGCCCGGTGCTCCATCCGGTTGTTCCGGTACAAAAGCTGTGGCCCCTAGCCCGGACTCTCTTACTTTCCATAGGCTTTCTTCTTTTTGGGGGTCGTCCAATAGGACCATCTCCGGCGTATGGTCTGCTTTTTTAAGTGCTTCCATCAGGCCCTGCGCCTTTTGATCTGCTTCTTCTTTGTCTTGTCCACCAAATTCAACCAACAACCAGCCTTTGCTGTTTTCCCGGGGGAGGCCGGAAAGGTCCATCAGGTTAAGGTGCTTTTTATACATGAAGTCGACCAGCTTATCGTCAAAGCCCTCCAGCCCTATCGGCTTGAATTTTAGAACATCCGTCACATGTGTTCCGGCTTCATATACATCGGGGTAGCCCAGGACCAACAGAGACCGCTTTGGTGGCACCGGCATTAATTTCATCGTTGCTTCCAGGATAACCACGCAAGTGCCTTCCGATCCTATTAATGCTTCAGCGACATTAAACCCATTTTCCGGAAGTAAAGCCGGGAGGTCATAGCCGGAAACCCGGCGAGGGATCTTTGGAAATTTTTCACGGATGAGATCGCCATACTTATCCCTGAAAGCTTTCAGTTTTTGATAAATCTCTCCTTTCCGGCCACCCGCTTTGATGATGCTTTCCAGTTCTGTCTCCGTGGTAGGACCTACTTTTATTTTGCATCCATCATATGTAAGTACCGTCATGGACTGCGTATTATCGGACATGCGGGCCCCATATCCATAAAATTGGGCCATGACGGAGTGAATGCCGCAGGAGTTGTTCCCCAACATGCCTCCGATTGCGCAGTGGCTATGTGTAGCAGGATCAGGACCAAACGTCAATCCGGCTTCTTTCGAAGTGGTTTTACGCATGGCATCCAGTACAATACCTGGTTGTACTTGTACTTGCTTTTTTTCTTTGTCAATATGCAATACCTGATTGTAATATTTGGTCATGTCCATGACGACGGCCACATTACAACAAGCTCCGGTAAGGCTGGTTCCGCCACCGCGCGGAAGTAAAGGTGCTTTATATTTTTTGCAGATCGCTGTAGTGCGGATAATGTCTTGCTCACTTTTAGGAAGCACTATCCCTATGGGGATTTGCCTGTAATTGGAGGCGTCCGTGGCATACAATGCCTTGCTGCCCCTGTCAAAACGAACTTCTCCTGTTATAGCAGATCTTAGTTCGCTTTCGATATATGCGGCGTCTACATCTTTGGAATATTTTGTTTCATAACGGTTGTCTTGTTTAACGTCTTTCTCTGCACTTGTTTTCATGATAGTTTATCTTTTATTTGGCTTTTACGGTACAGCTGAATTGAAGCTCGTCTACCGTAAGCCCAGTTAAGTCCGTTTGTACTTCTTTGCATCCTTGTATTTGAACTCCAGTCCTATACCGGGCCTGCTTAAGTCAGGATACAACAACCCGTTGATTGGTTTTTGAACCCCGTCAAAAAGCATATCTTCTATCCGGACGTGGTCGTAAAAATATTCAGCTGTATAAAAGTTGGGTACTGACAAGGCGGCGTGGAGATGCAGGGACGGAGCGCAATGAGAAGAAAAGAGCAGTTGGTGGGCAAAACAAACGTCCGCTGCTTTGAGAAACCCCGAGATGCCACCGCAGCGTGTGGCGTCCGCCTGGAGTACATCTATTGACCGGGTCGCCAGCATTTGTTCAAAATAGGGGATATTATAACCGTATTCCCCTGCGGCTACTTTCACCTGCGGCGGCATTTTCTTTCTTATAAACCTGAGGCCTGTCAGGTCATCGGAGGGGACCGGTTCTTCAAACCAGCTTACACCGGATTCCATAAAATCCCATGCTTTGGCTATAGATTGTTTCGCATCGTACGCGCCATTGGCATCCACAAATAATTGGGTGTTTTCTCCGATGGCTTCCCTTGCGGCCTTGACTCTTGAAGCATCCTTTTCGGGTTCGCGTCCTATTTTCATCTTTACTTGTTCGATCCCGCTTTTTGCCCAGTTATTAAGCTGCACTTGTAATTTTTTTAGCGGATAGGAAGTAAATCCACCACTGCCATAAACCGGCATAGCCGGCCTTCTTAACCCCAATAACAGGGAAAGCGGAAGTTCCAGTATTTTTGCTTTTAAATCCCATAAAGCACAATCTATGGCGGAGATCGCCATTGCCGCAATCCCACAATTTCCATCATTTCTTACCGCGGTGATCATGGCCTGCCATGTGGCCGGCACATCCATGATGTCGACCCCCAATACGATCTCTTTTAGCTTGTGTTCGATATAAAAAGCGGTGGCTTCGTTTGCGTAACTGTAGCCAATTCCTGATTTCCCTCCTCCTTTAATCTCGACAAGGATTAAAGTGGTGCGATCCCATTTGATGGTACCGTCAGATTCCGGATAATCCGTCGGAATGATATAAGCAGACGCTTTTAACGATTTGATTTTTTCTGATTCCATTACATTTTTTCTTATCATCGCGATTCGAAGCGGCTATGCAAGGATCCCGTCCACCATGTCTTTATAAGTTTGCTTAATGATTCCAATTTCCTTTGGATCACCTTTGATCAGTGTTTTACTAAATTTCACCATTTGATCGAAGTTAATATGCGGAGGAAGGGGAGGGGTATCGGGATCTGTGATTGCCTCATAGACGGCGGGCCTGTCCGCTGACAGCACATTTTCCCAACCGCGTGCGATTTCATCGGGATGATCTATACGAACACCTTTTAATCCCAGTAATTCGGCGTACTTGGCATAAGGGAAATCAGGTACGTTTTGCGATCCGGTAAATTCCGGGTTGCCCGTCATTACTCTTTGTTCCCAGGTAACCTGGTTCAGGTCGTTGTTATGGAGAACGAGAATAACTAGTCGGGGATCCTGCCATCGTTCCCAGTATTTGGAAATAGTGATCAGCCCGTTAATGCCCAGCATTTGCATGGCCCCATCGCCTACCAACGCAATAGGAACCCGGTCTGGGTAGGCGAATTTGGCGGCAATCGCGTACGGTACACCGGGGCACATGGTCGCCAGATTGCCGGATAAAGAGGCCATCATACCTGCTCTGATCTTAAGGTTGCGGGCAAACCAGTTTGCAGCAGACCCCGAATCGGAAGTAAGAATGCAATGATCTGGAAGGCGTGGCGATAGTTCTGAAAATACCCGTTGGGCATTAATGGGCCTGGCGCTGTTTTCAGCTCTGGCTTCAATAACTTTCCACCATTTCTGCATGCCTTCTTCTATTTTCTCTCTCCAGGAGCGGTCTTCTTTTCTTTTTAGTAAAGGAATCAGCGCTTTCAGTGCGGCTTTGCTGTCGCCCAATAAATTAACTTCCATCGGATACCGAAGGCTGAGCATTCCTCCATCAATATCAATTTGTACCCCGCGGGCCTTTCCTTCTTTGGGCAAAAACTCAGAATAAGGGAAACTGCTGCCGACCATTAGCAACGTATCACAATCCGTCATCATTTCCCAGCTGGGTTCCGTGCCTAATAAGCCAATGGCACCAGTGACATAGGGAAGATCATCTGGCAGTACCGCTTTGCCCAGCAAGGCTTTGGCAATGCCAGCTCCCAGGAGTTCTGCCACTTCTTTTAATTCTGCCTCAGCCCCTTTTGCTCCGGCTCCGATCAGCATGGCTACCTTTTTTCCTTCGTTGAGCACCTGGGCGGCTTTATGCAATTCGCTTTCCGAAGGAATCAGACTGGCTTCGGCAAAACCGACCCCGGTATGTACGGAACCGTGTTTTCTCGGCGGTACTTCTACCGCATCTTCTTCTTGTATATTGTTGGGAATGATCACACAGGTTACTGTTCTTTTGGCTTTGGCAATGCGGATAGCACGGTCGATTATTTGCCGCATTTGAATCGGATCGGTAACCATGTGTACATATTCATGGGCTACATCTTTATATAAACTGATCAAGTCTATTTCCTGCTGGTAGTCGCCGCCAAGGGAAATGCTTTTCTGCTGGCCTACGATAGCCACCACAGGTTGGTGGTCCATTTTTGCATCGTACAATCCATTGAGCAGATGTACCGCTCCGGGCCCAGATGTGGCCAGGCAAATGCCTACTTCGTCGGTAAACTTGGCGTGCGCACAGGCCATAAAAGCCGCGTTTTCTTCATGCCTTACTTGAATAAAATCTATTTTATCTTTAGCGCGATCAAGCGCTCCCATAATCCCATTGATTCCGTCTCCCGGAAATCCAAATATGCGTTTGACATTCCACTTTAGAAGTCTTTCAATCAGGAAATCACTAACTTGTTTACTCATCGCTTTTTTTATAAGTAGTGATTTAAATTATCGTGCCAAGAGCTTATAGACTTATGTTTCTGATAAACGCATTGATATCCTTCAATGACTCTTCATTAAGCCCTACTTGCTCATTGCTTGCGGTTTCCCAATTGGCTAGCAGTACCTTTCCATCTGCTGCGAGGGTAAATAAAAAGAAATCGTGAAATAAAATATCATAAAGAATCAGTTCACCATAATCTTTTTTCTTAATGATGAACTCCTGTATCTTACCGGCTGTCTTTCGGGTGTACACAAAGGTTTTTATTAATGGTTTCATATGTTTTGAAATAGGTTGGTATGGTCTTGATTAAACAAAGTACACTGTAGGGATATTTCCACATAGTGTAGATTGAATGCCTCAAAGGGATTACCGGTGTTCGCCCTGCAAGTTCTTTTGTTCTTGCAGCGTTTATAATTTTTTTGTTTATAGGATGAAAGGTATGATTACCTGGACTAACACGTTTCACTTCCTGCTGTAAACCTGCTTATTTTAGCGCATAAAAATAACCGGCAATGGCAAGAATACTTCAAGTATGCTTTTAAATGATGGTAACTTTATTTCAAATTTCATTCCATCGGTATCATAAAAGATGAAGTAGGCGTTTGACGGCAAGGATGCTACGGTTTACCTATAAGCCCGATTTTTATGGAATGGGCGATGGCTGCTTTGCTGTCGCGATAATAGAGTGCGGGAATTCCGGAGTTATTTAGTTTTGCCAATAACTTATTGACTTTCTTACGTTTCTTGTGTCCTGAGTTCCGGATGTAGATACAGGCGATGCGCTCTGGAAACATGCGTGCAATTTCCATGTATAATATCGGATCCTTTTGCCGGTCATCTCCTAATAAGATAAAAGATGTATCAGGGTAGAAGTTGAAAATAACTATAATTTTTTTTAATTTATGGGTGTGGTTTCCTTTGCCTGATTTTAATAAGTCGAGCCATCCTTTTTTTATCTGCCGGAGTAAATATACCCCCCGGGGCAAGCCATTTAACCGGCAGAATTCCCGGATAAAAGGGTAGAGGTTCCATTCGCTACTGGATATATAGGCCATAAACGGAACACCTTCGGATTGTTTTTTTAAACGCTGTGTGAGTAGTGCGTAATGATCGGACACATCATTGAATACTCTGCGTTGCTGAGGTGTTTTGGTTAACAATGTAAATAATTTTTTTATCGGACTGTGGGAATGGGAGATCATCAGGGTGTCATCCACATCTGTAATGATGCCGTTGTTGGCGCGTGACGGACGGACCAACGAACCGGTAGTTACCACTTGCGTAACTTTCCCTTTGTTTTTTTCCGTTGGCAGCCAGCTGACTTCAAAATGGTGATAGCCTACCGGAAGATCTTTTTGCAGGTGAGTCACCTCGAACCGGAAAAAACCATCTGCATCCGTGTAGGTGTCGAAATTATTTCCATAGAAAGAAAGGGTGATTTTTTCTCCGGGAACACTTTTTACCTGGAAAAGCAGGATCATGGTTTTAATGTTTTTCCATACTCGTCCCGATTCTAAAAACCAGTGCTTAGGGGCTTTTTTTAGCAGATGACCGGTAACGACCACGTCGATGTTATTGGCAAAGCCAGGGTAAACAATCAAAACAGGGGTTTTCATACAAAAAAGATATTTGATTCAAATTAACGTATTTTGTATTAATATGCGATAAATTTTACAATGACAGAAGCAAAAAAAGTGCTGGTAATCATTAACCCCAAGAGTGGAGGTAGAAGTAAAGCGCAACTATCGGCAATGATAAAACAGGCGCTGGAAGATCAGGAGCTTGACTACGCGTTTTATGAAACAACCGGGGCGGGTGATGAAGAGAAGCTTCGTGAAGAAATAGGAAAGCTTAAACCGGAGCGGGTATTGGTTGCCGGTGGGGACGGGACCGTAAACATGGCGGCCGGACTGCTTGCAAAACGGCCGATAATACTTGGAATATTGCCCATGGGTTCCGCCAATGGGCTCGCCAGAGAACTTTGTATCCCCGAAGATGAAAATACCGCGCTGCAGATAGCGCTGGGAAAGCACACAAGAGCAATTGATGCCATAACACTGGAGAATCACGGACTGGCCCTTCATCTGAGCGATATAGGACTAAACGCTACCTTGATCAAACATTACGCGGAAGCAAACGAACATGGGTTCTTTTCCTATGTAAAACATGCACTCAAGTCTTTCAGGGACCAGTCTGTTTTTCATATCGTCCTGCGCAACGGAAAAAAAGTATGGAAAAAGAAAGTTTATATGCTCGTCATTGCGAATGCCAGTATGTATGGAACAGGGATAAAGGTGAACCCAGCCGGCAGTTTAGATGATGGGAAATTCGAGGTGCTGTTATTAAAAGGCATCAATTATCGCAATCTATGGAAGCGAATAACCGGGCGGCGGGAGTTGATGCAGACGATTCAGACCGATTATATTAAAATTAATACGGTGGAGAAAATGAGCTTTCAAATAGATGGGGAATATATGGGAGAAGTGGACGAAGTCAGGGCTGAAATTATCCCGGCCTGCATTACCGTGGCAGTGCCGGTGTCGTAATGAAGTCGTTATCGCATGGGTGTACAGCTGGCGTTTTTTAAGTCACTGCCAGTCAGCTCTACAAGCTATTCGGGGAAAAGGGGGAAGATGTAATTTGAAGTAAACCTTTCCCCGGAAGAATCGTTACAATGTATGTACCCGTCATGGGGAACGCTAAAAATATAAACTATGGATGACCCGAAAGCAAACGACCTTACACAACTGGGCATTAACACCGTTCGTGTTTTATCTGCGGATGCCGTACAGAATGCCAATTCCGGACACCCAGGAACGCCGATGGCGCTGGCGCCTGTGGGCCATGTTTTGTGGACCCAACACATGCGCTATAACCCGGATAATCCCAATTGGCCGGACCGGGATCGTTTCGTGTTGTCCTGCGGACACGCCTGCATGCTGCAATACAGCTTTTTATTTCTTACCGGTTACGATATTTCCCTGGAGGATATTAAAAACTTTCGGCAGTTACATAGCCGGACCGCTGGTCATCCGGAATATGGATTATTGCCCGGTATAGAGGTTACCACCGGTCCACTCGGACAGGGCTTTGGTAATGGGGTGGGGATGGCGATTGCACAGCAATACCTGGCCAGTCGCTATAATAAACCCGGTTTTACGCTGTTCGACTACCGCATATACGCTATTTGCAGTGACGGCGATATTATGGAAGGCATCTCCTCGGAGGCCGCCTCTTTAGCCGGACACCTCGGCCTTGGAAATATGGTCTACATCTACGACAACAATCACATTACGATAGAAGGTAAAACCGACCTGGCCTTTGATGAGGATGTCGCCATGCGTTTTGAAGCCTATGGATGGCATGTGCAATCCGTGGCAGATGTGAACAACCTGGAGGCTTTGTCCGCTGCAGTAGAAAAAGCAAAGGAAGAGACCGATCGCCCATCCTTGATCATCGTGCGTAGCCATATCGCTTACGGAAGCCCCAATAAAATGGATACGAAGGAGGCGCATGGTTCAGCGCTTGGAGAAGAGGAAGTAAAGTTGGTTAAAAAACAGCTGGGCTTCGACCCGGAAAAGTCTTTTGTTGTACCCGATGAGGTGCGCAACTATTATCAAAAAGAAGGAAGGAAAGGAAGCGCGCTGGAAGCAGAATGGAATAGGTTGTTTGCTGATTATAAAAAGAAGTATCCCGCGCTGGCTGAAGAGTACCTGCTGTTGCAGCAGGGAGGCTTACCCGATGGATGGGATAATGATTTGCCGACCTTCAAGCCGGGTGATGGGCCTATTGCTACCCGCAAGGCCTCCGGCTCTTTTCTTAATAAAGCAGCGGAAAAGCTTCCGACCTTGATAGGTGGCGCCGCGGACCTAGCACCATCTACGGGTACAACCCTCAAAGAATATACTTCCTTCACCCGCGTTGATCACTCGGGCCGTAATTTTCATTTTGGCATCAGAGAGCATGCGATGGGGGCCATTGTCAATGGCATGGCGGTAACCAACGGAATCCGTCCTTTCGGCGCCACCTTTTTAATTTTTTCTGATTATATGCGACCTGCGGTACGGCTGGCGGCCATCATGCAGATTCCCGCTGTCTTCGTCTATACCCATGACAGCATTGGCTTGGGAGAAGATGGAACAACGCACCAGCCGGTAGAACATCTGATCTCATTAAGGGCCATTCCTGGTTTGACTGTGATCCGCCCTGCCGACGCCAATGAAACGGTCGCAGCCTGGAAAGCCGCCCTGTTGTGTAAAGGACCGGTTGCGCTGGCGCTTACGCGTCAGAAACTGCCTGTTATCGATCAGGAAAGCTACGCTTCCGCGGATGGGTTGCAAAAAGGAGCTTATATTTTATCGGATTGCGAAGGACAACCTGATGTTTTACTCATAGGCACCGGAAGCGAAGTACAGCTGGTGTTGGGAGCCCAGGAAAAATTGAAAGACGAGGGCATATCCAGCCGGGTGATCTCCATGCCTTCCTGGGAGCTCTTCGAACAACAGGATGCCGCCTACAAAAACCGAATTTTTCCGGATCATATCAGAAAGCGTCTGGCTGTAGAAGCGGGGTCCCCTGTCGGATGGCTAAAATACATAACGGAGGATGGCCAGGTTATCGGAGTAGATACTTTCGGGGAATCGGCTCCGGGAGAAGCACTGATGGCGGAATACGGCTTTACCGTCGATCATGTCATGGAAAAAGCCAGAGTCCTTAAGCATCATAAAACCTGAACGCAGTTCCGATAAGGCAACGGAGAGATAGTGCCGCCGTCTGATCTGCAAGGCCGACGTGAAATGCGGGAATGGCCAGCGAAACGCCAAATCCGCTTTGAACGGCTGTAATGAATGCAAACGTTTTCATTTCCCCAACTTTTTTTTACCTTTCCCCTTTGAAATAAAATAAGACACAAGATGAGCAGGAAAACAAAACAGTTGTTTTTAATGATTACGGGAAGTATATTGTTTACAGCCACTGTAACTAAGGCGCAAACGAAAGTATTGCTGGATAATTATTTTAACCATGAGATCAAATCGAGCAGCGGGAAACCGTTCCATTATTTGTGGTCCGATCAGGCCAACAGCGGTTTTTCCGAATGGGAAAAACTATTCCATGAAAAGGGGGCGGTGACCGATACTTTGCAACGTGCTCCAGACCTTGCTACTCTAAAGGATGTCGGAGTATATATTCTTGTAGATCCGGATACCAAAGCGGAGACTCCCCATCCGCATTATATTGAAAAAAGGGATATTAAGACGCTTTCCAAATGGGTGAAAAGGGGAGGCGTGTTGGTGTTAATGGCCAATGATTCGGGCAATGCAGAGTTTACCCATTTGAATCTTCTCGCTAAAAAATTCGACTTGCATTTCAATGAGGTGAGATGCAGTCATGTAGAAGGCAGAAACTGGGATATGGGCGCCATTACAGATCTGTCCTCAACGCCTTTTTCTTCCCTGCATAAAATATATATGAAAGATGCTGCTTCTTTGACTTTATCGGGGAAGGCTAAACCGCTTTTGAAAAAAGACGGATGTATCCTGATGGCGCTTAGTTCCAAAGGGAGAGGATACGTGGTGGCGGTCACAGATCCTTGGATATATAATGAGTACATTGGGCATAAGATTTTACCGGATGACTTTGAAAATCACAAAGCAGCGGCAGTATTTACCGATTATTTATTGAAACTCGCCGACTAACCAGGATGTGTATTGTACTTTGCCGTATATTGTCTAGGTGAAAAAAGAATATGTCATCGACGGATGCACTACTCCGGTCTCTGTTCAACTGAAACCGCAGATCGTTTGTGTATATAATGACGAAGGCCTTCATTGTCTTTTGAAAGATAACATCCCCCTGCGGGTTACCCAACTCGTTCAGCATATCAGGGTGGATTATGAGCAGTTGTTTCATCAGTCATTGCACATTACCAATAATTCATTGATCGTAGAAATCTGGGCGCATGTGTATGCGGAGCGGCTCACCTTTGCCATAGCGCGATTTTTAAACTGGCGGCTCATGTGGAAGTGTTATAAGTTTGTAAAGAAGCGATGTGATATAATTGATTGTGGAGAATCAGCCTTGGATAGCAACCGCTGGGCATGGGATATGCTCAGCAAATTAAAAAAAATATGGCTTAGGTTGTTTAACAGGTTGCCGGAGACTACCTATTAGTAGAAAGAAGATTTGTTTAAGCTTCCTCGCGTGCAATGGCCAGCTCCTGATGTATGACTTTTTGGTCCTTGATCGGGTGCGTTACTACATTTTTCCCATCTAAAGAGCTCCTGTCTTTACAAGGCTGCTGCCGGTAAAGTAGGCGTTGCGTTATGACTTACCGGCTTTTGCGGGTTTAGGCTTACGCTGAAAAGCCGGGGACCTTTGGGGCTTGCGCGGCGTTTTATAAAGCTTTTTTTCTCCTTCAATTATAAATAGTAAGATAGAGGTCGTACTTTTATCTTAAAATTAGAAATCAGCTATACAATGAAGAAACTGCTGTGCATAAAAGGCGTGTTCATGCTGTGCTGTCTGTTTGCTCTTTCAGCGAAGGCAGACATAAAGTTGCCCTCCCTTCTTTCAGATGGTATGGTATTGCAACGCCATGCAAAAGTCCCCATATGGGGAGACGCCGATCCCCATACTTCGATTTCTATTCAGGGAAGTTGGATGAAAGAAGCGGTGCGGGTCCGTTCTGATGAACACGGCAGCTGGGAGGTGAAAATTAAAACACTCGGTGCAGGCGGCCCTTTTTCTATCGTGATTCAAGGGAAGGAGAAAATTACCCTACAAGATGTCTGGATAGGAGAAGTATGGGTTTGTTCAGGACAGTCCAATATGGAAATGCCGGTACAGGGCTGGGCGGGAGCGCCCATCCTGCATTCGGAGGAAACCATTCAGGCCGCGCATTATCCGGATATTCATTTTTTTACCGTGCCCAGAAAAATAGCAGTCCGGCCTCAAAAGGATTGTCAAGGTGTTTGGGAATCTTGCACGCCGGAGACGGTAAAAGAGTTTAGTGCAACGGCTTATTTTTTTGGGAAGGCGTTGTATCAAAAATTAAAAGTACCGATAGGGCTGATTCACAGCAGCTGGGGAGGAACGGTAGCAGAAGCCTGGACCAGCCGGGCAGGACTCCACAGGCTGGGCGGCTTTGAACAAGCGCTGGAAAAGTTAACAGCCATGGCCCCTCACGTAGCCGCCATCAAAGCGAAAGATAAACAAAACCAGAAGCTCTGGGAAGAACAAATGCAGGAAATAAACGCCGCCTATGCTAAAGTAAATTTTAATGACGACACTTGGAAAAAAATGACCCTGCCGGTCCATTGGGAAGAGGCCGGCCATCCTGGCTTGGACGGTATTGTATGGTTTAGAAAAAAGATTGATATACCAGCCTCCTGGGCGGGTAAAGACCTACAGCTTGACCTTGGTCCCATTGATGACGAAGACATCACCTGGTTCAACGGGGTCAGAGTTGGAGGCATTCAGCAAGAAGGTTTTTGGTCCAAAAAACGCGCCTATGTAGTACCTGGGAAACTGGTCAAAGCAGGGGATAATGTCATTGCTGTCCGGGTAACGGATTTGCAAGGTGGTGGAGGGATATACGGAAAGGAGGATACGATGAGATTGTACCCTGTAGAAAAGAAGGAGGAAAAAGGCATTCGCCTTTCGGGCGAATGGCGTTATAAAATAGCAGTGGTTAGAAAGAAGACGCAGCTTATCAACAGTCCCAATACCCCAACCGTATTGTATAACGGGATGATAGCACCGGTTATTCCGTACAGCATTCGAGGTGCCATATGGTATCAGGGAGAAGCCAACGTAGGCAGAGCAGTGCAATATGCACAACTTTTTCCCGCGATGATCAAAGACTGGCGGAATCATTGGGCAGAAGGGGAATTTCCATTCTTTTACGTACAAATTGCCCCTTATCCCTATGGTGGGGATGGTACGCAATCCGCGGCTTTGCGGGAAGCACAGCGTTTGTCTCTCAGGGTGCCGAATACCGGTATGGTCGTTACGCTGGATATAGGCGATACGACCAATATCCACCCGGCGAATAAAGCGGAGGTAGGCAGGCGGCTTTCCCTCTGGGCATTGGCTAAGGTCTATGGAAAAGAAAATATTACTTTTTCAGGCCCGCTATTCAAGGGGATGAAAGTAAAAGGGAATAAGGTTATCGTGTCATTTACACATGCCGACAAAGGACTGGAGGCTAAAGGAGGAAAACTGACGTACTTTGAAGTGGCGGGAGCAGACGGCCGGTTTTTGCCGGCCGAAGCGGCAATCCGGGGAAGTAAAGTGGAGGTCTATTCCGATAAAATTGCGCATCCGGAAGCGGTACGGTACGCCTGGAAGGATAAGGCTGTTCCGCATTTGTTTAACAAGGCCGGATTGCCGGCTTCCACTTTTACGTCCGTTGCGTTAAAATGAAAAGGTTAAGATATGGGGAAGGCTCCAGAAATTAAATATTTTACGATTGCTCCTCCGGTGGAACTGTCATCCTATGTTCGTTTTTTCTGGGTGCTGGAGGGAGAAAACATTTCCGGTGAGCCCTATGTTTATCGTTCAATGGCCGATGGCTGTGTTGAAATGCTTTTTCATTACAGGGGAATTTGGGATCAACTGCACGGGCAGAAAAAAACGAAAAGTTTTGCTGCAGGAATTCAGGGACCGGTGCAGCATCACCGGCGTTTTGTTATTCAGCGGGATTTTGGTCTTTTTGGCGTCTATCTTTACCCCTATGCGTTGCCTTGTCTTTTTTCTATTCCTGCTGAAGCGTTAAGCAACCAAATGCCGGAATTCAGGGAATTCTTGCCTGATAAGGGAAGACAGTTAGAAGAACGTATCATGCTTGCTACTTCCAATGAGGAACGCGTCGCCTTGCTTGTCCAGTTTTTGATGGGGCAACTGCGGCAGCAAAAAAACAAAGAACCGGCTATTTGTTCGGCAATCCGGCACATGATACAAAAGGAGGGCCGGGTAAATGTGCTGCAGTTAGCCGCCGGGCATTTTTTGTCTGTACGTCAATTTCAACGAAAATTTAAGTTATATGCGGGCTTTCCGCCCAAGTTTTATGCCCGTATTGTTCGTTTTGATTTTGCAATGCAACATTACGGGCGTTCCGGTAAGTCCTTGACGCAAATTGCTTATGATTGCGGTTACTATGATCAGTCCCATTTTATTCGTGATTTTAAAATGTTTTCGGGATATTCTCCCAAAGATTATTTTAGAGGAGAAGCGGAAGGTATAGAATGGAGAAACAGCTGAAAAGATGTCGTATTTTTCCAATTTTAACACCAGCGGCGTGCCCATCTTTGTGAAAAATAAAAATAACGATGATGAATACTTCAAACACTGCCCAGGGCTATCAAACCGTAATGCCTTATTTGATTGTAAAGGACGCTGCGGGACTTTTGCAGTTTATGCAAAAAGTATTTGATGCAGAAGAAAAGTACAAAACCATGCGGGAAGAAGCTTCCCATGTCATTAGACATGCAGAGGTAACGATCGGCGGAAGTGTCGTTATGTTCGCGGAGGCTACCGATCAGTGGCGTGCCGTGCCGGCCGGCCTGTTTGTTTGTGTACAGGATGCCGACGAAACTTACAAAAAGGCTTTGGCCGCAGGTGCTGTTTCGGTCATGGAACCCTCCGATCAATCTTATGGCAGGAGCTGCGGGGCAAAAGATCCATTTGGAAACACCTGGTGGATCACCGCGGTAAAATAGGTAAGGGGATCCGGTCTGAAAGTAGTATCTTTGTGATATGTCAGTCACGCTGTTAGCTATTGAATCCTCCTGCGATGAAACGAGTGCTGCCGTTCTGCGGGATGGCGTTATTTTATCTAATTTCATCGCAGGTCAAAAGGTACACGAACAATATGGAGGGGTCGTACCTGAACTGGCTTCCCGGGCCCATCAGCAGAATATCATCCCCGTTGTGGATACGGCACTGAAGCAGGCACGGGTGGACAAACCGGCGTTGGACGCCATAGCCTTTACCCAGGCGCCGGGTCTTATCGGTTCACTTTTGGTAGGAACTTGTTTTGCTAAATCCATGGCGCTGGCGTTGGATATCCCCCTTATAGCCGTCCATCATATGCAGGCCCATGTACTGGCGAATTGTATAGAGGAGCCTCGGCCCGCTTTTCCTTTTCTGTGTCTGACCGTTTCCGGCGGGCATACCCAAATCGTATTAGTCGAAGATTACCTGAAGATGGAGGTGATTGGTCAGACTTTGGACGATGCGGCTGGGGAGGCTTTTGATAAAACGGCGAAGATCCTGGGATTGCCTTATCCGGGTGGCCCGGTGCTGGATCATCTGGCGCGCAAAGGAGATACCGAGCGATTCTCGTTTCCCGAACCACAAATCAAAGGGCTTGATTTTAGTTTCAGCGGCTTGAAGACCGCCATTCTTTATTTTGTGCAGGAACAAACCAAAAAAAATATCAATTTTGTTGAGGAAAACCTGGCGGATATCTGTGCTTCGGTTCAGCACCGCATAGTGACTATCCTGATGAAGAAATTAAAAAAGGCCGCTAAAGAAACAGGAATTAACGAAGTGTGTATTGCCGGTGGAGTGAGTGCCAATTCAGGACTTAGAAAAGCGTTAGCGGAATATGGCCGAGCCAACAACTGGCAGTATTATGTTCCGGATTTTCAATATTGTACGGATAATGCCGGAATGATCGCGTATGCCGCTTGGCAAAAGTACAGGAAAGGCGTGTTCGCGGACTTGTCCGTTAGTCCTGCGGCCAGGGCACCTTTCGGACAACGGGAGTGTAGTGTGGGTATGAAAAGCCCCGGATAGCTTGTATAATGGCATAATTTAAATGAATATGGATAAAGAACAGCCGTTTATCGCATTAATAAAAAAAAGGTTTCTGACCTATAAAGTATTGGGGGAGAAGGCAATCACCCAATTGGAGGACCAGCATATCCACTATCGAAAAGAGGCCGGTGATAACAGCATATACGTTATCGTCGGCCACATGCACGGAAATATGTTGTCCCGCTTTACTGATTTTCTGGAAACCGATGGAGAAAAGCCGTGGCGTAACAGGGATGAGGAGTTTAGCGAAGATCCAAAGGCGGGCAAAGCACAATTGTTCAAGTTGTGGGAGGAAGGTTGGAATGGGGTATGGACTGCTTTAAGTACATTAAAAGATGACGACCTCCAAAAGAAAGTGCGTATCCGCGGAGAGACGCATCTGGTTATGGATGCATTATTGCGGCAGGTGGCTCATTATGCCTATCATGTAGGGCAGCTGGTCTATATTGCGAAAAGCTTAAAAGGAAAGAATTGGCAGTCATTGTCTATTCCCCCGGGTGCATCTGATCAATATAATCAAAAAATGAAAGCGAAATATGGTTCCCATTAAATACAACTCTCTTGGATTCCTTGTTGTCGTTTTTGCAGTTGTTGGTCTTTTAAACGCTTGCGGCTTGAAGAAGACCGAAAAGTTGTTGATGAACAAACGTTGGGAAGTATATGATGTAACTCCACCTCGGGGGCGTTTTAACATTGAGCAAAGCAACCGGGCAAAAGAATTAAAAAACGGATTTTATAAAGATGCCTGGTTTGAATTTTTGCCCGACAGCGTGTTTGTGGCTTCTTTCAACGGAAAAGCAGATACCGCCAAATACGTCATTCGTTCGGGCGGAGATGCCATCTCCTTATATCCCCGGTATGGAAATAAGATATATGAACAAATCGAATTGGTGCGACTGACTGAAGACACCCTTCAATTCAATACCGCCAGTTTCCATATGACGTTGCATTTAAAAGCCCTGTCTTTAAAATGATTTTGTATAAGCTTCCGCTATGATTTATGTAGAAGGTATACCAGGAAGGACAACGGAAATACAAGGGAATTCTTACCTTTTCTTTTCGGGTTTTGGCTATCTGGGCATGCCCAGCCTTCCCGAGTTCCAGCAGCTCCTGGGCGATGGCATTCGTAAGTACGGTGCTGTCTTTCCTTCTTCTAGAGCAAGCAATACGCGTTACGGATTGTTTGATGATTTCGAAGAAGCCATATCGGAATTTATTGGTTTACCGGCTACGGCGAGTTTTTCTTCCGGCTATCTGGCCGCACAGGCGGCCTTGCAATTCGCAGGTCGTCAAGGCCTTGTTTTTCGTTTGGATAATGTTCACCCCTCCTTACATTTGGACGCGAAAGATAGCCATTCAGACACATTTGCGTTCATTATAGAACAAGTCAATCAATCTGACAAGCCTTGCAGCATTGTCTTGGAATCGATCAATCCGCTTTCCGGCCGGGTGACAGACCTTCACTGGCTGTTGCGGCTTAATAGGCCGGTCAGGGTTATCATAGATGATTCCCACGGCATCGGAATGCTCGGGGATAGTGGCGAGGGGATAATCCGGGAGCTGCCACAAGCCGATCATTTACGCTACTTGATCTGTTATTCCCTGTCAAAAGCCTTTAGTTGTGAAGGGGGAGCGGTATCGGGAGAAATGGATGACATCAGTGGGATAAAAGCCATGCCTCCCTTTACCGCGGCGACGCCCATGTCCCCGGCTTTTGTATACGCCTGGATGAATAGCCGCTCGCTTTTTAAGCGGCAATTAAAGACCTTAAAACAAAACATCGAGTACTTTGCGACGAAGACAAAGGATCATACTTCAATGTATTTTGACAGGCGGTTGCCGATCTGCCAGCTTCCCATTGAATCACTTTATGAAGAAGCCCTGAAGTACCACATTCTGCTTTCTGCGTTCCGCTATCCAACCGACAAGGCCCCCCTTACTACCCGCATGGTTTTAAATGCTTTACATACGTCTGGTGATATCGACCGGTTGGTCTATTGTGTGGACCAGATTGGCTGGCCCCCCAAGGTCCATTCGGGGTAAATGCTTTCATCGGTCAGGCAGGTAGCTGGTAAGGACTGCCGAATAAGCCGTTCAACAGGAAACCAATGACCAGGTTGAGGACAAAAAGGAGGACAACAGCCACAATCAAATAAACGATCCGTCTGCTTTCCGGTACCCGTTTTATCGGGACTAATCCCCAGTAGAGCAAAGGAATGGCGTATAATCCAATGAGAGAACCCAGCAGTGATAAAGGCGGATAAATATTTAAAAAGGCGCCCACCATCACCGGGGTATAAGCGTAAGCCAACAGCTGTATGGACTTTTCCAGGTCTTTTTCCGCCTCAAAAGAGGGTGCCAGCGCGTCAATTATATAAGCACCGAGTACGACGGTCACAATATCTATTATGAGGCTGTTGATC
Source organism: uncultured Chitinophagaceae bacterium (assembly GCA_964467635.1). Lineage (GTDB taxonomy): Bacteria > Bacteroidota > Bacteroidia > Chitinophagales > Chitinophagaceae > FW021-bin31. The sequence goes on along the minus strand of CAYXRN010000005.1, from coordinate 36,280 downwards.
CCCAGTATTAAGCCCGCATCGAACCCGCCTACTTTTACGATACCCGCATTCATGCCGAAAATCCAAAACCCGAGAAAGGTAGCTGCGGCGGCCAGGCCTGCAAGCGGCAGTACATACCGCATGAGTATGTCACGGGTGGAGCTGTATTCGTATTGAATGATATCCCATTCAATTTTGGGACGGAATAGGATGTTTTTTGCACGATCTGCTAGCTGGTTCATAAGGCTGTCGGTAATAATGCGGCAAATTGGGTCAAAACTTTATGATGACCAAAAATTATTCCACTTGCCTTGTAGTATTTTAACCATATTGATGTAATTTGCAGACAAATAGAATAATATAATGAAACCGGTATTGAGCAAGGTGCAGGGACAGGTAGAAGGACAGGTTTCTGTTATAGAACGTTCAGAGCCTTATTTTACGAATGTTTTTCACTTTCATGAAGAATGTGAATTAGTGTATGTGGTAGAAAGCAAAGGCAAGCGGATCATCGGTGATCATATTGCGCCATTTGAGTCAGGGGACTTGGTTTTCGTAGGTGCTAACCTGCCGCATGTGTGGCATAATGATCCCCTTTATTTCGAAGAAAATAGCGGGCTGCATGCCCGTTCAATCGTGGTCTATTTCCGGCAGGATATCTTTGGTTCTGCCTTTTTTCAGCTGGCGGAGACCCGTAAACTGGCGGAATTTTTCAACAAAGCCAAGCGGGGAATAACCCTTTATGGAAAAACAAAAGAAAAAATAGAAAAAGCCATGAAGCAACTGCCTGGGAAAAGCGGGCTAAACCGCATTATCGGGCTGCTGGAAATATTGCAATTGTTTTCTGAAACAAAAGAGATGGGTTATCTGGCAGGATTGGGGTATTCCAATACGTATCAGCCCAAAGACAATTACAAAATCGACCATGTTTTTCGCTTTATGCTGGATAATTATCACCGCAATATCACCCTCCGGGAAGCGGCCGATGTGGCCAAATTAACCCCGCAATCTTTTTGCCGCTTTTTTAAAAACAGGACACAGAAATCATTTATCCATTTTCTAAATGAGATCAGGATATCACAAGTCTGTAAAAGGCTTACAGAGGAAGACCGTAATATTTCTGAAGTGGCTTATTCCTGTGGCTTTTCTAATTTATCAAACTTTAACCGCTTTTTTAAACTTTATACCGGGAGGACACCAAGCGTTTATGCACAAGAGATCAGGTTGGAAAATCAGCAGATTTAAGGGCCCCAAAAATTATTATTACAGATATTATGAACGTTGAACAAGCTTACCAGCTGCGACTGACCGAATTGCATCGCCGGTTGTCTTTACATAACAAGAAGCGAAAAAGGCTAGGGCTGGCTCGGCTGATCAGTTTTCTATCTGCTGTTTTATTATTTTTTATTTTACTGACATTGCATATTATTGTTGCGACGATTGTTGCAATTGTTCTTCTAACTATCTTTTTAGTTGTTACGTTAAAGGATATTAGTAACCTGAAGAAAATAAGATTTCTTGAACAACTGGTGCTGATCAACGAAGAAGAACAAAAGGCGTTGCGGGGGGACTTTTCTGCATTTGGCGAGGGTGGAGAATTTGAGGATCGCCGACATCCGTACGCTTCCGACTTGGATATTTTCGGGCAGCATAGCATTTTTCAGATGCTCAACAGAACCACCACTTTTCGATCAGCCCAACTGTTGGCGCATTGGCTAAAGGAAACTGCATCAAGAAAAACGATTCTGAACCGGCAGCAAGCTATTCAGGCGCTTGCTCCTGAAATCAAATGGCGACAGCGTCTCCAGGCTCTCGGCCGGCATAAAAATATTCATCAATCGGATTTTGAACAGATCTTGACATGGGCTGGGCAAGTACCAGATAAAGACCAGCTGAGTAAATGGAGTACCGGTACCGTGATGGTAGGGGGTATGACAGTGATGCTTATTGTTTTGGCCTCATTAAATGTCATTCCCTGGCAGGCGTTGTGGATTTCGCTGATCGCTCATCTATATGTTATCTGGAGAGTGGGCAAGATAATTAAACCGCATTATAATCTCTTGTCTCAAACCATGGCTTCGATGGAGGCTTTGGAACAGCGGCTGTGTTTAATATCAACTAAGTCATTCGGGGAACCGCAATTGCAACATTTGCAAGCGAGGTTGGCGCGAAATGATCGTCAAGCTTTTCAGTCGATCAGGGCGTTAAAAAAGGTAATGGAAAAACTGGAAATTCGTTTTAACCCCTTAGTCCATTTTCCGTTGAACCTGATTTTTTTCTGGGACTGGTATCAATTTAAGGCACTGGTCAATTGGCAGGAGAGAATAAGTGCTGATCTTTCCGACTGGATCGCTGTCTTTGTAGAGATAGAGGCGCTGTGCTCGCTGGCTAATTTGTCCTATAACCATCCGGAATGGTGTTTTCCAGAAATCACTGATGCACACTTTAGGTTACAAGCGGAGGAATTGGGCCACCCGCTTATTGTTAAGGGAAGTCGCGTTTGTAACGATATGACGCTTGAAGGCGTAGGAAAGTTGATGTTAATTACCGGGTCTAACATGGCCGGCAAAAGCACCTTCCTGAGAACAGTTGGCGTGAATATTGTTCTGGGTATGGCTGGCGCCCCCGTTTGTGCAAAAAGAATGATTGTTTCTCCGGTGAAGGTGATCAGCAGTATGCGGATAGCAGATAACCTGGAAGAGAATACTTCTACTTTTTACGCCGAACTTAAAAAACTGGAGTTTATTATACAGGTATCCAAAAGGAAAGAAAAATGTTTGTTGCTTATGGATGAAATATTGCGGGGGACTAATTCCAATGACCGGCACACGGGTTCTCGTGCCTTGATTGAGCAACTCTTAAAAGTGCACGCTGTAGGGATTCTGGCCACGCATGACTTGGCCCTGACGGATATGGAGGTGCTTAATCCCGGTAAGGTGAACAATTATCATTTTGATGTGCAGGTACAGCAGGAAGAATTGTTTTTTGATTACAAGTTAAAAGAAGGCGTGTGCAGGAGTATGAATGCCTCATTGCTCATGCGAAAGATAGGAATAGAGCTTTAAATATTTGTTAAAACGGTACCTTTTATCCCAAGGTTTTCCGCATGCCGTCATTTAGGGTTATTTTTGCCCGATAGTTTTTCCTATATTGCCAGCCCCCCTGGACCGTTTTGGCAGGAATTTGAAAAAATGATAGAATGAAATTAAAATTTGTTATACCGACCTTCTTGGTCATTATTGCCGCCGGTATTCTTGCCTTTAATGCTTTCAGCAAGGGACGTATCGCCTCTGATTCAACTTCTAAGAAAGAGGTGATCGCGGATATTGTGGCCCAGGTATTAGAAAAATTCCATTATTCTCCCAAGAAAATAGATGATAGTTTTTCTGAAAAGGTTTTTCAGGAGTATTTGAATTTGCTGGACGGAGAGAAAAAGTTCTTTTTCCAATCGGATATAGATTATTTGAAAAAGTACGAGTATGCGTTGGACGATGAGTTAAAAGGGCAACAACCCCTCCGGTTTTATAAAGACGCGGATTCCATATTGAACCTCCGCATGACCACCGCTAAAGAATTATACCCGGAGATATTATCAAAGCCGTTCGATTTCAATACAACGGACAGCATTCAGCTGGATCGTTCCAAGCTGGATTTCCCCCAAAATAAAGCGGAGCGCAGGCAGGTTTGGAAGAAAATGCTAAAGTTTCGGACGATGAACAAGTTATTGGATTTGAAAGAATCCCGGTCCAGGGCTGTTGATACCGCTTCGATAAAATCCAAATCAGATCAACAACTGGAGATCGAGGCACGTAAGGCCATTGAAAAAAGTTATGACTTGTACTTCGAAAGGATCTATTCACACTACAACGACGAGGAAAGGTTTAGCGATTTTATGAATGTGGTTGCCGGCCTAATGGATCCGCATACCAATTATTTTTCTCCTGAAGACCGCCAATATTTTGACGAGCAGATGTCCGGCACTTTCTATGGTATTGGTGCCCTGCTGACCCAGTCGGACTATTATGTGAAAATCCAGAGCATTGTTACCGGCGGGCCAGCTTGGAAGCAAGGGGATCTCAAAGCAGGTGACCTGATTTTAAAAGTGGGTCAGGGCGATGAAAAACCGGTAGACATGACGGGATATACCACACAGGACGCCGTTAAGATCATTCGGGGTAAAAAAGGTACGATTGTGAAACTGACCGTTAAGCACCTGGATGGGACCATTGAAACCATTGCTATTGAGCGCGGCGAAGTAAAAATCGAGGCTACTTTTGCCCGTTCTTACGTAATCAACGATGGAAAGAGAAAGATTGGTTTTCTTGTTTTACCGGAGTTCTATTTCAACTCCGAAGGAAGGACTGGGCCGGGAAGCAGCGCCTATGATGTAAAACAGGAACTCTTAAAGCTTAAAGCGCTTAACGTAGACGGTATTATTTTAGATCTGCGGTTTAATGGAGGCGGCTCCCTAGGCGATGCCATTGACATGGCCGGATTATTTGTCCCTAAAGGACCGGTAGTACAGGTGCGGGCGGGCAACGGCGATAAAAGGGTGCTGAAAGACCATGATCCGAATGTCGTTTATTCCGGTCCGCTGGCTATTTTGGTTAATGAATACAGTGCCTCCGCTTCTGAAATTCTTTCCGCTGCTATGCAAGACTATAAGCGGGCGATTATCATCGGCAGCAAAACCACTTTTGGCAAAGGTACGGTGCAGCGGATGATTGATCTTTCGGCCTTGTTGTCTGCTGATCAGAAAGCGACGTTTGGCCCATTGGGCGCACTGAAGCTTACCATTCAAAAATTCTATCGCATTAGTGGCGGCTCTACGCAATTAAAAGGCGTTTCATCGGACATTGTTTTACCGGATCCCTATTATGATGTTTCTGAGGGCGCCAGCGAAAATGCGCTTCCATGGGACCGGATTAAACCAGCTAGCTATGAGCTATGGCATAATCCGGTGGATGCAGCTTATCTGCAGCAATTGAGTAAACAGCGGTTAGCGCATTCGAGGGTATTCTCTCTTATCCGTAAAAATATTGCCATCATGAAGCGTATTGATAAGGAGAAAAAAGTTCCCTTGAGCCTGGTGGCTTACAAGGCTATTCAGGATTCCAACTCCCATGCGCTGCAAAAGGTCAATGAACTCGATAGTATGGAAGCACCGCTTCAAATCGTTAATCTGAAATCAGATCTTAGCAGCATCAATAAGGACTCGGTGCTTGCCAAACGCAATGAGGAAATGCTGAAAGCCTATAAAACGGATCCTTATCTGCATGAGGCGGTAAATGTGATGAATGACATGATCACGAAACCCGGTATGGAGGGACATAAGCTAACCAAGTCAGACGGGAGTTGACGCTATTCTAGACGGATAAATCAGATCGTCAGCGGGCATTGTAAATAAATTTGCATAAATTTACGTTACTATTGTGTAATTAATCCTTTTTCAGTGAGACGAATTTTTATCACCATAATCATCATCGGCTTATCACCGGCTCTTTTTGCGCAAGAAGTGAATCAGAAAGAAATTAAACAAGTCAAGCGCTCACAGGTTCACTTGTTCAATATGCAGAATACCAGTGCCTATAAAAGTGAGTTTAATGTAGGCGGACGACTCAATACCAATGGCTGGGACGTCTATCTGGAAATGGAGAAGCGTCACAATGAAAAGGTAAGTCATCTTTTTCAGTTTGAAGTCGGAGAAACCAAACATCCAAAAGAAGACAAGAAGGCAAGAGGACAGTTGATTGCCGGTCCTGGAGGATATGCGCACTACGCTTCCGCACGGCCTTTTGTATACGGTAAGCGGAATATTTTCTACCAGGTAAGACTGGGTTACGGACAACGCAGGGTAATTGGCGCTAAAGGCAATAAAAATGGCGTGGAAGTCTCAGCGATCTATATGGCTGGCATTTCCGTAGGGCTGGTAAAGCCCTATTATCTGGAATTGAGAGATTCGATCGGGTCCGGATCTCACTTCGCGAAATATACACCTGAAAATGAAGTGGAATTCTTGAATCCTGAATATATCATTGCCGGCGGTGGATTTAAGCGGGGTTGGGACGAAGTCGTGGTCAATCCAGGAGTGTATGCCCGATTAGGGATGCGCTTTGACTGGGCGGAGTTTAATGAGTACGTAAGTGCCATAGAAGTAGGGGTGACAGGTTCGTATTATTCAAAAGAAGTCCAGATCATGATTAATAATGCCGGTGCTAATTTCTTTTATGGGGCATACGTCAGCCTGTTATTTGGCAAACGATGGTAAGCCGGCAGACTTCTTTGGAACTGCGTGCATATTGCACTACTTTTGTAAAAAATTAGCATCATGAGTTGCATTGTTACCGTAGATGAAGAACCTTCCAGAACGCTCGAAAAGGAATCCATAAAGCCCGCGAAAAAGCCGTCCTGGCTGCGGGTGCGTCTTCCAACCGGAGAAAAGTACAAGCATGTTCGCAATCTGGTGGACACTTATAACCTGCACACGATCTGTCAAAGTGGTAATTGCCCGAATATGGGCGAATGTTGGGGGGCGGGAACAGCAACCTTTATGATTCTCGGGAATACCTGTACGCGCAGTTGCGGCTTTTGCGCCGTAGCTACCGGACGCCCAGATCCGGTGGATTGGGATGAACCCCAGCGTGTAGCGGAAGCTATTCATTTGATGAAAGTAAAACACGCGGTACTCACTTCGGTGGACCGTGACGAGTTGAAAGACGGTGGATCGATCATTTGGGCGAATACGGTTCGGGCGGTTCGCGCACTAAACCCCGATACGACCCTGGAGACCCTGATCCCGGATTTTAAGGGAATAAAAGAGAACATTCAAAGGGTAGTGGAGGTAGCCCCTGAAGTAGTCTCCCACAACCTGGAAACCGTAGAAAGACTTACCCGCCAAGTACGTATTCAGGCGAAATACCACAGGAGCCTGGAGGTTATCCGTTACCTGAAAGAAAAAGGAATGCGTACAAAGAGCGGCATTATGCTTGGCCTGGGAGAAAAGAAGGACGAAGTCGTTCAGGCGATGCAAAACCTCTATGATAATGGATGTGATGTAGTGACCCTGGGACAATACCTGCAACCCACCGCCCGCCATTTGCGCGTGGAACGTTTTGTAACACCTGCCGAATTCGAAGCCTATAAGGCGATTGGTTATGAAATGGGATTCGATTTCGTAGAAAGCGGCCCCCTGGTCCGCTCTTCCTATCACGCGGAAAGACATATTCAAAGTGGCCGTGAAGCTTACGAAAAGAGCCGCCAATCCAATTACTGATTTGGTCCGGTAAGATAATTGCTGTATATTTAAAGAACAAAGATCAGTCGTCATCATGATGTATGCTGGCGAGATCGAAGTCTTTCGATAACGCAATTGATCTGACATGGGTAAGGATAAAAGCGCCAAGCCTCGTGATGCCGTCATCGGTATCGACTACCGTTCTCGCGGTGGGTTAGAACAAAGACGTGCTGATTTTACTACCACCACCACTGTATTCCGATTAATTCCGCTTACCATCATCGTAGGAGCGGTAGGGGCTTTTATCGCGCTGGGACTGGTGATGCTGATCGGGTTTATCACCAACATCCTCTATTACCAAGAGGTGAATTTTCAGCTTCGTTCACCCAAAGACAATATCCTGGGATGGCTAAGTGTGTTGATTCCCATTATCGGAGGAGCCATTGTCGGGCTGATGGCCCGGTATGGATCTGAGAGAATTCGTGGCCATGGCATCCCGGAGGCCATGGAAACTATTTTGGTGGGGGGGAGTAAAGTAGAGCCAAAACTTACGATTTTGAAACCATTGTCCAGTGCGGCTAGTATAGGAACCGGCGGGCCCTTTGGTGCGGAGGGCCCCATTATCCTTACCGGTGGCGCTTTTGGGTCGCTGATCGCTCAATTTCTAAAACTAAGCTCCATTGAAAGACGGAGTCTTTTGGTGGCGGGGGCGGTTGCCGGTATGAGTGCGGTTTTCGGGACGCCCATAGCGGCCGTATTATTGGGGGTGGAGTTGCTGGTGTTTGAATGGAAACCCCGGACCATGGTGCTGTTAGGAATCGCCAGCGCGGTAGCGGACATCATCAGGCATTGGTTTGTCCAGGAAGGATGGATGCGGCAGGAACCGCTTTTCCCCGTAGGCTTGAGTCCGATGGGAGGATCTGCCGGGCTGGTGGATGCCGTTATTCTTGGGATCGCCTGCGGCGGCTTAGCCTGGGTGGCTACAAAGGCCGTGTATGGGGCGGAAGACGCGTTTAGAAAATTACCTATACATTGGGCCTGGTGGCCTGCTATCGGCGGATTGATCATTGGCCTCGGCGGACTTATTGCTCCCCGTGCACTGGGGGTAGGCTACGATACGATTGCCGATGAACTGGCGGGCTCACTCACCATCTATACCCTGTCGACTTTGTTTGTGGTGAAGCTGGTGATTTGGGCAGTTGGGCTGGGATCCGGCACCAGCGGTGGTATACTGGCGCCATTGCTTATCATGGGGGCTGCGTCTGGAGGGTTGTTGGGCAGTGTGTTGCCCGGAGGTACACCGGCTGATTGGGCGCTCCTGGGCATGGCGGGCTTGCTGGCGGGCGTAACCCGGTCTCCGTTTACAGCCATCGTCTTCGCCCTGGAATTGACCCATGACACGGACTTGTTTCTTCCCCTGCTGATTACAACGACGCTTGCTCATTTTATCAGCGTATTAATCCTGAAAAGATCTATCCTGACAGAAAAAGTAGCCCGGCGGGGATTTCATGTGCTGCGAGAATACGAAGTAAATCCCATGGATGTGCTTTTTGTCCGAGAAGTAATGATTACCGATGTACTTACGGTTAATTCCGGACGTTCGCTGGCGGAAGTCGTGCCCGTGTTGCATCATTACGCCTCCAAAAGATACCAAAGAATTATACCTGTCATGGAAAATGACAAGATATTGGGAGTGATACCGTGGCAGAATGTGATCGAACTCGCATTGGAAAAGAAAATAGATGGTAAAGCGGTGGACGATATTATGATCACAGAGCTAACAGTAGCCTTCCCCGATGAATCTTTACGCGAGGTGGCCGATCGCATGAGCCTATTTGAAGTAGGGGTTATGCCGGTTGTAACCAGAACAGATCCACACAGGTTAAGAGGGCTCATCACACAATACAACCTTTTGGAAGCCCGCAGCAGAACCCTGGAGGAAGAACGCTACCGCGAACAAGTACTTCACCTTTCTTGGCTTCCTCGCTTTATGCCGCATTTATTTCATACCTATGCCGGCAAAAAAGAAAAGGAAGGAGATGCTGGTTCTCAACCAGGGGCTTCCCCCCACTGATTACAGTTTAATTGCTGTTTTCTGGGGCCTGTCAGCGACCAAACATTTGCCGCCCTTTGATGATCATCCGCATGCCGCGATGCTTGAGTGAAAGGGTTTGTTTATAGAGTTCATCATCATCTTTCCGCTTATGGTAAATGGCGAAGACCGAAGCGCGTGATATCATACCCAATACCTTTCCCGGATCTTCCCGGCTGACTACAGGCAAGGTATCTATATTGACCTTATCCATTAAATCTACGGCCAGGCTGAGCTGGTTATTGGGATAAATATAGGCTATTTTATCCTTTTTAATCAGGGAGGCAATGGGAGCGCTATCCTCAAATTTTTTGCTGAATATGTCCAGCCTTTGTACCAGTCCCATAAATTTTTTGTGCCCATCTACTATGATGAAGGTGCCAAATTGTTCTTCGGCGGCATTGGTTTTGATCCATTCCCGGGCTTCCTTAACGGTGTTGTCCGAAGATATTAAAGAAACATTTTTGCTGTAAACCTGCTTGATGAGTAATTGTTCCAATATGTCGGGTTCGTAGGTACCTGGGGGGGTGATGCCATGCCTTTCCATCTTTTCGGTCATGATGCTCCCCTTCATGATGAAAAAGGACACCAGGTAGGCGGCTGTACATCCCCCTACAAGAGGAAGCAGCCCATGCATCTGCCCGGTTGTTTCTAACAAGAATACGATAGAAGTGAGTACCGCCCGGGAAGCGCCGGCGAACATGGCGGCCATTCCCACCATGGCTGCAGTGGCGATATTGATGTCCGATCCGGGAAAAATGGCTACGGTGGCTATAGCCAGCAAAGCTCCCAGCCCTCCACCGATAGTGAATAACGGGGCGAGCGTACCCCCCGACGTGCCACTGGCCAAGGCAACAATCCAGGATATGCACTTCAATATGCAAAGGGAAAGCAGCATCTGCAGGGGAAGATTTCCGGTTAGCAGGCCTCTGATGTTGTTATAGCCAACTCCCATGGTTTCCGGTGCAAAATAACCGATGATGCCTACTGCTATGGCGCCGATGGCGGGCCACCACATCCAGTGTGTCGGCAGCTTTTTGAACACGTCTTCCATTTTATAGACACTTTTGGATACATAGCTGGCGACAACGCCGATAATGGCTCCAAGGATGGTATAGGTAATAATATCCATGCTGGTCGGTATGGGAATATCAGGCATGGCAAAAATCGGCTGGGTACCGAAAAGTAAAAAGTGCATGGCTGCTCCCGTTGCACAGGACAGCGCTACGGGTATAATAGAACGAGGAGAAAATTCGAAGAGCAGCAGCTCTATGCCCATCAGGATTCCTGCTACCGGGCATCCAAAAACAGCGGCCATCCCTGCGCAGGCCCCTGCTGAAAGAATGATCTTTCGCTCTGTGGCGTTGATGCGCATGATCTGTCCCGCTACGGAGCCGAGTGCGCCACCCGTTGAAATAATTGGTCCCTCCGCCCCAAAGGGGCCACCGGTGCCGATAGCAATGGCGGAAGAAATAGGTTTTAAAAAAGTAATGATCGGCCTGATCTTGCTTTCATTCATCAATATGCGTTCCATGGCTTCGGGAATGCCGTGCCCGCGGATGCCTTCCGCGCCGTACCGGGCCATGACGCCGACGATCAACCCGCCGATTACCGGAATAAAAATGACGGCCCACCCCAGCATGCTGGTGCCCGGCGGATTGTATTTTAGTGAGAATTGTCCATAAAACGCGATGTTAGTTATCAGATCGATCAATACGATCAATACTTTGGCGATAAAACCAATGATAATGGCATTGAAAATAGCCTGCAGGCTCAGGTAGAAAATACGGCGATATACGTAGGTGGTGCTGGGGGGTTTGCTGATCACTTCCGGGTAACCGGGATATTTGAGGGTAACCGATATGGGAATGATATCGGAGTTTTCTTTTCGGGACTTTTGTTTTTTCTCTTTTGGTTTTTGTTTTTTTCCCATCGACGCGCCCTATTATTTTTTTTATTGATCAATCCCCGGTATCTGCTGCGCCCGGCTGCGCTTCTTTCATTTTTAGGATCTGATAATGAGATTCCATTCTGTCTGCCTGCACATATCCTTTAAACACAGCGTAGAACAGCGCAATAAGAACAATACAGATCATGATAATGACTAGTTCGGCATGGGTAACAATCGCCCTGCGCTTAGGCCCCATAATGAAAAAAAATAGCGCAATCGGAATGCTGAAAATAAGACCTTTAGGCAGGTTTTTTTTCAGCATATAAGTCCATTTTTTTTGTTTGTTTCCTTCGGACTCCCAAAAATGTATAAATTCCTTCTCTTCTGCTGTCAACGTGTACCGCATGGTTCAATATTATAGATTCCCAAAATTACGAAATTTTAACAGATGTCAGTCTGATTTTTTCTTAGAGAGATCCCATTCAATGGGTTGTAGTCCATGTTCTCGAAGAATCTGATTGGTCTTTGATAAGTGGCGACAGCCAAAAAAACCATTGTTTGCAGAAAATGGAGACGGGTGCGCGGCTTCCAAAACAAAATGCTTTTGGGTATTGATCAGTGCTTTTTTGTTTCTTGCAAAGCGTCCCCAGAGCAAAAAAACGACTCCTTTTTTTTGTGCGGATATTTTTTGGATTACCGCATCGGTAAAACGCTCCCAACCGATTTTGCTGTAGGAGGCCGGCTGGTGTGCAATGACCGTTAGAATGGCGTTGAGCATCAACACCCCCTGCGTCGCCCAGGGAGTGAGGTCTCCTGCGGCAGGCGGTAAGGACATTCCAATGTCTGTGTGTAGCTCTTTGAAGATATTTTTTAAGGAAGGAGGGAAGGGAACTCCTTTGTTTACCGAAAAACATAAACCATTAGCCTGTCCCTGCCCGTGATAAGGATCCTGGCCAAGGATTACACACTTTACCTGGTCGAAAGGCGTTTGGTTAAACGCGTTGAAAATAAGTTTTCCTGGCGGATAGATTGTCTTGCCATTTTTTAAATCTTTTTTTATGATCTCTGTAATGCTTTCAAAATAAGGTTGTTCGAATTCATGTTGGAGGACTTCCTTCCAGCTTTCATTAATTTGGACATTCATTGGAAAAGTTCCGGTTTTTGGCTCTAATTTAGGATAATATATTTTACTTTTGCATTCTGTACAGAAAATGGTCCGGTAGCTCAGCTGGATAGAGCAACAGCCTTCTAAGCTGTGGGTCATGCGTTCGAATCGCATCCGGGTCACTAAGTTATTGATAATCAGTTTATTGTATAATTTTTGTGCTTTTTTTATGGCCGTTTCCTCACGCGTAACTTCTTGTCTTTCCAGTTCCACCATTTGAGTTTTTTGGTGGTTTGTTCTTCTTTCGGCGTTTCCGCAAAATAAACAGCGCATCGAAAAGTATAGAGCAGGCACCGATCCTGTATACAACCAGCTGCCTTATTGGACTGTTGAAAAAGCATTTCCGGATCTTTCCCTTTCAGGTCTTCTACGCGATGAATACCGATACGGAACAAATCTGTAGCTATTGATTTGCCGATGCCGGGAATGGTCATCAGCGTCTTTATAGCGGATTTGAAGTCTGTATTTGACATCTGATCGGCGTTTCGTCTTTTTGAAAATATCCGCCCAAAAATAGTAAAAAGATCGTATTTCTGGTTAATATTGTTATTTTAGAAGACCAATTCCATATGAAGTTTCGCTACTACCTGTTGCTGATCTCCTTGACTTTCATGTCTTGTGGTACGCTGTTTCACGGTGGGGGAAGCGGTGGAATTGTTTCTGCCCCTGACTCGCCACCGGCGCAACTGTTGACGGTATTTCCCTTTCAACAATTGACGGGCGGCGTGGTATTGGTCCACGCGCGGATAAATGATTTTCCCGATACCCTTAATTTTATTCTGGATACGGGCAGCGGCGGCATTTCCCTTGATTCGGTGACCTGCAGCCGACTCGGCTTGACACGTAAGCTTTCCAATGTTTATATGCGGGGAATTGGCGGCGTCAAAAGGCTGTATTTTGCCTATGGCAACACCCTGATATTTCCCGGTTTGAAAATGGACAGCCTGGATTTTCATATTAATGATTATTCCTTTATCAGTGCGGTTTACGGGCTGCATGTAGATGGAATCATCGGTTATAGTTTCCTTAAAGATTACATTGTAAAAATTGATTATGATTTAAAAAAGATATTTGTGTATACCCCGGGGCGCTATCATTACCCCGAAGGGGGGTGGCTTTTACGACCTCGCTTGCGCCATATTCCGGTCGTCACCGCTACCGTTCGAAACGAAGAACAACCGATACAAAGCCGCTACTATTTTGATCTGGGTGCGGGTCTTTGCCTGATGTTGTCCAACCGCTTTATAACGGATAGCAGCCTGTTTGATTCGCCCCGGCAAAGAAGACATAAATTTGTAAAGACAGAGATTCAGGGTTTTGCCGGCCCGATGATGATGACCCAGACGGTGATGGAAAAAATGAAGCTCGGGCCTTTTCGTTTTCGAAAAATCCCGGTTTATCTTTTTGATGATGTAAGCAATGTAACGGCGTATCCCTATCTGGGAGGACTGATCGGAAATGATCTGTTGCGGCGCTTTAATACCACGCTTAATTATCCGCAGGAAGAAATCTTCCTGGATCCCAATTCCCATTTTAGGGAACCTTTTGACTATTCCTATACGGGACTTACACTTTATTTTTTAGAAGGAAAAGTCGTTGTTACCCGCATCCTGAGTGGGTCTCCGGCCGAGAAAGCCGGATTTAAAGAAGGGGATGTTATTCTGGCTATTAACGGCAATTTTAGCAATAATATTCATGTTTATCATGAATTACTGAAGGGAGTGGGAAAAGTGATTAAGGTGCTTGTTCTCAGGAATGGCGTGCCCCAGCTGCTCAAGCTGAAGGTAAAAAGCATTCTATAATATTTTTAGCTGTACAAAAGTCTGTACCTTGCAGCCTCAAAATAAAAGGAAATATTCATGGTTCATTTTAACCGTTTTCGGTTGTCTAATGGTTTGAAGGTCATTGTACATGAGGATCACACGACACCACTGGCGGTGGTTAACGTATTATATGATGTAGGAGCCAGGGATGAAAACCCGGAGCAAACCGGATTTGCACATCTTTTTGAGCACTTGATGTTTGGGGGATCCGTCAACATCCCCATGTATGACGAGCCTTTGCAGCGTGCCGGTGGGGACAATAACGCCTATACCACCAATGATTTGACCAATTATTATATCCAACTTCCTGCCGAAAATATTGAGACGGCCTTCTGGCTTGAAAGCGATCGGATGTTGTCTCTGGCTTTTAGTGAAAAGAGCCTGGAGGTCCAGCGCAAAGTTGTTTGTGAAGAGTTTAAAGAGCATTACATCAATAAGCCGTATGGAGATGTGGGAAGGTTGTTGCGTGAGCTGACTTTCAAAAGACACCCGTATCGCTGGATGACCATTGGGCGGCAGCTTTCCCATATTGAGAATGCGCGCCTTGAGGATGTTAAAAATTTCTTCGCTCTTCATTATAACCCCTCCAATGCCATTCTTGTGGTCGGAGGTAATGTCAAAACGGAACAGGTGAAAGCACTGGCCGAAAAATGGTTTGGCTCCGTTCCTGGAGGAAAGAAATATGTACACCGGATGGATCCGGAACCCGAACAATCGGAGGCCCGCCACCAGGAAGTAACTGCCGACGTGCCACTGGATGCTTTTTATCGTTGCTATCCCATTTATGCGCGCCTGGACAAGCGCTATTACGTAGTGGATATCATCACCGATATATTGGCCGGAGGCAGGTCCTCCCGTTTGTATCAGTCGCTTGTAAAAGAAAAAAAGATTTTCAGCGAGGTCAATTGTTATCATTATGGAAGCCTGGATGCAGGGATGTTGACCATAGAAGGCAAGCTGGTGAAAGGCGTGAGAATGCGGGAAGCGGAAATGGCGGTAGAAAAAGAATTGCAACAAATGGTAGAAGAAGAGGTGCCTGCATCGGAATTGCAAAAAGTTAAAAACCGCATTGAAAGCCTGATTGCATTCGAAGATACCGCACTATTAAGCCGTTGTAACAACCTGGCCTTTTATGAACTATTGGGCGATGCAGCGATGATGAATGAAGAATCACAGCGGTACCAAGCGGTAACTACGGCGGATGTGCTATCGGTTTCCAAAGCCGTATTTGATCCCGATCACCGTAATACATTATATTATTTCGCTAAACAAAACTAACCTTTTTTTAAAGGAGAAAAGTTTTAAATAATGAACAGAAAACAATCACCGGTTATAAAAGATGCTACCGATTTTAAGGTAAACCTGCCACCCTACGAAACGTTTAGTTTAAAAAATAGGATCCCCGTTTATGTGGTTCCTTCCGATGAACAGGAAACCTTGGAGTTACAATGGGTATTTGATGCCGGCAACTGGTATGAGTCTTCTCCCATGACAGCGATCAGCGCGAATGCTTTATTAAAAAGCGGTACGGCGGATAAGTCTGCTTTGGAAATAGATGAGGTGATTGAATATTATGGTGCGTTCTTAACGATGCGTTGCTATCATGAAGTCGCAACGTTGACGTTATATTGCCTGGAAAAACAACTGGATAACCTGCTGCCCATTATTCGTGAAATGCTAACAGGTTGTAATTATCCTGAAGATGAACTGGCCATCTATAAACAAAATAAGAAACAGCAACTGTCTGTTCAATTAGAAAAGAGTGACTTTGTAGCCAATCAGTTGATCGATACCTATCTTTTCGGAGACTATCACCCCTATGGGCGCCACAGCACGTTAGCAGCTTATGACGCCTTGCAACGGGAGAACCTGATGGCCTTTTTTAAACAATATTACAGTTTTAATCATTGCAAGATATTTGCCGCCGGAAAGATAACCGCGAAGTTCGAAGATAAATTAAATCGTTTTTTTGGGGACCAATGGAGTGAAGCGCAAAAGCTATTGCAGAATGACTTTCCCTTACAGCCCGTGCTGGAAAAAACGCATCGCGTTCAAGGCGGCAGCGCTGAGAGTGTGCAGGGGGCAGTGCGTATAGCACGTCCCTTCCCCAACCGATATCATCCTGACGTTCCGAAAATGCAGGTGTTGAATACCATTTTGGGCGGGTATTTTGGTTCCCGGCTGATGCGTAACATCCGGGAGGACAAAGGGTATACCTATGGCATTTTCAGCAGTCTTTCTTTGTTCTTCAAAGGCGGCTCTCTGACAATTCAAACCGAGGCGGGAAAAGAGGTTTGCGAAGCAGTTGTATCAGAAGTGTTTAAAGAGATGAAAAGCCTTTGTGAGATACCGGTGCCCGAAGATGAGCTGCATCTGGTTCGTAATTATCTGATCGGCAGCCTGCTGGGAGACCTGGATGGATGCTTTAAGGTGATCCGTTACTGGAAAAATCTTATCCTCGCCGGGCTGGATGAATCACATTTTCACCTGACAGTAGAAACGATTAAAAGTGTCCAACCCGAAGCGCTGCAGTCCTTGGCCCAGCAATATCTTGAACCGGAAGCATTTTATAATCTGGTGGTGACCTAAGCCCTTCAGTGATTTGCCGTAATTTTGTAAGATGAATAAAGATACACTTGCCCAAGCAGTTTCTGTTGCCGACTGGGGAAAAATAGCATATCAAAAAGCATGGGACCAGCAGGAAGCCATCTTGCATGAGAATGTAATGTTAAAGCAATCGGGACAACCAGCTGAAACGAGGAACCATTTGATTTTTTGTGAACATTCGCCGGTCTTCACCCTCGGGAAAAGCGGGCATATGGCCAACTTGCTGGTGGACGCCGCTGCTTTAAAAGAAAAAGGGATTGAATTTGTAAAAACCAACAGGGGGGGAGACATCACTTTTCACGGCCCGCAGCAAATCGTGGGTTACCCTATCCTGGATCTGGAAAAATTTTTTACAGATATTGCCCGATATTTACGAAGCCTGGAGGAAGTCATTATTCTTACGATTGCGGAATATGGGATTAAAGGAGGCCGGTCAAAAGGAGAAACGGGGGTATGGGTTGATCCGGAAGACCGTTTTAAAGCCAGAAAAATATGCGCGATGGGGGTACGTTGTAGTCGTTGGATCACCATGCATGGTTTTGCACTAAATGTGAATACCGATTTAAGTTATTTTGACCTGATCGTTCCCTGTGGCATTAAAGACAAGCAGGTTACTTCCATCGCTAAAGAAATAGGGCGTGCGGTATCCATAGAAGAGGTTAAACAAAAACTGGTAAATAACTTCGAGCAGGTATTTAAGGCAAGGATGATCAAGGGCGATCTTGCGCTATAAAAAACTTCCATTTTTCGAAAATCTTGCCGTTCTTATATAACTCATAATGGAACCAGCCGGAGTGTAGGAAATTAGCTTTGTCTACGATCAGCAGTGGCTTTTTTATGTCGTTAATTTCAAACAGGAACCGATCTGCCGCGTCATAAAAGCGGATGGTATAATTGTTTTGTTCCGCATCAGCGATGCTGATATTGACATTGTCATCAGCGTTGGTGTAAACAAAAATGGAAGGTTGAAAAGAAACCGGGTGCGTGCCTGAGTTAGAAAGTGTCGCAGGCAGTAAAATAATTTTCGCAGCGCGGGAAAAAGCGTAGGACCCGTCCTTAAACAGCATGAACAAGCGGTAAAAATTGCTGCCGGCTACCGGATTATTGTCCACATAGTGATTTTGATTTTTGACAGGTGAACTGGCCTGACCAATCGTGGAATAGTAAGTTGTGCTGTCCTGAGAACGCTGAATACCAATGCTTTTTACCGATTGATTATAGTTCTCATTAAAAACCCAGTTTATATGATTCTTGCCCCCTTTGTTTATCACGGTAAGGCTATTCAGAAGGTCCTGTCCAACGGCCATGGACATGGCCGAGAAAAAGAAAAACAGTGTGAATGCGACGGCTTGAAAATAGGTGCGAGGCATGCGAATACAAATAAATTAGTTTAAGAAATGTTGTTGATATACTTTTTGGATGCCTTCTCGCAGTCCGGTTGTATGATGCCAGCCCGTGTGATGCAGCTTGCTTACGTCGAGTAATTTCCTCGGGGTTCCGTCGGGCTTGGAATGATCGTATACGATTTCACCTTCGTAGCCGGTAATTTCAGCGATGAGTCCTGCAAGGCCGGCAATAGAAATGTCTTTGCCGGTGCCTATATTGACGAACCCGGCTTCATCGAAATGTTCCATCAGATGCAGACAGGCGTCGGCCATATCATCGGCATATAAAAATTCCCGTAGCGGTTTACCGCTTCCCCAGACGGTTACCTGTGGCAATCCTTTGGTTTTGGCTTCATGAAATTTGGCCAGCAGGGCCGGGAGTACGTGCGAGGTATTCAAGTCATAGTTGTCATTTGGCCCGTAAAGGTTGGTCGGCATGACGGAAATAAAGGAACAGCCATATTGACTCCTGAAGGCATCGCAGAGCTTAATGCCGGCGATTTTAGCGATGGCGTAGGGTTCGTTGGTCGGTTCCAGTGGCCCGGTAAGCAAATCGGTTTCTTTGATGGGTTGGGGGGCCATCTTGGGATAGATGCAGGAAGAACCCAGGAAAAGCAATTTTTTTACGCCGGTTTTCCAGGCGTTATGGATGACATTGTTCTGAATCTGCAGGTTGTCATAAAGAAAATCTGCCCGATAGGTGTTGTTGGCCATTATTCCGCCTACCTTTGCGGCGGCCAGAAAGACATATTCCGGTTTTTCGTTTTCAAAAAAACGCGTCGTGGCCGCCTGGTCACGCAGGTCCAGTTCAGAGGAGGTGCGTACCGAGAAATTTTGAAACCCCGTACTTTTTAGTTTTCTCAATATCGCACTGCCTACCATTCCGCGATGGCCAGCCACATATATTTTAGCCTGTTTATTCATCATGATCTTCCTTCTTCAAATAGAATAACGTCGCTTTCCACCATTTCGCGTATCATTTCCTTCAACGTGTATTCGGGTTTCCACCCCAGCAGCCTCTCCGCTTTTGACGCATCGCCTATCAGCTGTTCCACCTCAGTAGGACGGAAATAGCGCGGATCCACGCATACAACTTCCATTCCTTCAGGTAATTGAAAACGCGGATTGCTGCAACTTTTCACATAGCCTTTTTCTTCTTTTCCCTCTCCTTTGAAGCTAATGGCAATGCCAACCACCTCAAAAGCCATTTTAACAAAATCCCTGACGGAAGTCGTTTGACCGGTTGCCACGACGAAATCCTCCGGCTTGTCTTGTTGCATCATAAGCCACATAGCGCGGACATAGTCTTTCGCATGTCCCCAGTCGCGTTGGGCGTCCAGATTTCCCAAATATATTTTATCTTCCTGACCTTGAGCGATTTGTGCTACGGCCCGTGTGATCTTGCGGGTAACGAAGGTTTCTCCCCTTAGTGGGCTTTCATGATTAAATAAAATGCCATTGACGGCAAAAATATGATAAGCTTCCCGGTAATTGACCGTTATCCAATACGCATACAATTTAGCGACCGCATACGGGGAACGGGGATAGAACGGGGTCTTTTCCGTCTGGGGGGTTTGTTGTACTTTTCCGTATAATTCGGAAGTGGAAGCCTGATAAAACCGGGTTTTACCGGCCAGGCCAAGCAGCCGTATGGCCTCGAGTAAACGCAAGGTGCCCAGGGCATCGGAATTGGCCGTGTATTCCGGCGTTTCAAAGCTGACCTTGACATGACTCTGGGCCGCCAGGTTGTAAATTTCGTCCGGTTGGATTTCCTGGATGATACGGATCAGGTTGGTCGCATCAGTCAAATCACCATAATGCAAAATGAAATTCGGATCGTTCACATGGGGATCTTCGTACAGGTGATCGATTCTTTGCGTATTGATAAGTGAACTGCGCCTTTTGATGCCATGGACAAGATAGCCCTTTGCCAGAAGCAATTCGGCAAGATAGGCGCCATCTTGGCCGGTAATTCCCGTGATTAATGCTGTTTTCATCATGTCAGAACGCAAATGTAATTAATAGTGGAATAATTTACCCAAAATGAAGGATGTCAATTTGTATTGCGGCCTGACATTTGTACAGAAAAAACTATCGACCACGCCTATAGGCACCTGACAGGAATGCATGTGCATTGGAAACGGGAATGGTCCAACTGGAATGCCTGTGTTCGTGAATGCCGGCCATCCTTTTCTATCGGGCTACAGTACAGGCTTTCAGCTCCTGTCTTTTCTTTCAAGGCCCGCGTAAAAAGGGCGTTAATATCCTTTTTTCGTATAGGCAAAAGCTATACTATTTTAGGAGCTTTACCGCTCGTGGGTATTTAACAAAAACTTAATGTTCTTTATTTGGATATGCGCATGGTTTTTGTTTAATTTTGTAAGAAGCAAAAAACAAAAAAAATGTCAAATATAGAATTTAACCGGCTGTTGACGAACAACTCCGATTTTTTAAAACCATTCGCTATTACCCTAACGCATGATAGCGAAGCCGCCAAGGATTTATTTCAGGAAACCATGTACCGTGCGCTGGCCAACCAGGAAAAGTACAACGTAGGTACCAACATTAAAGCTTGGCTCTATACGATTATGCGGAACATTTTCATTAACAATTACCGCAGAAAAGTAAAACAAAACACAATCTTTGATTTTACGCCTAATGACTATCTGCTGGATTACAACCAGACGGCAGTAGTCAATAGAGCCGAATCCAATTTACGGGTGAAGGAGATCCAGCAGGCGATCGACAAACTCCCTGACATTTTTAAGAAGCCCTTTGCCATGTACTTCGAAGGGTATAAATATCATGAAATTGCTGATCAGCTCAAGGAGCCGTTGGGAACTATTAAAAGCCGTATTCACTTTGCACGTAAAATGCTAAAGAAGCAAATTGCTCGATATTGATGGCTGATAATGGTGAAATGTGTAATTTGCACCCCCAAATGAATCGCAATAACCATTATCCAAAAGCACTGGATGCTTCCTATTTAACGATTTCGGAAAATAAGATAAACGAACCTCTGCACTGTAGTGACCCTTCGATGCGGTCATTTGCTGGTGCAGGGGTTTACTGTTTTATAATTATTGTTAACACTTAAAAATAGCTCTATGAATCCAAAACCATTATTCAAGTGGGTGCTGTTGGGCTTCGCCTGCCTGATCATGGGAACAACCTATGGACAGGTCCGGGATACCGCCAATCAGTCAGTTTTTGATTCCCGCACCTTATGGAATCCGTTTTTTTATCCTCATTATGGCAATCAGTACAGAAGTGCAAATGGGACACCAGGTCCCCAATATTGGCAGAACTATGTCAACTATGATATAGCCGCCACTTTGGATACCACCGATAAAAAGATCTCGGCGACCGTGGAAATGGAATATACCAACAACAGTCCGGATGCGCTGAAATTTCTCTGGTTGCAACTGGACCAGAATATTTATCGGAAAGATTCCCGGGGCACGGCAACCCAAAAGGTAACCGGCGGACGTTTTGCCAACCGGAAGTTTACCGATGGCTATGAGTTAAAAGCTGTAACGGTCAACGGAAAGCGTGCCGATTATTTTGTAAACGATACCCGCATGCAGATCCGGCTGGAGGAACCGTTAAAAGCTCAAGGAGGAACCGTTAAAATAAAAGTCGAATATGCTTTTAAAGTGCCGCAATACGGCACCGACCGCATGGGCCGGCTGTTAACGAAGAACGGATGGATTTATGAAATCGCGCAGTGGTATCCCCGCATGTGCGTATATGACGATATTAAAGGCTGGAATACATTACCTTATAAAGGTGCAGGAGAATTTTACCTGGAGTACGGTAATATAGATTACACCATTACCGCCCCGGCCAACATGATCGTAGTTGGCGCAGGCGTTTTGCAAAATCCGAAAGATGTATTGACAGATACTGAACGGAAACGCTTGGAAAAAGCTGCTAAAAGTGATTCAACCGTCTTTATCCGCACGGCAGAAGATGTGAATGATCCTACTTCACGCCCCCAAGACGGAATGCTTACCTGGCATTTTCACATGACCAATACCCGCGATGTGGCCTGGGCTGCCTCAAAGGCGTTTATTTGGGACGCGGCGAAGATTAACCTTTCCAACGGGAAAGCCGCCCTTGCGCAATCCGTTTATCCGGTGGAAAGTGGAGGTGACAGCGCATGGGGCCGTTCTACGGAATTTACAAAAGCCAGTATTGAATTTTACTCCGAACATTTCTATCCCTATCCATATCAGGTAGCTACTAATGTGGCGGGTATTGTAGGTGGAATGGAATACCCCGGTTTTGTATTCTGTAGCTACCAAAGCTCCGGAGAAAGCCTTTGGGGAGTGACTACACATGAATTCGGACATACCTGGTACCCGATGATTGTTGGCAGCAACGAACGTAAATACCCTTGGATGGATGAAGGATTTAACACTTTTATCAATGATTTATGTACCAAATGGTTTAATAATGGGGAATTTTATCATAAGCCCAACAACCATCGCATGGCCCGCCGGATCTTCAGCAGTTCAATGGATCCTATATTAACGGTTCCCGAAGTCATCCAGTCCTTCAACCTGGGCGTAGCTGCTTATTATAAACCCGCCATGGGGCTGCATATTCTCCGGGACGTGGTATTAGGTAAAAAACGTTTTGACTATGCGTTTAAAAAATATACCCACACTTGGGCGTTCAAACACCCCAATCCCTGGGACTTCTTTCATTCCATGGATAATGCGGCGGGAGAAGAATTGGATTGGTTCTGGAGAGCGTGGTTTTTCACCAATGACCGGCTTGATCAGGGCATAGCTTCGGTTAAGTACAAGGATGGCCAGCCGGAAAGTGGTGCTTTGATAACTCTGCGCAATTTGGGTAAAATGGCATTGCCGGTTATTATACAGGTACAGGAAACCAATGGGAAGGACAGTACTTTTACCTTACCGGTAGATATCTGGCAAAGGGGAGGAGAGTGGACTTTCCTGTATCCCTCTACCAGCAAACTGCAGTCTGTAACGCTTGATCCCGAAAAGCTGTTGCCGGACGTAAATGATGAAAACAACGAATGGAAACAGGTAGAGAAAAAACCGGTTCCCGCAGGCGTAACAGCTGCTTCCGTGGTGGAAAACTACCTGCAGGCGATCGGTGGAATAAATCAGATCAATAAGATCAAAGATATGACCATGGTTGCTTCTGGAAACATTCAGGGACAAGAAGTGCAGTTTACCAGATCCTACCTTTTGCCGGATGCCTTTAAAATGAAAGTTACACTTCCCGGTATGGGTGATCGTGTCGTTTCTAAGATTGTGGTTAATGGAGACTCCATCCGTGTGCAGCAAATGGGTCAAAATATTCCCCTGGATGATCAGATGAAAAAGGATTTGCAGGAAAGCACGGAGATCTTCCCGGAGGAAGGATATTTAAGTAACCAGTACCAGCTTGCATTAGAGAGCATAGTGGCGCTGGACGGTGGTGACGCCTATGAACTAAAGATCACTGATCCCAAAGGAAACGTAACTACTGCTTTTTACAATGTAAAGACGGGCTTAAAGATGAAGGAAGTAGGAGAGCGCGAAACGGCAAGAGGAGGCGCTACCAAAAGTGTGGCCACATACAGCAATTACCAGGAGGTTAATGGCGTGAAATTTCCATTTACTATCGGCAGCGATGCGGGTGGAATGATGATGGAGATGCAGGTAAAGAGCCTAAAAGTAAATACCGGCCTGACGGAAAGTGACTTTTAAATCAGCTTTTTTGTAGAAAAATGCCCCTGCACCGTTCAGGGGCATTTTAATTTGATTTTTTGGCCGGATGCAGTAAATTTGAAAACTATGGTGAAACAATACCGAAGACCACTGATAAGGGTTATTGTTACTTTGCTGATCCTTTTGGTGGTTGCTGGTGCTTTTATAGGATGGGTGATTTTCGGACCAAATACGAAAAATATTGAAGGAGAAACATTCTTTTATGTACCTACGGGAGCGACCTATGGCAGGGTGATGGATAGCTTTAATGTACGCGGGCTGTTGCGACATCCGAAAAATTTTGACGAGGTCGCCCGTTTTCTGGACTATCCCAATCGGGTCAGGGCGGGAAAATATCGCCTGAAATCGGGGATGAGTAATTTTGATATGATCAGGTTGCTGCGATCAGGAAAGCAGACTCCGGTAAGGCTTATCATCAATAAGGAAAGGACAAAGGAAGACATGGCGCAACTGTTGGCCGAGAACTTAGAACCTGACTCAGCTAGCTTTATGGCTCTTTTTACGGATTCTTCTTTTTTGGCTGAATATGGTTTTACAACTCATACTGCCATGTGCGCGATCATTCCAAACACCTATCAATTCTTTTGGGACACGGACGCAAAAGCCACCTTTGACAGGCTCGCGGAGGAAAGAGATAAATTCTGGACCAAACAGCGCCGGGCTGCGGCGGATTCTTTAGGACTCACCCCCAATGAGGTATACGTTCTGGCTTCTATCGTAGAAGAAGAGACCAATAAGCTAAAAGACAAGCCGCTTATAGCCAGTGTTTATCTCAACCGGCTGAGGCATGGAATTAGGCTTCAGGCAGATCCTACGATAAGGTTTGCCTTAAAGAATTTTGCCCTTAAACGAATATCTGGAGATGACCTAAATGTCTCCTCTCCTTACAACACCTACTTGTATCCCGGACTTCCGCCCGGACCTATTTGTACACCTTCCATAAAGACCATCGATGCTGTTTTACGGGCGCCGCAATCTGCGTATCTTTATTTTTGTGCAAAGCCTGATTTTTCAGGATTCCATAGTTTTGCAGAAACCTATTCCGAACATTTACGAAATGCGCGGGCTTATCACAGGGCTTTGGATGAGCTGGGAATTCATTAATTCAATAATACGGACTCTTTTTTCATGAGCAAGTTAGGGGATTATTTAGTGGGAACAAAACCGGTACAGGCTGTTATAGGATGGTCCAAAAAAGTAGTGCTGCCGGGGTTTAAAGGTTTCCCGCTTTATGATGTGATGCGCATATTCTTCAAAAACGTGAAGGATGCAGAACTAAATGACAGGGCAGGGTCTATTTCCTTTTTCTTTCTGCTGGCACTTCCACCCACCTGTATCTTTTTGTTTACCCTGCTTCCCTACATTCCATTGGCTAATGTTGAAAATACCATTTATCTTTTTATCCGGGATATTACGCCCAATCAAAACACTTATCGCATTGTGCATGGAATCGTTTATGATTTCCTGCATACCCAAAGAACCGGATTGTTATCTTTTTCTTTTTTGCTGGCCGTGCTGTATTCTTCTACCGCCGTAACGGGTATTTTGCGCTCTTTTAACCGCGATCACCCCGGCTTTCTTAAAAGAAACGTAATCAAGTTGCGGTGGATGGCCATTAAGATCAACTGCCTGCTGATTTTACTGCTGGTTGTTTCCGTTATTCTGATGGTGGCGCAAAGTTCCTTATTTACTGAATTGCTAACGGCATTAGGGGTTACCAATGATACAGTGAAGTTTTTTATTGACGTGGTCCGGTGGCTGATTATCTTGTTGCTTTTTTTTACTGTTATTTCGCTTATCTACACCTACGGCCCCGCCAAGGAAACAAGATGGAAATTTATTACGGCGGGATCCACCCTGGCTACCGGATTAACGATTCTCAGCACATTGGGCTTTTCTTATTATGTCAATAACTTTGGCAATTACAACCAGATCTACGGGTCTATCGGATCCATTATTATTTTAATGATCTGGATCTTTATCAACTCTTTTGTACTCTTAATCGGGTTTGAATTGAATACCAGCATTGAGATCCTGCAACGGCAGGCCGAGGTTGATAGAGCCGAAAGGGATAAAAATGAAGATGAGTTGAAAGGCCTGGCCTAATCTTCCTCAGGGATTTTCCAGTTTTTCCTGATTGCCTTTAAGGTATTTTCCGATAGCCTTGATTGCTGGTAATGTCCGGCGAGTTTTTTTTGCCGGTAAGCTTCATAAAGTGTTACCGCGCAGGCCACGGAAATGTTCAGGGAACTGATCATGCCAACCTGTGGAATCACAAAATTGCCATCCGCGAGTTGGCAAGCTTCCGTGCTTACTCCGTGTTTTTCATTGCCAAAAACCAAAGCCAGCGAGCTGGTGAAATCCATATCGTAAAGACTGATCGCCTGTCCGCCCAGCCGGGTTGTGAAAATCTTATCGTAATGGTTTCTGACCTTTTCAAAGCACTTTTTCGTGTCCTCAAAGCTGTGAATAGTCAGCCATTTATTGGCACTGGAGGAGGTGCGGATGCCCCATTTTTTGTGTGTCGGCAGTTGGGTGTGGATGATGTAGATCTCTTGAATGCCAATGGCGTCACAACTGCGCATTACCGCGGCTATATTATGGGGATCGTGTATGTTTTCCATTACTACGGTTATATCGGGCTGTCTTTTACTTAAAACAGTAGTGAGTTTATTTTTTCTTTGTGGTGTCATGTTATTTTCGATAGGAAATACGAACACGAACGACGCCGTCCCGTATCATATGTAATCTTTTTGCTGCTTTTTTGGAAAGATCTATAATGCGCCCTTTTACAAAAGGACCGCGGTCATTTATCCGCACTTTTACTTTTTTACCGTTTTCGAGGTTGATCACTTTTACTTTAGTCCCAAAAGGAATGGTACGGCTGGCGGCCGTACGCTTTCCTTTCCTGTAGACGTCGCCGCTTGCGGTAGTCCTTCCCTGGAATTTGTCTGCGTAATAGGATGCCATTCCTGTTTGGACGACTTTGGGCGCACAGGAGGGAAAAGTACTCCCGAGGAAAAGAAAGAGTAATAGAAATTGTAACTTGTTGCGTTTTTCCGACATCGGCAGTTTCCGGTTGGTTAAGAAAAGTCAAATGTAAATGAAAATTCTTCAGTTTTCGGATAAATCAAAATTGTTGTACCTTTAAAGAATAGCCTGTATTTAAATTACTTGCCATGCCATTAAAGCTTCTTGTCAATGCACTTGTAGTAACGCTGTTCGTACTTGTTTCCTGCAACAATACTTCTCGGAATAAGTCGGATACTTCTCAAAATATTCTGGATTCATTGCATTATACCCAATCGGATGCCGGGTTACAACTGCCCGGCGGCTTCGACGTGGTATTGGTCGCGAAAGATATCGGGGCGGCCAGGCACATAGCGGTGCGTGAGAACGGGGATATCTATATTGCGCTGAATGCCATTCATGACGGCCACTGCATGGTCGCCCTCCGGGATACAACTCAGGACGGCAAGGCCGATGTAATCCAATATTTTGGCAATCTGATAAGAGGTACCGGCATGCGTATATATAACGGATATCTCTATTATGGAAGTGATACGGCCGTTGTGCGCTATAAACTTAGGGACGGGCAATTGTTGCCGGATTTAAAACCGGAGCTGGTGGCTTCTCTGCCGGTCCAGCATGTACATGAAGCCCGTTCGCTGGCTTTTGATAATAAGGGCCATATGTTTGTCAATGTAGGCGCGCCGTCCAATGCCTGCCAGGTAGAAGATCGCACTAAAGATTCGCCGGGACAGCAACCTTGCCCATTGCTGGAAAAACACGCTGCGGTATGGAAATTTGATGCCGACAAGTTGCGTCAATCGGAGGAAACTGGAGGAGAGCGTTACGTTACCGGTATCAGGAATTGTGTAGCGCTCGACTGGAACCCGAACACCGGAAAATTATACGCGTTGATGCACGGGCGCGATCAGCTTCATCAGCTTTATCCGCAGTATTATTCAGCGGAAGAAGGTGCAGCTTTGCCTGCCGAGGAATTTTTATTGTTCAAAGAAGGCGCCGATTATGGCTGGCCGTATGTGTATTGGGATCAGTTTAAAAAACGATTTATGGTCGCTCCGGAATACGGTGGTGATGGGAAGAAAACGGCTCCTAAAGGAAAATATGAACCTCCTATGATGGGCTTTCCGGGACACTGGGCCCCCAACGGTTTGCTTTTTTATACCGGAAAACAATATCCGGAGAAATACCGGAACGGGGCGTTTATCGCTTTTCATGGTTCCTGGAACCGGGCGCCCGAGCCCCAGAAGGGGTATAAGGTGGTTTATGTTCCTTTTGACGGGGATCTGCCAGCCGGAGACTATGAAACTTTTGCGGGTGGATTTGCCCAAACTTCCGGTTCGATTGAATCTCCGGGGGACGCCAAATACCGGCCCTGTGGCCTGGCGCAAGGCCCCGACGGTTCACTGTACGTGACCGACGACGCTGCCGGTACCGTATTCAGGATCGTTTATACCGGAAAATAAGGGAGGTTTTGTAATTTTGCCGGTATGCAACAATATCTTCAGCTTCTTCAGCACATTCTGGATCAGGGCGTCGAAAAAACTGATCGCACCGGCACCGGCACCATCAGTTGTTTTGGTTATCAGATTCGTTTCAACTTGCAAGAAGGTTTTCCTTTGGTAACCACTAAAAAATTACATCTGAGATCAATCATACATGAGCTTTTGTGGTTTTTACAAGGCGATACCAATATTGGTTATCTGAAAGAGAATGGTGTTCGCATCTGGGATGAATGGGCGGATGAAAACGGAGACCTGGGTCCGGTATATGGGAAGCAGTGGCGCAGCTGGCCGATAGCCTCTGGAGGAAGTATTGACCAGGTCGCTCAATTGATCGATCAATTAAAAGCCAATCCGGATTCCCGCCGGCTCGTAATCAGCGCCTGGAATGTCGGAGATCTCCCCGACATGGCGTTGAGTCCCTGTCATTGCCTTTTTCAGTTTTATACGCAGCCTCCCGCTCAAGGAAAAGGAGAAAAGAAACGTAAACTGAGTTGCCAGCTTTATCAGCGAAGTGCCGATGTGTTTTTGGGGGTGCCTTTTAATATCGCTTCCTACGCACTGTTGACCATGATGATTGCGCAGGTGACTGATATGGTGCCCGGCGAGTTTGTCCATACTTTTGGCGACGTTCATTTGTATAAAAATCATGTCGCGCAGGCCAAGTTGCAATTGACCAGAAAGCCCTTCCCCCTGCCGAATATGAAAATCAATCCTTCCGTAGCGGATATTTTTTCCTTTAAATATGATGATTTTACGCTGGAAAATTATCAATATCATCCGAGAATCAAGGCAAGGGTGTCGGTATGATGCAATAGATAACTGCAGCAGGAAGCTTAGCTAAAAAGATATTTGATAAGTCTGACAAGCAGGATGATAATGCAGATGAAAAACAAGAGTATGGATATCCGGTTCATCCCATGCATCATTTTGACATAAGTGGTTTTAGGCGCATTGGGGTCTTTCTTTTTCAAAAAGAAATAGCGCAATATCTGGTCCCAGATTTCTTTCATCAAAGCAAAGTTACTAATAATGTTGGATAGCCGCCGGAGGCAGCAATCCGCCGCCTACGCTTCATTTATTTTTCACAAAGCAGGCAAATATTGAGATTACCGAACGTGCTTGCCTTTAGAGGACGGAGGTGCCTATCGTCCTGGCAGTGGCTTAGGAAATACAGGAGTATTAACCGTTTTGCCTTATATTCAAGAAGGAAGGCTTGCGATAAACCTGTTTTTAGTCAGTGGCGCGGCAGCTGCATCGCAAGATAGATGCCAGCACCCAAAACAGCAAGCATAAGTCCATGATAAACTATATCCAGCAGGGTAGAAGGTCCGATTCCGATAATAATTGTGGCGATGCCTATGGAAGTCCCTAGAAAGGCAAGCCCCTGAACTGCCAGGCCAAGTGTGCGGGCCCATCCGGTTTGAAGCCAGCTTAGCAGCAGCCCGGCGACCAGGATGCCGGTGATTACGGTTTCCGCCACACCTGCCGCATAATGCATATAGCCCTGTATGAAAAAGCCTTTATGAATAAGCGCTGCAAG
Organism: uncultured Chitinophagaceae bacterium; assembly: GCA_964467635.1. Taxonomy (GTDB): domain Bacteria; phylum Bacteroidota; class Bacteroidia; order Chitinophagales; family Chitinophagaceae; genus FW021-bin31. The sequence continues at coordinate 6,282 of CAYXRN010000005.1, read as the reverse complement.
GAAAAAAGCAACCGCCTCAAAGCCGATAAAATAGCTGATTGTTTTCCGATGACGTTTTAGCGAAATATTTTGCTTTGCTTTATGCATAGTGGCGGGTAATTCAATCAAGGTACTTTTATTTTGTGCTTGATTTTGGAAGCATAAAGCCCGTAATAACGAGCCAGATAAAACCAAAGAACCTTGTTACAGGAATAAGATAGAGTAGATCAGGAAGGATTAAACTAAACCAGCTCAACACGCCGCAAATGGCAAGCAGGAGCCCGAAAATTACCAGCCATTTGGGCAACAGTTTTGCCAAACCTGTAGTAACCGATACGCCTGCAAAAAATAATCCCAGGGGAACGGAAAACCCGGCGCCTCCTACTGCAAATCCCGTATAATACAATGCCCGGATAACCGGAATGTCTGACGCCATTCCGGGATAAGCCATGACCCAGTTGATAAGGGCGGACAATGCCAGGGTAAACACCGTCATCAATCCGCCAAAAAGCGCGATGTATGTTCCAGCGGCTTTGATGCCTAAAAAATGCAGCCGGCTGACCACCGTTACCACATATATCCCTAAAGGCACAGCTGAACCAAACTGAAAAAAAGCACACATTAATACATCATGCGGATGATCCTGGAAATAGGTTGCAATGGTTTGTGCCAACGCTGACGGGTTGGGGTAATGTGCGGTAGCTGAAGAAAAAGAAATAACAAAGGAAAGCCCCACATTAAAAAGAAGGGTGACAATGACAGCTAGTATTCCAAGAGGGGGACCCTTGTGCTTATTTTTTATTGTATCCATCATAACTCGTTTAACCGCAAATATAGGGTGCACCACAGTCAGACAAAGCCAGCGTAGGCAAAATGGAAATATGAGACGACCAACAGCTTATTTGTGTGGATTTTAAAGGGACAGTAGCTTCTTAACGTCCTCCTTGTATTTATCACTTAAAGGTAGTTCTGTATCTGCTATGCTGATGAGGTCACGCTTCACGGCTAGTATCTTGTCCGCAGCAATGAGATATGATTTGTGTATCCGGACGAATCGGTGCGCGTACAGCTTCTCCTCTAATGCCTTTAAGCTCATCCTGGTGATAAGCGGTTTTTTGGAGGAGGTAAGATATATTTTTACATAATCTTTCATACCTTCGATGTAGATAATATCCGGAATGGAAACCTTTACCTGGTTGTACTCTACATACACGAAAAAATAGTCGGGAATATTGTCACCTTTGGATGTGGCGTGTTGCAAGTTGTATAATTCATAGGCTTTATTGCAGGCCTGTAAAAAACGCTCAAAACTCACTGGTTTCATTAAATAATCCACCACATTCAGGCTGAAAGCTTCTAATGCATATTTTTCATAAGCAGTTACAAGAATAGTCATCGGTGGATGGGGAAGAGAACGCAGGAAAGACAAGCCATCGAGTCGGGGCATCTGAATATCCAGAAACATGAGGTCAATCTGCTCCTGTTGAAGTATTTCAGCCGCTTCCACCGCATTTTTAAAGCCTTTCCGGAACTCCAGGAAAGGAACTTGTCTGATATTGTCTTCGAGCAATTCCAATACCAGTTTTTCATCATCTACGGCTATGCATTTCATAATTGTAATGTTAGCTGGGTTTTGAATATATTGTTTTCGTTTTCTAACAGCAGCTGGTGCTTGTCAGGGTATAGTAGTTGTAACCGCGACCTTAAATTTGCAAGTCCGATGCCAGAATCTTTATCCTTGTGCACCTGGTCTGCCATATTGAATTTGTTTTCTACTTTAAAGGAAACAAGAAGGTCCCTTGCCTTTATGCCGATGTTTATCTTGGGATCATTAATCCATCCTACCCCATGTTTAAATGCATTTTCAACAAAAGGGATCAGCAACATCGGCTCAATTTTATATTCGTCGGCTCCAGGCTGCAGCTCGAAATTTGTTTCTATGGTTACATCGTCCCCAAAGCGTAATTGCTGCAGGGCAATATAATTTTTTAGGTATTGTACTTCCTGTCCTAAAGTTACCTTTTTTACATCAGCATCGTAAAGCATGTAGCGCATTAGATCAGCCAGCATAATTAAGGCCGGTTCCAGTCTGTCGGACTTTTTACGGGCAAGGGATACCAGGTTGGTCAGTACATTGAATAAAAAATGTGGACTGATTTGTGAGCGGAGAAACTTTAACTCAGCAGCAAGTTGTTCGGCTTCTTTCTCCTGCCTGATCCGTTCTGTTTTATTGTGATTTGTTGTGTAACGGTAAATGGTGCCAGCAGCGAGTGCAAACAAGGTAGGGGCAAATATGAAAGGTGCATTAGCCCCAAATATGCTTATGTCTGGAAACCAATGGGTTAAGATTATTATCTTTAACTGCTGAACAAGGGCAAAAATAAAAGCGAGTACGAAAAGGTAACCCCACCACCATCTTTTGTTGCAAAGCTTAGGATAAAGAAAAAAAGCATTGCCGTAAAACAGGAGCGCGCATATCAGTAAAGAAATCAGGTAAAAGGGCAAAGGCAGGTGACCTATGGTAGAGAATGGCTTTCCGGGGACACTAAAAAAGAAGGGGAATAACAATAAAGTCCCCCAAAAAATAAGGTGCAGGGCTATTACTATATTTCGCGAAGATAATTGATGTTGTTTCATATTGACGTTAAAAGTAAATTTATTAGTGGTACCCTCTTGCATTGTATAGATGAAATGTGTGGATACATAGATCACCTCGGGAGAATAAAAGACCAAATGATACAAGACCAACGCAAACTTATTAAAGTTCTGTTGCATAAGTCCTTTCCTGAAGGAGCGATGGGGAAGCGTATTTGGCAAAAGATATATTCGGTTGGGTATCTCTTGGCTCCTGCCCCCCCAAACGACACAGAGTATTCATGATATGTATGTATGCGGCCATATCCTGTTAAAGTTGTTGACAGCTTGCGCATTTGTTATTTTGTTATTGCAAAAAAAAGAGTATTTTTGCACCCTTTGTTGAACAACCAAGGAAAAAAGGGGATTTAGCTCAGTTGGCTAGAGCGTTACGCTGGCAGCGTAAAGGTCATCGGTTCGAGCCCGATAATCTCCACTAAAACACCCGTTTTATTGCTTTTTTTAACCTAAAGGTATTCCCATGAAAATATTTTGTGTTGGCAGGAACTATGCAGCTCATGCAAAGGAGCTTAATAATGACCTTCCACCAGAACCGGTAATTTTCATGAAACCTAAAAATGCCCTGTTGCAGCAAAATGAACCTTTTTATTATCCGGATTTTACTGTAGACCTCCAATACGAATGTGAGCTGGTGGTGCAGATGTGTAAAAACGGAAAATCAATTTATAAAAAGTATGCTTCCAGGTATTACGACAAAGTCGGATTAGGAATTGATTTTACGGCCAGAGACGTGCAAAAGAAGCTTAAGGAAGCCGGCCATCCCTGGGAAAAAGCCAAAGCTTTTGATCACTCCGCCGTACTGGGAAAACTACTCCCGATCTCCCAAACAGGACGGGTCTCTGAAATACAATTCACTCTTTTAAAAAACGAGGAAAAAGTGCAAACAGGAGATACGCGGGATATGCTCTTTTCAGTGGATGAACTCATCGCGTATATTTCCAAATTTTTCACCCTGAATATTGGCGATCTTATCTACACCGGTACCCCTGCCGGCGTGGGTCGCGTACAAATAGGCGACCGCCTGCAGGGGTTCTTGGCCGATGAAAAAATGTTTGATTTTGAGATCAGATAATCTTTACAGGTCAATTGTCAGCCCCAATAAGAAGTTGATCCCCGCTTGTGGGAAATAGGCATTTGAGGTTTGTATTTTTTCGTCCTGATAGAAGGCGTAAGTATATCCGTTTGTTTCATAGTCGACATCAAAGAGGTTGTTGATCAGCAGGTTTATGTTGATGGACTTGACGGCCTTTGGCCTAATTGCATAATGCAATTGCAGGCCGTTTGTGAAATACGGGGCTATGCTGCTGTTAATGTTGCCTGTATTATCCATATACCTGCGGCCGACATACTTTCCGGTGAGCGTAATATCCAATGCTTTAAATGGAGTAAGGGTTAAAGCTGCCCCCCCGACAACAGGGGAAGAGAAGGATATGGGTGTCTCGTCGTAATGGATAGCCTTTTGTCCGCCATGGTCAAAATCGTCATAATAAATGGTGAAGTTCTTGATTCTGTTGCGGCTAAAGGTAGCATTGGCGTTTAATGTCAGTATTTTTGCCAATTGCACCGAACCGTTTAGCTCTATGCCGGTGCGGTAGCTTTCCGGTACGTTGGTCCGGGTGTGCGCACCGACATCATTAATCTTTCCAGTCAATACCAGTTGGTTGTGGTAGCCCATGTAATAGAGGTTGGCGTGCAACTTGTATCCTGTTCCTTCGTGGTCAAAGCCTACTTCCAGGTCCCCCATTTCTTCCGGTTGGGGCGGGGTCTCTATTTTAGTTTTAAAATCATCTCGGTTAGGTTCTTTATGCGCAATTGCATAAGAAGCATAGAGCCTGTTGTTATCGTTTATGTGGTAGCTGATACCGGCTTTTGGGTTGAAAAAGTTATAGCGGTTCCGGGGATGGATATCAGGGTAGTCCTCAAATCCCTTAATGTCATAAAGAATGTGCCGGTATTGTAAATCCAGGAAGGCCACCAGACGGGAAGACAGCGCTAAATTACCTTTCCAGTATAGGCTGAAGTCGTTCTTATAAGCCTTGTTGAAATAATATTGATATCCCTTGTCGATGACGTATTCAGCCCATATTACCCTACCGTAATGTTTGCCGTCGTAGCGATTCCATCCGCCCCCTAGTGTTGAACTAAAGTTATCGTTTTTATAATTAAGGGAGAATATGGCACCGTAATAATAATTGTCCAGCCAGCGGTCACGTATCAGATTGGTCGTCTTCAATGTGTCATAGCCGATGACCGGATTGTCCAGTCCGTAGTCGTCATAGGGTTCGTCCATTTTGTATTCTTCATAGTATCCCTTACCACGGGTCAGAAACGTTGCCACATTAAAGTTCCATTGTGCATTTATTTCCTGGTTCCAGAATAATTGGTAGTAGGTTTGGGTGTAATTGTCCGTCTGGTTGTCATAATACGCCCCGTTGGGCATCAGTCCTAAGCTGTTATAAGTTCTGTTCCCGGCTTTTAAGGAGTCCTCCGGTACACCGTTCCATGCCTGGTAGGTTTTCTCCTTCCCTGAAAATACATTGAACCTGATGGAGGTGTTTTTGCTGAAATAAGCGCCTGATAAATAGTACGATTTTAAGTCGGAGGAAGCACGGTCAATAAAACCATCTGATGAGATAGTGGACAGTCGTGCATCTATCGTAAAGTGGTTATTCAGCAGACCAGTGCCGGCCTCTACACTATATTTTTGCGTGTTAAAGGAGCCGTAGCTTGTCGCGATCTTTCCGTAGGCGTCCGGATGAAAGGTGTTGGTGCTCAAATTAATAGTGGCTCCGAAAGCACCGGCACCGTTAGTAGACGTTCCTACGCCACGCTGTATCTGTATGCTGTTGACCGAGGAGGCAATATCCGGGATGTCTACAAAAAAAGCACCGGCTGATTCGGCGTCATTTACCGGAATGCCGTTGAAGGTCACATTGATCCGGGTAATATCGCTTCCCCTGATCCAGATATTGGTGTAACCGACTCCCGCGCCGGCATCGGAAGTGGTAACCACCGACGGCTGTTGTTTTAACAAATAAGGCAGGTCCTGGCCGAGGTTGATTTTTTTCAAGTCTTTGGCTGAAATGTTGGTTTTGGTAAAAGGGGCGTTTCTTCCTGCCCTCGTTCCCGTGATTTCTATAGGTGCGATAAATAAGCCGATCTCTTTTAATGCAAACGAGAGGTTTGTCCTATCGCCTTCAATACGGAGTTCCTTTGTTGCCGAATGATAGCCCAGGTAGCTAACCCGGAGGATATAAACTCCCTTGGGAAGCCGACTGATTTTAAAATAGCCGTTGTCATCGGAATAGGCGCCGGAATTTACAGGACCGGTGATGGTGATACTGGCTGCCACGATTGGCTCTCCGGTGGCGGAATCCACGACGCTTCCAGCAATCGAAAATTGGGCCACCGCTGATGATGTGCTAAAGAAGGATAGACCCAGAACAAGCCCAAAAAGAACGTTTCTAAACATAATGCTTACTGCTTTTGAATGTAAAAAAATGCGTTCAAAACCAAGCACAATCGCGCTGGCTTTGAGACGTTTAAAAACAAAAACAGGTAAGTGAAATTCCCTGATCATTGACCGACAGGGCGCTTACCTTTCCTAACCGGCATTACCCGGTCCAGGTTCAACGGGTTTGATCTCAG